>DATENA010000124.1:0-59177 GCA_035275285.1 Fibrobacteria bacterium | reverse complement strand
GCCATCTTGGCCCGATCGTCAATCGCAAAACCTTCGACATAGCGCTGCTATGCCTCAGGTTTTGCTCAATCCGATCGGGCCAATCTGACCCCCATCTGGGGGCTCCTTTGCTCCATTTATTTCTTAACGGACCCTAAGCAGAAAAGGAGATGGATTATGGTACGGGATTGACCTCGCGCTATGGCCGGCGACGTTTTTCGCGTCGCCCCGCTCACCGGCGGCGCCCTCCGCTTCAGTCCGATGCTTTTCCGAACACGGGCTTGGCCAGGGCGGCGGCATGGGCCTTCACGTCGGGCGGCCAGGTCCGGGTGTGGAGCTGGAAACCTTTCCGATCCTTCCTGTACAGGGACCGGAGCGCCTCTTCATAGCCATGCCGGTTCCCGGCCATCACCGACATGAACTTGTAGGCCCGTTCCTGGTTCTTCTTGAGGGAATCGCCTGCCAGGGATTTTTTCCTCTCCTCGTCCACCAGCCTCCGGAGGATCGCCGAGGCGCCGCCCGATTGCGAGGCCAGCCATTCCCATTGGCGGGGCAAAAGGGAGACCTCGCGGGACACCACGCCGAGCTTGGGCCTGCCCGGGCCCGTCGCGTCCGCACCGTCCCCGGCCACGAACACCTCCAGCCGCTTCAGGACGTCCTTTTCCGAGCCTTGGAAATTGAAGTCCATCGCATTGCCGGTGGCATCGCTGAAAATCAGGACGGGGCCGTTCCCGGCCTTCCCCATGCGCCTCTTGACCTTCAGGACCACGTCCGGCAGCGATCCTTTGACGATCAGAGTGTCCCCTTCGAAGGCCGCGTAAGTATTGATCGTTTCCATGTCCACCTCGTGGGATAATAATACCCGGGTAAAATCATTTTGTCAATAATACCCGGGTGAAATTATCGGCTTTTGCGGAAAAGGGAGGCGAAAAAGGGTTGGCCCGGGCCAAAGGGGCGGGAAACCCCGCAACCGACGGCTATCCCGCCCCGTGGCATTTCTTGTATTTCTTCCCGCTCCCGCAGGGGCAGGGATCGTTCCGGCCTGTCTTGGGGCCTTCCGATTTCACCGGCTTGCCCGGGGGAGTGCGCCCATCGTCGAAGAACCAGGCGCCTTTCAGTTTCACGAAAGTCGCCAGCTCATGATGCTCCTTGATTTCCCCGTCTTCGCGGAACTTGGCCTTGAATTCCACCTTGCCCGTCTCGTCTTCCGGCCCGCCCTTTTCGGTGGCGACGATCTCCAGCCCTTCCCATTGCGTGCCCCGCGACCATGCCTCGATGCTCTTCCGATCCATTTCCTTTTGCCGGGCGGGAGAGACGGAATCCATGATGAAGTCGACGTGCTGCCGCGCGAAAGCCGTGTACCGGGCGCGCATCAGATCGGCCGCCGTCCCGGGGGCTTTCGCGCGATTCAATACCGGTTCGCAGCATTCGGAAAAGGGTTTTTTCGTATCGCATGAACAGAGGGCTTCCGCCATTTTGGGGCTTCCTACGGTTGGCTTGGGACTGGTTTACGGAGTAACTGGTTTACGGCGTATAAAGATATGGAATTTTCCCCGGAAGTGGGGTGGCCTCCGGGGAATTATTCGCTCCCCCGGGAAGCCGGCCCTGGGCCCGCCGGCCCCGGTGCCCGGCGGGTTCAGTCTTCCATGAAGGACTTCAACCTGGCCAGCGCCTGATCCCATTGCCCGGAAACCGAGGCGAGGTACTCCGTGGCCTTCCGCAGCGGGGCCGGAGCGAAGGCGCACAGGCTCTCGCGCCCGGTCCGCATGCTGCGCACGATCCCCGCCCGCTCCAGGATCCGCAGATGCTTGGTGACGGCCTGGCGAGTCGGCCTGGAGTTACCCGGGCTTGGCGGCCTGGAACTCCGCGACCTCGGTGCCGGGAGCCGATCCATCCGGACCGGACCCTTCCCCGGACGGTGCGGGGGCCGCCGGCTCTTTGGCGTATTCCGCGAAGTCGGATTGCCAATCCTTTCCCGGCCCCTGGGTATAACAGCCCTGGTTCAGGCGCCGCTTGAGCCAGTAATGCAGCGAGGAAACCTCCACCCAGCACACCGCGGAGATCTGCAGCAACACGCCCTGGTACAACAGGAGTTTCCCGGAGAGCAGGCTCCAGGCGGGGACCCAGGCCGAAAGCCAATAGAGCTTGTCCGCGGCCCACTGGCGGGTGGGCGTGAAGAGGGTCAGGAAAAAAGGCAGCAGGGCGACGGTGAGCCAGGCGAACTCCGCGAACCGGAACCGGACGATGTCCTTGAGGAGGGACGGCGGCGTTTTGCGCGTGTCCGCCGTGAACTTGAAGGCCTTTTTCACCAGGAAGAAAAGGAAGAGGAAGACGGCGGCCGATAGGATCAGGACCGGGATCCCGGCGTCTTTCAGGATCTGCATGGCGGTTTTGTCCCGCCAGAGCGCGGGAAGGACCTTGAAGCAGACGGTCCAGTTCAGGAGGGCCAGGACGGGCCACGTCCACCGGGCGATGGCGCCGTGCACGTCCCGGTCGTGCAGGAGGGGGGAGAGCAGGTTGAAGGGCTTGGGCCAGTCGGAACCTTGCACGGGAAGCTTGGGGGCGAACCGCGAACCCTGCTTCAGGATCCGGCGCCATCCCAGGTTCAGCAGGATCAATTCGCGGCTCGCCCAGAGCGCGACGAGGAACGCCAGGGTGCCCAGGGCGATGCTGTTCCAACTGGCCGCGGTGAGGGCCCAGGTCAGGGTGAAATGGCAGAGCCCGATGCAGAAGACGGGGACGAGGTAGAAGTGGATGAGCAGGATCAGGAAATAGGTCCATCGGCGGTAAGGGCGGAATGCGTCCAGGGCCGGCTTATCGATGTTTTCGGGGACTTCCGGCCGGATCACCTTGTCGAGGATCATCTTGAACAGGGCCTGGTCTTTCCAGTAACTGGTGTGCGCCCCGCCGGGCACGGGGCTGTGGTTGTAGACCAGATCGTTCCACTTGGACGGTTCGGCCTTCCCTTTTTCCGGCGTCTCGAAGACCGCCTTGAAGGCCGGGGCCGTCCTGGCGAAGTCCAGGCGATGGCCCACGGGATCCTGCTCGTCGCAGAAATTGTAATGCTTGATGCGGCGATCGGGAGAGCGTTTCAGGATCCAGCGGGGATCCAGCAGGTACAGGTAATTGTACCACCAAAGGGTGAGGAATTTGTCGATGGGGGATCCCAGGGTGACGAAAGCCTTCACGGAATCGATCCAGTCCAGCTTCGGGTAAGGCTTCCCGTTATCGTAGCCGGGAAAGGGAAGATCCTTGGATTCCATTTTCGGTCCCGCGTCCTTTTCGGAGTCCCCCCGGGAGGGCGGATCCCAATCTTGCGGGTTCGCATGGGCCAGCATCAGGGAGTCCAGGGCCATGACGGTTCCCAGGCTGTGGGCGATGACGGTGTATTCGATCCGGTTGGGGTTCTTCGGATCGGGATTGAGGCGCTTGTGGATCTTCTCCATGGTGTCGTGGAAAAGCCGGACGCCTTCCCCGCGGCAATGGGAGAACTCCGCGTACAGCTGCACGTCCCCCAGGTACTTGCCGAACACCACTTTGTTCAGTTCCTTGAAGCGCAAGGCGAGGATCTTCTCCGCGAAGACGATGGTCTGGCGCAGCAGGAACAGCATGTCCAGCACCCACCAGGTGGCCTTGTGGCCGGGAACCGTCTTATGCTTCCGGTCCAGGCGGTTCAGCAGGCATCCGGTCCAATGGGGAAGGGAGTCGCCCACCGCGTCGAAGGTGTCCGAAGAGGTGATCCCCGACCAGAAGATGTCCGCGAAGTAGAGGTCTCCGCCGCCGAATTTCGGGATCGGGAAGATGGCGGGCCGGGCGCCGGGTTGGGGCTCGAGGGACACGCCGTTCAGCTGGATGCAGGGAATGAAGGAGGGATTCTTGGGCCCGTTGATGCCCGTAAGCCCGGACAGCAGGCCCAGGGTGAGGGTATCGCCCACCAGGTCTTTGCAAACCTCCTGGGCGATGCGCTCCGCGACCGGCATGAGGGTGGAGTTGGGCAGGGGTTCGCCCATGCCGTGCACGGTGATGATGCAATTGATGCGTTGCGACATGGGCGTCCTTTCGAAATCCCAAGAGTAACTATTTAGACCGGCTTTTTTGCGATGAAACCGGAAAACCGGAGCCGTTCTTCCCGGATCCGCCTGTTCCTTTCGGATTTCGCCGGTTTACGCCGAGAACATCCCCGGCCCGCTTCCGCTACCCGGTCAAGGTGGCCGGCAAGGACATGGAAGGCGGGGGACTGGACCGGATCCGGGACATTCTCCGCAAGCGATGAACCCGCCTTGCCGGGCGCGATATCACCCCGGTTCCGGAAATCCCGCCTCAAAAAATCGAATCGGAATGCATCGAGCGTCCCTCGGCGCTACAATAATGCCCGGGCCGTTCCCGGGGGGATCAAGGGGGCTGGGATGCGTTCGGGTCTGGTATGCCTCATGGCCGCGGCGGCGGGTTTGGCCGCGAAAGCCGCGCGCGCGGAAGTCGCCGTGGACTTCAAGATCGATCTGGGCAAGGAAAACCATGCCATCAGCCCCCTCATCTTCGGCTCCAACACCGGCGACCTGACCGCCGCGGACGGGGTGGCCTTCCGGAGATCGGGCGGCAACCGCTTGACCGGATACAACTGGGAGAACAACGCCTCCAACGCGGGCAGCGACTGGTACCATTCCAGCGACGCGCTCATGGGCGGCGGGGAGGCGCCCGGGAAATCCATGACCGATTTCCACGACGGGGCCCTGGCCGAGGGCGCGCTTTCCGTGATCACCCTGCCCGCGGCCGGGTACGTGTCCAAGGACAAAAAAGGCAACGTGGAACCGGCCGAAACCGCGCCTTCCGCGCGCTGGGCCAAGGTGGTTTTCGAAAAGGGGAAGCCTTTCACGCAGGCGCCGGACGTGAACGACGGGGAGGTGTACACCGACGAGTTCGCCGCCCTGATGGTCGCCAAATACGGCGACGCGTCCTCGGAAAAGGGAGTCAAGTATTACGAGGTGGACAACGAGCCCGGCCTGTGGTCGAGCACCCATCCCCGCATCCATCCCGCCAAGGTCACCTGCGCGGAGCTGATCCAGAGGACCCGGGACCTTTCCATCGCGGTGAAGAAGGTGGATCCCAAGGTGGAGGTCTTCGGCGGCGTGTTCTACGGGTACAACGATTTCGCGAGCCTGCAGGAGGCCCCGGACTGGGCCGCCGCGAAAACCGCGGGCAAGTACGCCTGGTACCTCGACTATTTCCTGGACCGGATGAAGAAGGAATCGGACAAGGCCGGCAAGCGCCTGCTGGACGTCCTGGATCTGCATTGGTATCCGGAGGCCACCGGCGATCACCGCATCAGCGATGCCGCCGCCAAGACCGCCAAGGACCGCGAAGCCCGCCTGCAGGCGCCCCGCTCCCTGTGGGACGCGGACTATGCCGAGTCCAGCTGGATCAGCAAATGGGCCACTCCCAAGCAGCCCGTGGCCAATCCGGGCGATCCCGCCCCCGGCCCCATCAATCTGCTGCCCCGCGTCTTCGAATCCATCGCCGAATACTATCCGGGCACCAAGGTCGCCGTCACCGAATACAATTACGGGGAAGTCGATCACGTCACCGGAGGCCTGGCCCAAGCCGATTTCCTGGGCGTGATGGCGCGGACGAACGTGTTCGCGGCCGCTTTCTGGCCGCTGGGCGGGAAGCCCACGTACGCGGCCTCGGCGTTCCGCCTGTTCCGCAATTACGACGGCAAGCAGGGCCGGTTCGGATCCACGTGGGCCTCCGCCACCGCCTCCGACCGGGAGAACGCCTCCGTGTTCGCCTCCTTCGATCCGGCCGGGGACGAGGTGCACCTCATCGTCCTCAACAAGAACGCGACGGAAACCGTCCGCGGCAGCTTCACGGTGGCCTCGCCCGTGGCCCTGACCCAGGGCAAGGTGTTCGGGTTCGACGGCGGCGGGGCCGCGCTTTCGGAGAAGGCCGCCGTGGGCGCCATCTCCGGAAACGCCTTCACCTACGTGCTGCCCCCGTGGTCGGCGCGCCATTTCGTGATCAAGACCGCCGGCGCGCTGCCGGCCGCCTTGCGCCATCCCTTCGCGGGCGCGCTCAAGGCCGCCGCCACGGAAGCGGCTCCGGCCTATCTCCCCGACGGCCGCCGTTTTCCCGGGTGGCAAGGGAAGGCGAAGACCGTCCCGGTCCTTCTCCTGTTCCGGAAATAAGGAGCGGCTTCCAAAAAGCCCATTTCCCCGGGATGTCACGTCCTCGCGATCACCGCCCTTCCCGCCGCCTGATCGGCGCGTTCAGGGCCGGGGAAGCGGACCCGCCGGTTCCCCCGGATGCAGCCAGCAGGCGACCTGGCGGGCGCCCGGGACCGGTTTGCCGGAGGCCGGCAAAGTGCCGGAGGCCGGCAAAGTGCCGGGGACGGCCGCGGGAGCCGCCAGGGGCGGATATTCCTTGCGGCAGCGGTCCATCACGTAGGGGCAGCGCGTGTGGAAATGGCAGCCCGCGGGGGGCTTGGCCGGACTGGGAACGTCTCCCTGCAGCACGATGCGCCCGCGCTTCTTCTCCGCCGCATCGGCCAGGGGCTGGGGGATGGACGAGAACAGGGCCTGGGTATAGGGATGCAGGGGCGAGGCGAACAGGGTCTCGCGATCGGCCAGCTCGACGATGCGGCCCAGGTACATCACGGCCACGCGGTCGGAGATCATGCGGACGACGCCGAGATCATGGGAGATGAACAGGTAGGTCAGGCCCAGCCGGGCCTTCAGCGCGGCGAGCAGGTCCAGCACCTGCGCCTGGATGGACACGTCCAGGGAAGAGACCGCTTCGTCCGCCACCACGAACTCCGGCTCCGTGATCAGCGCGCGCGCGATGGCGATGCGCTGGCGCTGTCCGCCCGAGAATTCATGCGGATAGCGCCGGGAATGGTCCGGGGCCAGGCCCACGGCCTCCAGCATCTCCGCCGCCCGTTCCGCCTCCTTGCCCTTATGCAATCCATGGATGCGCAGGGGCTCTGCCAGGATGCGGCCGATGTCCATGCGCGGATTCAGGGAACTGTAGGGATCCTGGAAAATCATCTGGGCGCCGCGGCGGAAGGCGCGCAGGTCCTTGCCGTCCAGGGCCCGCAGATCCTTGCCTCCCCAGGCCAGGGCGCCCGCGGTCGGCTCCAGCAGCCGCAACAGGGTCCGGCCCGCCGTGCTCTTGCCGCAGCCGCTTTCCCCCACCAGGCCCACGGTTTCCCCCCTGGCGATATCCAGGGTGAATCCGTCCAGGGCCTTCACCTGGCCGGTGACGCGCCGGAAAATGCCGGTGCGGATGGGGAACCAGGTGCGCACGGCCTCGGCGCGGAGCAAGGAGGGCGCGGGCGTACCGGCGATCGGGCCGGACGGAGGCCGCCCTGCCTCCGGCCGGGCGGCCAAAGGGCGCTTGCGCAAAGAAGGCACCGCGTCCAGCAAGGCCTTCGTATAGGCGTGCTTGGGGGCCGCGAACAGGTCCTTTACCGGGGCCGTTTCCACGATCTTGCCCGCCTGCATCACGGCCACGCGATCGGCGGTTTCCGCCACCACTCCCAGATCGTGGGTGATGAGCAGGATGCCCATGCCGCGCGCCTTCTGTTCCCGCAGGAGCAATTGCAGGATCTGCGCCTGCACGGTCACGTCCAGGGCCGTGGTGGGCTCGTCGGCGATCAGGAGGCTGGGGCCGCAGGCCAAGGCCATGGCGATGACCACGCGCTGCCGCATGCCTCCGGACATCTGGTGGGGAAACTCCCCCAGGCGGCGGCCCGGATCGGGAATGCCCACCTCCTGGAACAGGTGCAAGGCCTTCTCGCGGGCCTCGGAGCGGCCCAGGCCCTGGTGCAGGCGCAGGCTTTCCGCCACTTGATCTCCGCAGGAAATCACGGGGTTGAGGGCGTTCATGGGGTCCTGGAAGATCAGGGAGATTTCCCGGCCGCGGATGGCCAGCCATTCCTTTTCCGAAAGCGCGGCCAGGTCCACCGCGGGGGATTCCCCGGGCGCGCCGCGGAACAGGATTTGCCCGTGGGCATGGAATCCGGTTCCGGGAATCAGCCCCAGCACGGACAGGGAGGTGACGCTTTTGCCGCTGCCGGACTCGCCCACCAAGGCCAGCACCTCTCCGCGCTCCACGGTGAAATCGATGCCGTCGACGGCCCGGATCGTGCCGCTTTGCCCATTCCGGCCCGATCCCGCTCCGGCGGGAGGGAAATGGGTCTTGAGATCCAGGACCTCCAGCAATGCCATAATCCGACAATGTACTGAACTTTTTGGGGTTATGGGGGCTGGCCCATCACGTTTTCCCTGGGTAAACGGAATCCCCGCCCAAAGGGTCAAAATCCGATTGTTGCCGGGGTTTCCGGGCTGTAAGTTTGGAGAGGTAGAGGGCTCCCTTGGTAAACATCTTCGACTACATCGACTATCGGCAATACCTGCGCGACGCCTATGCCGAACGCCGCGCGGAAAGCGCCAAGTTTTCCTACCGCTATATCGCCGGCAAGGTCGGCTTCGCCTCCCCGGGGTTCTTCGCCAACGTGCTCGCCGGCAAGAAGGACATTTCCCTGAAATTGGTGCTCAAGTTCGCGGACCTGTTCCGCCTGGGCCGCAAGGAAAAGGATTACTTCGAGGCCCTGGTGCTTTTCACCAAGGCCACCGGCACTTCGGAGAAGAAGGAATACCTGGATCGCCTGCTGGCCATGCGCGGACCGGGCGTGAAAAAGGTGGAAGCCCACCAATGGGAATATTTCGAAAAGTGGCATCATACCGCCGTGCGCGAATTGATAGCCTTGCGGCCCTTCCGCGGGGATTTCCGCGCCCTGGCCGCCATGGTCAACCCCCCCATCACCGTTCCGGAAGCCCGGAAATCCATCGAATTGCTGGAACGGCTGGGCCTCATCCGCAAAGGCATGGACGGTTCCTATGAGCGGACCGACGCCGCCATTTCCGCCGGGGACGCCATCAGCCAGGCCCTCATCAGCGCCTACCAGGTGCAGGCCATGGATCTGGCCAAATACGCCATGGACAACCTTCCCAGCGGCACGCGCAATTTTTCCACGTTGACGATGAGCGTTTCCGCGCCTACCTATGAAGCCATGCTGGAAGAATTGCGGGGGTTCCGCCGCCGCCTCCTGGAGATGGCCGAGAAATCGGAGGACGTGGATCGCGTGTACCAGATGAACTTCCACGTGTTCCCGTTGACGACCTTGCCCGCGCCCGCCGCGCCCGCGCCGCGCGCCGCCTTGCGGACCCTGCCGCCGGGAGGGAAAAAACCGTGAAGCCGCCCAAGCGGCCCCGCGATTCCATGCCATCCGCCGGCGCGATGAGGTTCCGTTCCCGGGGCCTCCGGTTTCCGGCGCTCGCGGCCGTGCTGGCGGCGGGCCTCCTGGCGGGGTGCGAAATGTCCGCGGGCAGGGGCGGCGGCACGGAGACGGAATCCAGGGTGGTGGCCGGCCGCGCCGTGGACGCGGACGGGAGCCCGGCCATGCGGGCGCGCGTGACCCTCAGGCCTTCCGACTACTTGCCGGATCTGATCTCCACGGAAGAGGTGAGCAAACGCGTCAAGGATACCGTCACGGACGCGCAAGGGCGGTTCAACCTGGGCGGCCTGCCCGCCGGGGACTATCGCGTGGAGATCGCCGGGGCGGAAGCGCGCGGATCCATCCATGACTTCAGCCTGACCTTCGACGAGGAGGGCCTGCAACTCGCGACGGACACGGTGAAGCCCCGCGGCAGCATCGCGGGATCCTTCGCGCCGGACAGCGAGGTCCAGCTCACGCGCTTCGTGCAGGTGTTCGGCGTGGAGCGCTTGGTCAAGGCCGATCCTTCGGGCGGGTTCATCCTGTACAACCTGCCGGAAGGAGTTTACGATATCCGCTGCAGCAGTCTGCAGCCTTTCCGCCGGGACGCGGTGCTCCGCGGCGTCACGGTCGGGTCCGGCAAACAAACCGCGATCCCTCCGGTGCGGTTGGAGAAAGAAGCCAAGCTGGGTTTCAGCGTGGACGCGCAGGGGCTCAGGATCGAAGGGTTGGATTCCACCAATCCCGTGATCCTGGACAATGAGCGTTGGGACAACGGAGTCGACAACGAGTACATCTGGGCCAAGGCCAGCCTGGGCTCCCTGGATTTGCGCGGGAACGTCGTCACCAACGATTTCCGCTCCGGGCAACTCACCATCGCCGCGCAACTGGAAGCGGGGCGCGAGGAACGGCGCCTGGCCGGCCTGGCGGGCCTGACCCGCATACCCGATTTGTCGGCAGGGGCCGCGACGCGCCTCCGACTGCCGGCCTCGGGTCGGGTCGAGGATATCATGCCTGCGCCCAGCGCGGGCAGCGATCTCATCGTGGCGGAGGCCCGCAAGGCCACGCCCGAGAAGCCTCTGCTCGTGGTGGCGGGCGGCCCCCTGACCACGGTGGCTCAGGCCTACTTGACCGATCCGTCCATCGCCACGCGCATGGTGGTGGCCGGAATCTTCACCTACAGCCTTCAATCGGACGATACTTTGGCCAACTACCTGGTGGCCAAGCGATGCCGGTATATGCAATGGGGCCGCACCTATAGCTGGGGCGGCAATCCGGATACGGCGCGCATCAAGGAAATCCCCCTGAGCCGGATGGGGGAGCGGGTACGGAACTACCTCAGCGGCGCCACCGTTAAGATTGCCTTTGGCGATATGGCTCCCGTGGCGTTCCTGTTCCGGCGCGGCCTATGGAAGAATGCGCAGATGGTCAAGGTCTCCGCGGCTCTGGAAGTGCAGCCGGCTTCGGACATCACCTTCGATTTCCTGGATATCCCCCTGAATGCCAACGATTGGCCGCAGTACAATGAGGAATTCTATTCCACTTTGGGGACCCCTGCGCTCTATGCGCCCAAGCCCGTGCCCGGCCTCATCGAAGCCGAGGCCTACGTCGGGAGAGCCGGCGTGAGCGCCATTCCCTTCGACCCCGGCGCCGGCTCCGCGGGCGTCGCCTTTCCCGCCGGGTCTTGGACGGAGTACCGCGTTTCCGCCGCCGCGGCGGGCCGGTTCGCGGTGCGCGTGCGGTACCGCTCCGAGGCGGGAGGCCGCATGTCCATAGGGCTTCCGAACCAGCCGCCCCTTGCGGAGTCCGCTCTGCCTCCGTCCGCCGCCTGGACGGAGGCTCCCTTGGACTCCGTTGCCCTGGAGGCGGGCGCCACGGTGCTGCGCGTTTCCTCTACTTCCGGGAAAATCGACCTGATCGGATTCGAGCTCCGCTGAGCCTCCCTGACGTCCGCCTTCGTTCCGGATGGGTCACATTCGGAATCATACCATGATGGGTCTCCGGGCCAAAAACACCAGAAAGCAAAAGATGAAATAGGCGAACGCTTTGAGCCGTTCGGGCTAAGGTGAACCCCGTCACATTTCGCTACATTGAGTCCGGTTTTGAGCGTTACGAGCAGGAACCCCCTGTATTTTCCGGTCTCACCCGCAAGCGCGGGACCTCGTTTTCGAGAGTGCGGGCTTACCTCGCAAGGAGATGGGCGCAAAGGGTTTCTTGGGCGGGAGCGTTTACCCGGGGTGAACGGATTGTGCGCGCCGAAGGCAGCCGATGCGGGAACCCGGAGCCGCGGTTTGGGTCCCGGTTTATCTTTGGTCCGGGTCGGCCCGGGATGGTTTGGACCCCATGGCAAGGGACCAGGAACGGCCATCCCGGGGGCGCTTTCCGCCTTTAAGAGCGAAGGTTGGAGGAAATACAACTTGGGTGTTCAAAGATTCAGCATTCTTTTCGGCCTTTCACTGGCCGTCTCGGCCGGCGCGTTCACCTTGAGTGAATCGGACCTGAAGGTGGGCGGCTACGTCGACAATGGAAGGTTCCAGCTTGCGGATACTTCGGCCGACGGCGAAATCCTGAGCCGCATGGGCGCCAAATGGGCCATCGACAAGCAATTCGATGAGAATTGGTCCGTCAAGGCCAAGCTGCACTGGATGTTCTGGCGGAACCAATTGACCGATCGGGCGCTTTTCCACATCAAGGGCTTGAGGTTCGATTCGGATTTGGAAGGCGCGGTATCCTACAAGTCCGGCGCCAATCTGCTTAAGGCCGGATTGTACGAGTTCAAGTACAATCCCGATTCCAAAAACCTGGGCGAGTACCTGCTGCGATCGGAAGCCTACCCCACCATCATCGAGAATTCCCAGGGCAAGGATCTCCTGTCCTATTCCTTTTCGCGCGTCGCGGGCTTCCAGTACAATCTGGATTTCCCCTTTTTCCGCCAGACGGCCCTCGCCTATGCCGAACAATACAACGTCCCCGTCAACGATATCAGCTTCGCATACCTTGCCGCCGCGGGGCCGGAATTCGCCGAAATCCAGGCCGGCGTGGCGCTCCATCGGCAATTCAAGTTCGGAAAGCCCATGAAGGTCAACAACCTGGACCAAAGCCGGATGGATTACCTGGAAAGCCAGAAGCTGACGACCCGGGCCGTGAAGCTCAGCCTGCGCTACCGCTTGGATCTGGGGAGCCTGCTGGATGTCGAGGGCTTCAAGCTGTACGGTGAAGCCGCCCTGCTGGGGCTGAAGAATGATTCGCTTTTCTACAAGGAACCGAGGCAGCGGCTACCCGTCATGTCCGGAGTGGACATCCCCACCTTTGGTTTCCTGAATGTGCTTTCCGTGGAAGTGGAATACCTGAAGAATCCATACTATGGTCGTAAATATTCCGTCGCGGACGATAATGGCAGCTCCTTTTCCCCGCTCCCGGCTCTGAACCCCGACGAGTATCAGATCAAAAGCATCCCCAATTACACCAAGGACGATTGGAAATGGAGCGTATTCATGCACAAGGCCTTGAATCGCTGGATAGACCTGAAAGCGCGCGTCGCAAGCGATCATCTGCGCTTGCGATCCTGGGACGGCGATCTGTCCAGCGGAGAGCCGATGACCATGGAGACGGGCGATTGGTATCTCCTGGCCCGTATCGAATTTCATAACTAAGGGAAAGAGTCGATAAATGAAAATAGCGGTCGCCACCCTATGCTTGATTCCCTTCTCCCTCGCCTTGGGCGCCGGGGAAAGGAGCTTCCATCTTTTCACGGCCATCGATGCGGGCCGGTTGGAAAACGGCAATGACATGCGGATTGCGGACTACAATCCTTCCGGATTGACTCTGAACCGGACCTATGTGGACGTCGGATACGCCGAGCAATTGGACGATCGGTATTTCCTGAGCATCGGCGTGGGCGGGATTTTCTGGAAAGCCTTCGAGTCGGCGGGGGGCAATGCCGAAGACAAGGTCATCAAATTCGGCCCGGGCATTTCCAATGCCTATATGAAGTGGGCCCCGAGCGGAAACCTGGACCTGACCTTCGGCTACTTCCCCTATAAGTATAATGACGCCGCGAAAAACCTCGGCGAATACCTGTTCCGCACCGAGGCCTATCCCACCATCGTTTTTACGGGCGGGTGGAGTTGGATGAACGATGCCCAGTACCGCACGGTAGGGGCCAAGCTGACCTATCGGGCGGGGAGCTTCAAACAGGACCTGGGGCTGTTCGCGGAGTATTTCAACTCGCCCATCTATGACATCACCCCGGCGTACATCGCCACCTGGAAGGGGCAAAACGGAATCACCTTGGGCGGGGCGGCTTCCTTGCATCGGTTCATCTGCCCCACGCCCAAGGTGCGGGACGAACTGACCCAATCCTACCGTTATTACGAGAACTTCTACCTGCCCGAACGCCTTTCCACGTCCCGGTACAAGGTGTCCATCCAGGACTATCCGGATGCCTACACCTTCTCCTATTCCGAAACCGCTCCTCTCACGGACGATGCGGTGAAGCGGATGATCTGGGCCAAGGACTCCGTGAATCTTGCCGCCATCTACAATGTCCAGTCCGCGGCCGCCATCCCCATCTTCAAGGACACCAGTGCCGGCGCATCGGTGAAAGGGCGGCCCGGCAAAAGGGCCACCATGCTCGAGAAGGACATCGAGGACCTGGAAGAAGCGGAGGGCATAAAAGACGACTCGGCCTCATATTTCAAAGATCCGAACAATGCCGGGAATACGGTCAAATCCGTATCCTTCGACAATGCCGCGGTCAAGCTGGTGGCGTTTTTCAACCTGGATTTCAATACCCTGCTCGGCTTGGACGAAAAAAAGCTGGGAGCCTTCAGCCTGTATGGCGAAATCGCCCAACTGGGTTTAAAAAATTATCCCATCTTCTATACGGAAAGCGCCCAGCGCCGTCCCATGATGCTGGGAGCGAGCATTCCGACCTTCCTCCTGGATGAATTGTCCGTCGAGGTCGAGTATCTCAAGAACCCCAATATCGAAAGCATTGCCAGCACCTTCGATGTCCTCGATTTGCCCCCGGAAGGCGCATTCCGCTACCAGACCTACGCCGGGGACGATTACAAGTGGTCGGTCCACGCCTCCAAGAAATTGAACACTTTCCTCACCCTGTACGCGCAAGTGGCCAATGACCATATGCGCCTCAAGGATGGATACACCCGGCCGGAATTCATTCCGATCACCAATACCCCAAGCCATTGGTATTGGCTGATGCGCATCCAATGGATGATTTGAGTTTCGTTCCGGGGCCCGTTCACCGAGGGTAAACGCTGTTTTCCCCGGCCCCATGCAATGGACGGGATCCTCGCATACTTTACGGAATGGCTTTCCACTCATCACCCCATGGAGGGAATATGAAACCGCATCTCTTGACCTGGATCCCTTGCATGCTGCTATTGGGCAATGCAATGGGCCAATCCACCCCTGCCATGCCCGCCGCCCGGGCCCATGTCAAGGTGGTGAACGGGAAAAATGTCAAGTTCACGTCCAAGCTGGCCCAAGTGGTGGAATTGAACTTCACGTACAACAATGATCATGCCGAAGGCAAGAGGGTGATCGACGCGTCCCTGGACGCCATCGCGAAAGCCTATGCCATAGAGGGCAAGGATGCTTTCACGGTGAAGAGATTCGCCAGCCCGAATACGGGCGCCGAAAAAGGCACTTCGGTGGAATTCACCTTGGCGGATCTGCTGGCCGGCGAAGTCATCGTGACCAACAATATCAGCAGTTTCAACCAACTCATCACCAAGAAGCCGACGGAAGCGGCCGCCATCGAGCAGGCGGTGAAGGTGGACGGCCGGGGCATCCTGGGATTCCACGGCAGCGGCGACGGCGGCGGCGGTTGGGGGTTTTATACGAATGATCTGCATCCCGTGGACTATAAAGGCCATCTCACGCGCACTGCGGGTCCCGTGTATAAGGACCCGGTTCAGGAAAAGCACGTCATTATGGAAAACATCCTGGAAACAGGCACCACTCCGGCGGAAGTTCCGAACGGGACCGATGCCGGCGGGAACGAGGTGTTGAAATCCGGAGTGAAGACGCGTCAGATGAAGAATGAATGGTACCAGTTCGGCCGTAACCTGTCCGCTGATCCAAAATACAAGTCCCTGGTCACGCCCTTGCTGAAGTATGATCCCCGTAATCTGGGCGCAGCTCTCCCACCGGAATACAGATTCAAAGGCGGCAACCTGTATACCTTCTTGTTGAAAATAGGAGCGGGTACCGCTTCCTACGTTCCCGCCGGGCATCAGAACGACGAATTGATCGCCGCGGGGTCGACCTTCGATGGAGGTACCGGGGATTACAACCGTTATGTCGCCCAGTCCCTGTTCTTCCTGGCCGGATACAAGCAGGAAGTCTGCACCGCCACGTCCTGCAATGGCCTGCCGATTGTCGAAAACGTCACCAATCTGATGACCGGGCAGATTTTCCAGGGCTCCACCGCATTGTTCGATGCCGCCAAACCGGCGTTCACCTCCCTCTTCGACAAGAAATACGAGGCGAAGCTCATGGACGTGACCGGCCGCCTGGTCGCTTCCAAGACCGGATTCGGCAAGGTCAACTACGAGTTCGACGGTTCCAGGCTCAAGTCCGGCGTGTATTTCCTGAGCGTGAAGATTGGGTCGGCGCCCGCCAAGATACAGCGGTATGCCTTTACCCAGGCTGCCCGCTAATATCCGTTTCCAGCGGCTTCGAGAACCGATGGGGGGCTTTCCTCATCGGTTTTTTTTTTCGTGGCTATCCTGATCATGCTGAATCCTCTTCGCCTACCTACGGGAACGGATCGTCGGGGAGCGCGGGCCAGCTCCGCTCGCGGTCAGGTTCTCCTTGGCATGGGCGTAGGTGGAATCCAAGGCGAGGGATCGCCGATAGAGCTGCCGCGCCGAGTCCAGGTTCCCCAGGGCCTGCTCGACCATTCCCAGGTAGTTGAGCGCCTTGGGCTGCGAGGGATTGAGCCGGAGGGTCTTTTCGAGATACGGTTTGGCCTCCAGTCCCTTTTTCATCTGCAGCAGGGACCAGGCGATCTGGTAGTTGAGTTCCGCGTTCCCGGGGTCCGATGCCAAGAGACCCGAGAACCGTTCCTTCGCCTTGGCGTATTCCCCGGTCTGCAAGTAGAGATTGCCCAGGTTCTCCTGGATCAAGGCGTTCTCCGGATCCAGGGTCAGGGCTTTTTCATAGTGGAAAACGGCGCCCTGCAAATCGCCGGCCTGGGCTTTCAGGTCCGCAATGAAGGCGTGGCTGAAGCCGTAGGAGGAATCGCAGCGGATGGCCCGGTCATAGTAGAAGAGGGCGGAATCCGTCTTGCCTCCGGCTTTCAAGCGGGAGGCCTTCATGAAGTTGGCATAGCCGCTTTCAGGAACCAGGTCCGCCAGGCTGTCGGTCTGGCTTTCCTTCCCGTACGCATTCATGTGCGTATATTCGGATACGGCCAGGAACGCGGCGGCGGAGAAAAAGAGCGTGACGCAGATTCCGTGCAGGGCCTTGGGACGTTGCCGGAATCCCTCTTTGGCGGCCATGCCCAGATCCTGCTGCACCTTCCCATCCCTTACCTTCCAGATGAATCCGTCCAGGTAGAAATGGATCAGGCCCGAGGCGGCGAAAACGTTTCCGATCCGGAAGAGCAGGTTCCCATAGGTCCGTTCGTTCTGATACACGTTCACCAAGTCCCGGGTCAGCAGCCCAATGCATCCGTAAGCCACGATGCAGAGCGTGTAGATGGCGATCTTCTTCCAATCCAGTTGGAACAGGAAACGCTCGATCTTGCTCTCGGACAGGTTCCTGGACACCCGGGCCCGGTTGTAGTTCCAAACGAAAACGTTGTATTGCAGGTCGTGGAATATCTCCCACATGATGAGGCCGATAATCAGGTTGCCGACCGAGATCATGCAATAGGCCCAGAACCCCACGCTCGCCGCCAGGCAGAGCAGCTTGGGCACGTTCAGGTAGCGGTGTTTGATCCCATTGTAGGCCGCATTGCAGACGTATGCCGTCGTCACCCCCACGACCAGGGCCAGCCAGGCCGTTTCGAAAACCTTCAGCCAGGACACGGAAACCAAGGGGCCCCCGGCCAGATAGAAGGAACTGAAGACGGAGGTTTTCCGGGAGGGGGACCAAAGCACGACCTGGATGAACCAGGAGAGGCAGATCCAGAAATCCAGCCTGGCCGTGAGGGCCGATCGGAATCCCGCCTTGACGTCATAGATGCGCAGGAACCCCAGGATCTGCATGCTTCCATGCCAGGTGCTCCAGACGATCAGGACGAAGAAGGCCAGGCTGAGCTTGAAATACGCGGTCAGGGCCGTCATGACGAGGAACAGGAACGGGACCAGGATCAAGCGGAGCCGGAATTGCTTGAAGATGGACTTGTCCGTATAAGCACGGATCAGCCCGGGAAGATGGTGTCCGGTGGCGCTGATGCCCAGAATCCCGAGCTTCATCGCGGCCAGCGGGATGAAATTCAGAAAGAGGGTGAATAGGGGAACGATGGCCAAGGGCGTGGCGATGAGAACGGAGATATCCGCTGCCGGCCCGATGACCCAGCGTTGCTTGGAAAGGTTCATAGGGATAAGATTCCGGATGGGGCAGGCATGCCCATAATTTACTCGGGAAAACCGCCCTTGGCGCGCCCGTCCTGGGCAAGTGGGGACGAGATTTTCACCAAAACCTGAACCGGTCCCCGCCAAGACCCCCTCAAGACATGCCGGGCCCTACGCGGTGGAACAATTAAAAATGGTTTTCCTGCGGACCCCCGATCAACCTAGATTCCCCCCTATCTTGCGGAAAGGAAAGATTTCTTCCCGCAAGGGTCGTCAAAACCCTAAAAAGGAGTGCTCTTATGCGGAATCGGCATCGCATCCGGATGTCTCTGTTGTCCTTTTTGATTTTCGCCCCCCCGTCAGCCGGCGCGGCGATTTTTACGGCCCAATCGGCATCCGGCCTTCCGGATTTATATGATTCCCACGCCGCCTTTTACGATTTCAACGGCGACGGTTTTTTGGACGTGGCCATCCAGGGCAGAATGAACAATTCCACGGTCGGGAGGACGGCGATTTACCGGTATAGCCCTGGAGCCTCCGGTTACGTTCTGCAGCAGGAGTTGGATCCCCTGTCGGAGGGCAACGTGTCGTGGGGCGATTTCGACAATGATGGGAGCGTGGATCTCCTGGTCATAGGCGCCAACGGTACGGCCGCGCCGGAAACCATCCTGTACCAGAATGCCGGTTCCCAAAACGGATACTATTTCTCTCCCATCCATAACGACCATACCACCTTGCCCGGCTCTTTGGGCAGGGCGTACCCGGCGGACTTCAATCGGGACGGCCTCTTGGACATCCTGATAGTCGGTGGGACAGCCGCGGGTGCCCGGTTTACGGGCGTCTACATCAATGGAGGGGAAGCGTGTTTCACCAGAGTGGCCGCGTCCAACTTGACGGCGATTGGAAATGAACCCGCAGCCGCCGTCGCCGATTTCAACCGGGACGGGTTTCCGGACGTGGCGCTTTCCGGAAGGGAAAGCGCGACCAGCAGCATCATCCGCGTCTTCCAGGGCAACGGCAATGGCGCCTTTACCGGCAGGTGGACCCTGGCTGCCGGCCTGTGGGATGGCGCCTTGGCCGCGGGGGATTTCGATGGCAACGGGAAACCGGACTTCGCCGCCATCGGCAAGACCCAGGCCGGAGCGTCACGGACATATCTCTTCCGCAACGACAACGCCAATAACAATTTCGCGTTCACGCAGATCCCCACTGCCCAGGCCGGTCTGGACAATGCCTATACCACCTCGCTGCAATTCGGGGATTTCAACAATGATGGAAAAGCGGATCTGATCCTGGCCGGGTTCAATACCCAGACCAACGCCAGGGTGTCCCGCCTATACGCCAACCAAGGTGCTGCCGCCAATCCCATTTTCAAGGAAGTGGATGCGGGAAGCACTTTGAAAGCGGATCGCGGGTTCGCCATATTCGGGGATTATAACCTGGACGGCACCCTGGATTTGATCATGGGCGGGAAGACGGTGAACTCCAACCCACCCGTCGCCAAAGTCACCCTTTACAAGAATACCGGTACGGATTTCAAGGCCGCTCCCACCAAGCCGTCAAACCTTACGGTTTACGGCAGCTACGACGACGTCAACCCCGGGGCCGCGAAAATCACCTGGACGGGATCCACCGCCGGCGCTACTCCTTCCAACAGCCTGACCTATAATGTCGAAGCGATCTCGCTCACCTACGGGCCCCGGATCGTCCTGGCCCCGGACGCATACGTACCCTCCGGTTTGCGCAAGGTACCGGCACCCGGGAACGCAGGCCCGGTCAAGTCTTTGCTGATCAGCGGCGTGTTTCCCAACGAACAGCTCCACTCAGGCGTCCAGGCCATCGATGCGAACCTGCAGGGATCGCCTTTCGCCACGGGCGATTGGACGGTCGGTTTCAACCAGGCCATCAAGCGGGAAAATTTCACGGGTACGGTCGATTTCGGCGCCACGGGCGCGAACTACCTGGATTGGGTCCATTTTGGAAGAAGCATCAACCAGACCCAATTCGACGCGAAGAACACGGCCACGCCTTACTTCCGCTCCATGGGCCCGACCGGTTCGCCTGACTTCCACCTTTTCAGCAATCCCGATATGGCTTTTTCCTGGAACGGTGGAAAGTCCCCGAACACCACCGGTTCCGTTGTCAAGACCGGGCTCGCTTCCGGAAACAACCTTCAGCTCTCCTTCAAATCCGAGGTCGCTTATCGCATCATCGAATTCTACGTCGGGGGCTTCGATGGTGAAGCCGAATTCTCGGTGAGCGATCCGGATTTCTCCAGCGGCGCCAACTGGATCAGGGACAACGTTTCCTTCCCCGGTAAAAAGGGAAACTTCAAATATACCCTCACGACCCGGAATGTCGGCGGCGCCCACCAAGTCTTATATGTAAACTGGTCCTTGAAGAACACGCCGTACTTTTCCTATCCCGCGCACTATCTCTACATAATGGCCGTCGGCGTAAAATAGCCTTGGTCCAATCCGCCTGGCCCGGCCCGCGCAGCCGGCCAGGTTTTATCGAGGGCTCCAGTGGAGCCCTCACGGAGAAGAGACCCCGATGCGAGCAGGAATTGTGCATAACACCCTCTAAACCTGAACCGGTCCCTGCCCAGGCGAGGAAAAGCGTCCCGGAACCGTTCGCGGTCCGGGTTTCCCCGGAATTTCCGCCTTTATTCCGCCGTGACGTCGTTTCCCCTTCGGTCCGCCCCCGTCGAATGTTATTTTTGACTCCAGCAGCGGGGTATCTCGAACCATGGCATCCGAATCTACGCGTTTCGCGGGCGTCATCGTGTTGATGGGGGTTTCCGGCAGCGGCAAATCCCTGGTGGGCAAACTGCTGGCCGAACAATTGCATTGGCCTTTCTACGATGGGGACGATTTCCAGCCCAAGGACAATCTCGCCAAGATGGCGCAGGGCATCCCGCTCAACGATCGCGATCGCAGGCCCTGGCTGGTGGCCATGCACAACCTCCTGGTGGGCCTGTGCGCGAAAAAAGGCCGGGCCGTGCTGGCCGCCTCGGTCCTGAAGCAGGACTATCGCGAGTTGCTCATCAGCGGCCTGAGCGGGGTCCGGTTCGTATACCTCAAGGGCGAATATGCCCTCCTGGAAGAGCGGCTCAAGCACCGCCAGGGGCATTTCTTCAAATCCGCCCTGTTGGGCAGCCAATTCGAAATCCTTGAGGAACCGGCGGACGCCTTGGTGGTCCGGGTGGACGCGCCCCCGGAATCCATCGTCGCCGCCATACGCAAAGGAATGGAGCTATGACCGCTTTGCGCGGGCTCAGTCCGCGGACTTGGGATCCAGGGCGTCCCGCAAGGCGTCATTGAATACGTTGAAGGCCAGCAGGAGCGCGAACATGGCTCCCGTGGCCGCCGCGAACTGCCACCAGGCCCCGCGCCCGATCAGCTCGATGCGCGCGTCGTCGATCATCACGCCCCAGCTCGGTTCCCCCTGCACGCCCACCCCCAGGTAGCTGAGGATGACCTCGCTCTTGACCGCCTCCACGAAGATCAGCGAGGCCTGGATGAGGACCAGGTGCATGACGTTGGGCAGGATGTGCAGGAACAGGATGCGCGGGCTGCGCGCTCCGATGGCCCGCGCCGCCTGCACGTAGTCCAGCTCCTTCTGCTTGATCACCTCCCCGCGCACCACGCGGCAGGCGCCCACCCAGGAGGTGATGCCGATGGCGATGCACACGGAGACGAGGCCCTTGCCCAGGATCAGCGCCAGCGCCAGCACCAGCAGGATGTAGGGGATGGAATCCACCGTGGTGTAGAACCAGACGACGAAATCGTCCACGCGCTTGCGGAAGTATCCCGCCATCAGGCCGAACAGGACGCCGATGGGGATGGCGATGCCGGTGGACACGAAGCCGACCGCCAGGGCGATGCGCGTTCCCTGCACGACGCGCTCGAGCACGCTGCGGCCCAGCACGTCCGTGCCCAGCAGGTAGGCGGTCCCCGGCGGGGAATAGGGAGGCCCCACCGAATCCCGGTAATGGGGAGCCGCCAGGTGGAACAAAGCGAGCAGCCCCACGACGGCGTAGAGGAGGATGACCGCCAGGGCCGCGAAGGCGAGCTTATCCCGCAGCAGCTTGCGCCAGGGCCGCGACCGCACCGCGCCCGTCATGAGAGCTTCACCCGCGGATCGAACACGGCGTAGAGCACGTCCCCGATCAGGTTGGCCAGGATGTACAGGACCGATCCGAACAGGGTCACGGCCTCGATGACGGGGAAGTCCGAAGCGTTCAGGGCGTTGATGCTCATGTTCCCCAGCCCGGGTATCCCGAAGAAATTCTCCAGCAGCAGGCTGCCGGTGAACAGCAGGGGGATTTCCATCACCAACCGGGTGACGATGGGGATCATGGCGTTCCGCAGCACGTGGGACCGCATGGCCTGGCCGCGGGAAAGGCCCTTGGCCCTGGCCGTGACCACGTAGTCGCGCCCGATCTCTTCCAGCAGCACCGATCGGTAATAGCGCACGTCCCCGCCCACCTGGTTGGCGATCCAGATGAGCACGGGCAGGGCCAGGTAGGGAAGCCCCCGCCAGCCGAGCTCGAACCCGGAAATGGGGAAGAGATCGAAGCGGTAGGCGAGCAGGTATTGCGCGCCGATGATGAGGGCGAGGATGCTGATGCTCATGCCCAGCACCGATCCCACCACCAGCAACCGGTCCGGGGCCTTGCCCTTGGACAGCGCCGAGACCATGGCCACGGCGACGGCGAGCAGGCTGGTCAGGACGAAGGCCGGCAGGGCCAGGCACAGGGAAGGGCCCAGGCCGTCGGCGAGCATCTCCGAGATCCTCTGCTTGGTCTCCCAGGAGCGGCCGAAGTCGAGGCGCAGCAGATCCCCCAGGTAGTGCAGGTATTGCACCCATAGGGGCCGGTCCAGCCCGAGCTGATGGGTGAGGCGGAGGATTTCCTCCGGGCCGGCGTTCTTGCCCAGCATGCGGTAGACGGGATTCCCCCCCGCCACGTGGAACAGCAGGAACACGATCAGCGAAATGCCCAGCAGGATGGGGATGGTGTACAGCAGGCGGCGGAGGATGAAGTGGATCATCCGCCCGGACCCTCCAGCAGGGATCGCCGCATGGCCGCGTCGATGCGGTAGTATTTGACGGGCGCATCCAGCACCGCATGGGACCGGTGATCGGAGACCCATTTGTAGATGAGGAGTTCCCGCAGGCGGTGCAGATCGAATATCCAGGGGCAGTCCTCGGCCACGATCTCCTGCATGCGGCGGATCTTGGCCTTCCGCTCGGGACTATCCTGCATCACGGCCATTTCCAGGTACAGGGAGTCGTACTCCGCGTTCTTGTAGTTGGCGTTGTTCTCTCCCGGGGATTCGTTGGGGCCGTACAGCAATTGCAGGAAGTTCTCCGGATCCGGATAATCCGCGCCCCAGGCCGCGCCGATGATCTGGATTTTCCGCTGCTTGAGGCGCGACAGGTATTCCGGCCAGGTGCAGGTGGCGACCTTGATCCGCACGCCGATGCGGGCCATGCATTGCGCGAAATGCTCGGCCATCTGGCGGCTGTCCGAGCTGGCGATGGTCAGGTACTCGAACTCCGGCAGTCCTTTGCCCCCGGGAAAGCCCTCCCGGGCCATCAGGGCCTTGGCGGCCTCGACGTCGAAGCGGGCGAACGGGTTCCGGTAGGTCGAATCGTACCCGAACAGGCCGGGAGGGATGGGGCTTTGCGCGCGCACCCCGCGGCCGTTGTAGAACAGGTCGATGGCGTGGTCCGCGTCGAAGGCCAGGGACATGGCCTGGCGCAGGCGCTTGTGCTTGCCCAGGAAAGGGTCCTCGAAGTTGAAGCACGTATACACCAGGTCCAGATCCTTTTGCCGGAACAGCCGGATGCCCTTGGCGGCCATGTCCCCGCGCACGGACTTGTCCGGGGTCACCGCCTGGCCGTAATTGTCCTTGGGAATGGGGGAGCGGTCCAGGTTGCCCCGCAGGAAGTTCAGCCACATGGGCTGGTATTCCTCGTAGATGCCGTACTCGATCCGGTCGATGAAAGGCAGGGCCTTGCCGGAATCCGCCAGCAGGCCCTCCGCCGAATCCTCCGCCGTGCCCTCGGACGGGTAGAAGCCGTGATGGTATTTGGGGTTCCGTTCGAACACCAGCCGCAGGCCGCGGCGCCATTCCTTGAGCAGATAGGGGCCCGTGCCCACGGGATGGTTCAGGAAGTCCTCCCCGTAATGTTCCACCGCCTCGCGCGGCACCACGGCGCAATAGGGCATGGCCAGGATGTATTTGAAATAGGGGTAGGGCTTGGTCAGTTCGATGCGCACGGTGGAATCGTCCAGGGCCCGCAGGCCGGCCACCTCCCCGTCGTACAAGGCGGGATGGATCTGCTCCGGCAGCGGCGGCAGGGATTCGGAGGCCTTCCGGAACGCGTCCAGGCCCACCACCTTGCCGTCCAGGATCCACCATCCGGTGGTCTTGGTGCGCACGTCGCACAACCGCTTGATGCTGTAGATGAAGTCGGAGGCTTTCACCTCGCGGCCCTTGCCGCCCGGGAAGCAGGCGTCGTCCGCGAATTCCACGCCCTTTTTCATGCGGATGAGGTAGACCTTGCCGCTATCCGATACCTCCGGCGCGGCGGCGGCCAGGCAGGGCTGCACGTCGTACGGGCGGGCCAGGTATTTGTATTCCATCAGGGTCTCGTAGATCTGGAACTGGCACATGCTGGAATACTGGTCCTGGACCAGGGCCGGGTCGAAGTTCTTGATGTTGGTGATCAGCACGCCCCGGTAGGTGTTGCCCAGGTCTTTCCGGGAAGGCGTGCACGAGAGGAGGAGGGCGCCGGCGGCGAGGACGTGGACCCGACGGATGCGCCTCATACTGGTGGGACAAGCTAATAAAATCAGGGGGCGGCGGCCAAGCGGATCGCTCCGCGGGCCTCTCCGCGCGCGCGTCTCCGCTTGGCGCGAGGTGTTTTTCCTTCTAATTTTACCCTATCGATTCCTTCCCCCACCCAGGACAGGCCAAGATGCCCAAGATGACCCTGAAATCCGCCGCTTTCTTTCTCGCATTGGCCGCGGCCCTGACCGCGTCGGGCTGCCGGCAGCAGGACCGGAAGGGGGGGGCGCGCGCCACGGTCCAGGAGCAGAAAGCCGCGGTGGATACCAGCGGGGAAGCCGATCCCAATGCGAGTCCGGAAGCGGTGAAGGGCGGGACCTTCACCAGTTGGGCCGGCGGGTTCCCCAAATCCCTGAACATGTGGCTGGAGTACAATTCCTTCCTCAAGGACATCAACGAGCTGATGTTCGAGCCCCTGGTGGACCTGCACGCCACGGAAAACCGGTGGGTGGGCGTACTGGCCGATTCCTGGACCGTTTCCGGGGACCAGAAGGTGTTCACCTTCCATATCGACCCGCGCGCGCGCTGGAGCGACGGGGTGCCCGTCACCGCCGCGGACGTGCTTTTCTTCTACGACACGATGATGAATCCGAAGAACCTCACCTCCCTGTTCCGGGTCGGGTTGTCGCGCTTCAACCGCCCCGTGGTCAAGGACAGCCTGACCCTGGAGCTCACGGCCAAGACGGTCCACTGGGCCAATTTCGTGGAAGCGGGAAATACCATGACCGCGCTCCCCAAGCATGTCTGGGAAGGCAAGGATTTCAACACCCTGAACTTCGAAATCCCCGTGGTCAGCGGCCCCTACAAGCTCCTGGAAGTCAAGAAAGACCGTTCCCTGACCCTGCAGCGGCGCGCGGACTGGTGGGGCCGGGTGAGGAAATACAACCAGAACAAATACAACTTCGACTATCTCAAATACCGCTTCATGGAGGATCAGGCCAAGGTGCTGGAAACCTTCAAGAAAGGCGAGCTCGATTTCACGCAGATCGGCACCGCGGCCATCTGGGCGGAAAAGACCCATTTCGACCAGGTCATGAAGGGGTACGTGGTGCGCCGGCGCATCTTCAACCCGCAGCCCAAATCCTTCGCGGGTTTCGCCTTCAACCTGCGCCGGCCCCAATTCCAGGACGTGAGGGTGCGCGAGGCCCTGTGCTATCTCATCAACCGCCCGCTCATCAACGAAAAACTGATGTTCAACCAGTACGTCCTGCTCAACTCCTATTTCCCGGACCTGTATCCCGGCAACGTGAACCCCGCCGTTCCGGTGCGGCCCTATGATCCCGCCAAGGCGCGCGACCTGCTGGCCCAGGCCGGATGGAAGCCCGGCGCCGACGGCCTGTTGGCCAAGGACGGCAAACCCTTCCAAGCCGTGTTCCTCACCGCCAGCCCGGACATGCGCCACCTCAACGTGGTGGTGGAGGACCTCAAGTCGGTGGGCATCAAGGCGGGCATCGATCTGATTTCCTATTCCACCCTCGCCAAGCGGATGGACAACCACGAGTTCGACCTGTATTGGGTCACCTGGCAGGCCACCCGTCTCCGCGATCCGGAGGCCGAATGGGTTTCCACCACGGCGGACGACATCTCCACGAACAACTATCCCGGGGTCAAGGACAAAGTGGTCGACAGCCTCATCAACCTGCAGAAGACGGAAATGGACCTGGAAAAGCGCAACCGGATCCTGGTCGAGCTGGACGCGCGCCTGAACCGGATCATCCCCTATGCGCTGCTCTGGAACGCGGACAACGACCGCATCCTGTATTGGAACCGGTACGGGACCCCAAAAAGCGTCTATGACAAATACCGCGACAGCCGCTGCATCCCCATCTATTGGTGGGAAGATCCCGCCAAGGCCAAAATCCTGAAGGAAGCCATGGCCGGCGGGAAATCCCTGCCCGTGATCGACGGGGACGTCCATTACCAGGAATAGCCGGGATTCGTGAAGCATTACCTCCTCCGGCGCCTCCTGCTGATGATCCCCACCTTGTTCGGGATTTCCGCCGTCTGCTTCG
This sequence comes from Fibrobacteria bacterium, assembly GCA_035275285.1. Lineage (GTDB taxonomy): Bacteria > Fibrobacterota > Fibrobacteria > UBA11236 > UBA11236 > Chersky-265. Next base: position 32,506 of record DATENA010000124.1, on the reverse strand, counting down.
TCCTGATCCAGTTCGTGCCGGGCGGCCCGGTGGAGGAATACCTCTCCCGCGTCCGGCAGGTCGGGTCGGCCAAGGGCGGCACCGTCACCCGCATCTCCCCGGAGGAGGTGGCGCATATCAAGGCCTATTTCGGCTTCGACAAGCCGGCGCCCGTGCGCTACCTGAACTGGGTCGGGAACGTGGTCCGGGGCGATCTGGGCAAGTCCTACGCCTACCAGGAGCCGGTGCTCAAGATCATCCTCTCCAAGATGCCCGTCTCCCTGTTCTTCGGGCTCGCCTCCTTCTTCCTTTCCTACCTGGTCTGCGTCCCGCTGGGAGCGGCCAAGGCCCTGAGGCACGGATCCCTGTTCGATTCCCTGACCTCGATGGCCATATTCAGCGGGTACGTGATGCCGGGATACGCTTTGGGCATCATCCTCATCGTGTTCCTGGGCGGAGGCAGCTACCTGAACCTCTTTCCCATCTCCGGGCTCGTCTCGGACGAGTTCGAAAGCCTCTCCCTGGGCGGCAAGGTCCTGGATTTCCTGCACCACATGGTGCTGCCCATGTTCTGCTACATGATTTCCGAATTCGCCCTCCTGACCATGCTCATGAAGAACAGCCTGCTGGACGAAATCGGGAAGGATTACATGCGCACCGCCCTGGTGAAAGGCGCCACCCTCAGGCAAGCGGTCTGGAGGCACGCGCTCCGCAACGCCCTGGTGCCCATCGCCACCCGCGCCTCGGAGATCTTCACCCTGATGTTCGCCGGTTCGGTGCTCATCGAACGCGTCTTCGACATCGACGGCATGGGCCTGCTCTTCTTCAATTCCACCGTGAACCGGGACTACAACGTGGTGCTGGGCATCATCCTGCTCTCCAGCGTCATGGGCCTGGCGGGCCGCCTCTTCGCGGACTTCCTGTACGTGGCCGTGGATCCCAGGATCAAGCTGGAATGAAGCGGAGGCAACCGTGAAGCAGAGGCGCCGGTGAAGCCCGGACGGGGCGCCGGGCCGGGCGGCGAGGTCGGATGTTCTCGGAACTGACGCGGGAGCGCCTGCGCAAATTCCGGCGCATCCGGCGCGCCTATTGGTCCCTGTGGATCCTGGGCGTGCTGTTCGGCCTCTCCCTTTTCAGCGAGTTCATCGCCAACGATAAGCCGCTGTGGCTGCACTACCGGGGGCGCAGCTATTTCCCGGTGGTGAAGTTCTATCCCGCCACCCTGTTCGGGGATCCCTATTCCACGGAGCCCGATTACCTCAAGCTGCGGGAGGACCCCGGCTTCCGGGTGGCGGGCGGGAAAATGCTCTTTCCGATCATCCCCTACGGTCCCCTGCGGGCCAACCTCGATCTGGCCGGGACGCCGCCCCATGCCCCTTCCCGCCGGCATTGGCTCGGCACCGACAATACCGCGCGGGACGTGCTGGCCCGGCTGATCTACGGGTTCCGCGTCTGCATGCTCTTCGGCCTGAGTTTGGCTTTCACCGATGCCGTCCTGGGCATCCTCATCGGCGGGATCCAGGGCTACCTGGGGGGCAAGGTGGACATCACCGTGCAACGCCTCGTCGAAATCTGGAGCGCCCTGCCGTTCCTGTACGTGGTCATCCTGCTGGGGTCCGTGTACGGCAGCGGGTTCGCCATGCTCCTGTTCGTGGTGGCGGCGTTCGAGTGGATCTCCCTGTCCTATTACATGCGCGGCGAATTCTTCCGGCTCCGGGGCTTGAATTACGTGCGGGCGGCCCGGGCGCTGGGGCTCGGCCCCGTGCGGATTTTCTTCAAGCAGATCCTTCCCAATGCCCTCACGCCGGTCATCACCCTGCTGCCCTTCACCGTGGTCAGCGGCATCTCCGCCCTCACGGCCTTGGACTTCCTGGGCTTCGGTCTGCCGCCTCCCATGCCCTCTTGGGGCGAGATGCTGACCCAGGGCCTCCAGAACCTGCAAGCGCCCTGGATCGCCACCTCGGCCGTGGCCGCGTTGTTCGTCACGCTGCTGCTGTCGACTTTCGTGGGGGAGGGCGTCCGCGAAGCGTTCGATCCCAAATCGTATTCGAGGTTGGAATAGGCCGGGCCGGAACGGATACTTACAAGGAGCGGAGCACGCCGAAGCGCCGGTAGTCCACCCGGGTGGCGTCGTCTTCGGCGATGCCGGGGATCTTCAGCAAAGTCACCGTGGTCTTGAACACGTAGGCCCCCGTGCTCACCGGGTTGCCATGATCGGTGCGGCCGTCCCAGAGCACCTTCATCAGGCGCGTATCGCCCTTGGCGCTTTTCTCCAGCTTGAGGAACTCGGCCTGGGAGATCGAGAACGTCAGCTTGTTCACGAACTGGCCCAGGTTGGAGAACACGCGGATGTCCACCAGGAAGGTCCGCGAAGCCTCCACCGTGAGCCCCACGTAGCGCAGGGAGTCCTGCGGGGCCATGGGGCCGGGCTGCGCGCGCCAATCGACGGACCGGTCGCCGGGGACGGCCTGCACCCCGGGCGGGACCACCAGCAGCCATTGCGGTTCGGAAGGCGGGACGGGCAACAGGTTCCCGGTGCGCGCGTAATCGTTCTGGCCGCCCAATCGGAGCACGGCCGGCGCGTCCGTGTACGGGAAGGCCTTGCGCACGCGGTCCAGGGGGTTCTCCGGGCTGACGAACAGCACCACGATGCTGTCCCCGGGAAGGTGTTGCAGGCGGCCGTCGCCCACGGCGGGGGAGACGCTGACCTCGCGTTGGAACGTGCCGGACAGGTAACCTCCGGAGGGCACCATCACGGGATATTCCTGATCCTTGACCCGGTTGGTGGAGGACAGGACCTCCAGGGTGCAGCCTTTGCAGAGGGAGCCGTCGGGCATGGTGAGCCGCGCCTCCAGGCCGGCAAAGTCGGCGGTGACCCGGGTGACGGGCTGCCCGTCGTGATAGAGGGAGATGTCCGCTTGCTCCTTGCAGTTCTGGCCCATGCCGGTAGGCAAGGCCGCGCCCGCCGCGCGCAGGAAGGTCAAGGCATAGGGGACGACTTTCTGCTTGGGTTCCCGTTTGCCGCCCACCGTGTCCGTGTAGGAGTAGGCGAGCTCGAGCTGTACGCGCGTGGTATCGGCCTTGAGGGCCAGGTGCTTGGCGAAGAAGAAGTTCTTGCCGTCCAGGCCGGAAGCGCGGTAGGTGGTGTCGCCCATGGTCATGCTGGCCGAAAAGGGTTCGGCGGGGATGGAGAGCACGTTGCCGATCACCTGGGTCTGGAGCAGGTTCTGCAGCTGGGAGCCGGGCAGGTTGATGGCCCAATAGAAGCTCTTGGGGTTGGAGGGCGAATAGCCGTTGGTCCTGATGTTGGCGGTCATCTGCACGATGGTGGCGGGCGCCACCGGGGTGCTGTTCTGGGGGTCGAAGAAGACCGTGAAAGTGGTGGGGACGGCGGCGCCCAGGATGAATTCGTTGATGGAGTCCTCGCGTCCTTTGTCCGGCGTGCCGGGATCGCCGTCCGAAAGGAAGATGAAATACCGGCTCCCCTTGTCCGACTTGGAATCCTTCATCGCCACCTTGGCGGCCTGGAAGCCCAGGGAGATGTCCGTCCCCTCCCGGATGTTGTTGGGGGATACGCGGGAATTGTCGCGGGAGGCCGGCCGCGTGGTCGCGAAGGCCAGATTGCCCCTGTCGTTGTGCTTGAGCAGGGACTTGAGCGTATCCAGGCCCCGGCGTCCGTTGGGGAAGGTCTTGTTCAGGGCGGTGAGCGGAACGAAGGAATCGTGCTGGGAGGTGTCGCCCGGAAAGGCGGTCTTGAAGAAGGGATTATCCCGGTGGTCGAAAGAGAGCCGGCGCGTGAAGACGACCAAGCCGACCTCGGTGGCGGGCGCGAAAGTATGGATGTTGTCGAGCAGGGCGGACACCACGTCGAAGCGCGCCATTTTCGGATCGTTCGCGTCCATGCTTCCGGAGTTGTCTATGATGAAGACGACCGAAGGCGGCTTGGCATCGCCGTTCTTTATCTGCACGTACTCGTCGCAGAACGGGATCTTCGAGTCCAGCCAGATGGACTCGTTGGGGACCTTCACGATGCCGGCGGGAAGCCTGTTGGGGCATTCGGAGAACGCCAGGTCGCAGACCTTTCCCGCGGCGGCCGGACCCACGGCGGAGCCCATGACGGCCGCGAACACCCACGCACGAGCAATCACTTCAAGTTCCCCTCACGCAACGTTTTGAATATACCGGGAGGCGGCGGAAATCGCAGGGGAATTCAGAAAGCGGCTCCAGGGGAGGTTGCGCCCGGCCCCATTTTCCTAAAAAAATCGCAATCATGCGGCACCGGGAAACCGGTTTGTTTACCGCTGGTTTACCGGGAGGTAAACGAACGGGCGCCCCCTGGGGCGCCCGGAAACGGGATGGCATGTGCGGCCGCGCCGGGCGCGGTCAGTGGATCGAGCGCAGCACGCCCACGATGCGGTAATCGGTGCTGACCGCTTCATCCTCGGCGATGCCGGGGATCTTCAGCAGGGTGACCGTGGTCTTGAGGATATATGCCCCCGTGCCGGCCATGGTGCCGTCGGCGGCGCGGTTGTCCCAAAGCACCTTGAGCCGGCGCGTGTTGTTCTTGATGCCCTTGGAAAGCTTGGCGAACTCGCTCTGGGACACCGTGAACCGGATCTTGTTCACGTACTGGCCCAGGTTGGTGTAGATCTGGATGTCCACCTTGAAGGCCCGGGAGGCCTCGATGACGTTGCCCACGTAGCGCAGGGAGTCCATCGAAGTGGCCAGGACGGGAGTGATGCTCCAGTTCTTGCCGTCGGACTCGGGAACGGGGTTGAGGGCGGTGGGCGCCACCAGCACGAAATGCTCGCCGGCCCTGGGCTCGACGACGTCCCCGCCGCGGGAATAATCGTTGTGGCGGATGACCGTGAGCGTGGTGGACACGTCCGAATAGGGAAAGGCCTTGCGGATCACGTCCAGGGGATTGTCCGGGTTCACGTAGGTGACCACGATGCTGTCGGAGGGCAGATGCTGCAGGGTCCCGTCCGCCGCCTTGACGGAGGCGCTGGTCTCGCGCCCGAAGCTGCCGACCTGGACCCCGCCGTCCGGCGCCAGGACCACGTTCTCCTTGTCGGCGCTCTTGTTCGGCTTCACTTCCACCGCGCATCCGTTGCAGGTCTCGCCGTTGGCCAGGGTCAGGTGGACGTCCAGCTTGGCGTGGTCGGCGGTGACCAGGGCGACCGGAGCGGCGCCGTTGTACAGGGTGATGGCGCCCTGATCCTGGCAAACGGAGGAAAGGCCGCTGCCGAGCGGGGGCGTGCCGGCGGGGGCGCGCTTCACGGTCAGGGTGTACGGCACCGTCTTGGTCTTGGTTTTTCCGGAATCGCCGTAAGTATAGGTATAAGCGAGGTCGACCACGGTCCGGTCCGCCGCCAGGGGCACGCGCTTGGCGAAGGTGAAATTCCGGGTGTCCACGCCGGTGCTGGCGTAGTCGGTACCGCCCACCGCCATCACGGCGCTCACGGCCTTGGCCGGGACGTTGGCGAAAATGGGATTGAGGACGTTGCTCTGGAGCAAGGGAAGCAGTTGTTCCAAGCGGGTATCGATGGGGAAGCCGGCGCTTTTCGGATTGCCGGACGAATAGCCGTTGGCCTTGATATTGTTCATCATGGTCGCGATGCGGGCGGGGACCGTGCCGTCATCGGTGAAGAACACCGTGTAAGTGGTGGGCGCGGCCTTGCCTTGCTCGAAATCGTATTGGTTCGCGAGGCGGGAGTCATCGGGATCGGACGGGGCCCCGTCCGAGAGGAAAATGAAGAACCGGTTTTCCCTGGCGGCCGTGGCGGAAGCCATGGCCTGCTTGGCGGCTTCGAAGCCGAGGGTGATGTCCGTCCCGTCCCGGACGTTCCATTTTCCCGGTTGTGCGGGGTCGGTAACCGTGCCCGCCGGGTCTTTGTTGATGTTCTTGTTGGGGCGCGACTCGGGATTCCTGGTGTTGTAGACGAGTTTCCCGTTGGAGCCCGGGGTGGTCGAAAGCAAAGCCTTCAAGGTGTCCACGCCCAGCTTCCCGTCCGCGAATACCTGGTTGAGCTTGGTCAGGGGCACGTAGGCGTCGTGCTGGGCGGGGTCCGCGGGAAAGGCGGGCTTGAAGAACGGATTGTCCCGGTCTTCGAAGGCCAGGCGCCGGCTGAAAATCACCAGGCCGACCTCCGTATTGGGCGCCGCCTTGTAGATGGAGTCCATCAGGCTGGTGGTCACCTTGAAGCGCTGGGCTTGCGGATCAGAGCCTTCGCCCAGGCTGGTGCCCATGCTGCCGGAATTGTCGATGATGAACACGATGGAGGGAGGGGGAGACGTGGTGCCCGTCACGATCCTTGCGTTCTCCGGGCAGACCGGGACCACCGGATCCAGCCAGATGACGTTTTGCGGCACCGTGATGGTCCCGGCGGTGAAGTTCCCCGGGCATGTATCGAACGCCAGATTGCAGACCTGGGCGCCGCGGGAAAGTCCCGAACATGCGGAAATGGCCAGAAGCCATGTTTTAAGGCGCGTCATCCTGCTCCCCACTGGACATGCCTTCCATTGCCCCAGCTCAAGCATGCTTTTGGAATATACGGTCAAACGCGGGTTTTGGGGGAACGAATATCCCGGAATGGGGATTGGGCTTCCCGATTCGGGTGGAATGGATATGTACATTATGGGCATGGATGGTACTTCCCGGCCGCTCTTGGAGGTGGAAGACCTGTCCATCGGATTCGAAAACGAGGAGGGCGTCGCCGCCATCACGGACAGGGTCAGCTTCGCGATCCGTTCCGGCGAAGCCTACGGCCTGGTGGGCGAATCCGGCTGCGGCAAATCCGTCACCTGCCTCTCCCTGCTGCGGCTCCTGCCCGTGCCCGGAGGCCGCGTGCTGTCCGGCCGCATCCTGTTCCGGGGTCGGGACATCCTGAAGATGTCCGCGGAGGAATTGCGCGATCTGCGCGGCGGGAGCATCGGGATGATTTTCCAGGAGCCGGGCGCGGCCCTCAATCCTCTATGGCCCATCAAGCGCCAGTTGCTGGAGCCTTTCCGGTACCATGCGCATGCGGGCGATCCGGAGAGGCGGATCCGCTCCCTGCTGGACCGGGTCGGCATCGCGGACCCCGATCGCGTGCTGTCCGCCTATCCCCACCAGCTTTCCGGCGGCATGCTCCAGCGCGTGATGATCGCCATGGCCCTGTCGCTCAACCCTGCCCTGCTCATCGCCGATGAGCCCACCACGGCCCTGGACGTGACGGTGCAAGCGCAGATCATGGAGCTGATCGGGGATCTGCGCCGGGAAACCGATGCCGCGGTGCTGATGGTGACCCACAATCTCAACCTCGTCGCGCAATACGCGGACCGCGTGGGCGTGATGTACGCGGGGCGCATGGCCGAGGAAAGCCCGGTGGACGATTTCCTCCGCCGCACCTTGCACCCTTATTCCCAGGGCCTGCTGTCCGCCCTGCCGCGCCTGGACGCCGGAGCGGATGCGGGGCTCATGAAGCCCATCCCGGGCCAGGTGCCGCGTCCGTCGGAATACCTTTCCGGCTGCCGCTTCCGGGATCGCTGCCCGCACGCCTTCGAACCCTGCGGCCGAAAACCCGGGCTTTTCCCCGCCGGCCAAGGCCATACGGTGGCCTGCTTCCTCCATGCGCCCGCCCCCGCGGCCGCTTCCGCCGGGGTCTCCGCATGACCTCCGCCGCGCCCTCCGGCGCCGCCGCGTCCGGATCGGCCCCGCTGCTGGAGGCGCAAGGCCTCAAGACCTGGTTCCCCGTTTCCGGCGGGGTGATGCGCAAAACCGTCGGCCATGTGAAGGCCGTCAACGACGTGACCTTTTCCATGCGGCCGGGCGAGGTGCTTTCGGTGGTGGGCGAATCCGGTTGCGGCAAAAGCACCCTGGGGTATTCGCTCCTGGGCCTGGTGCCGCCCACCGCGGGCAGGCTCTCCCTGGCGGGGAAGGCCGTCGACATCCGCAGAACCTCTTCCTGGAATCCCTACCGCAAGGATTTCCAGATCGTCTTCCAGGATCCGTACACCTCCCTGAATCCCCGGCACACGGTGTTCGAGACCCTGGCGGAGCCCATGCGCGCGCATGGGATCTGCCCTGTCCGGGAATTGCCGGAACGCGTGGCCGGGCTGCTGGGGAAGGTGGGCCTTTCCCCGGACTACATGCACCGCTTCCCCCACGCTTTCTCGGGAGGCCAGCGCCAGCGCATCGGCATCGCCCGCGCCATCGGCCTCAATCCCAAGCTGCTCGTCTGCGACGAAGTGGTGGCGGCCCTGGACGTATCCGTGCAGGCGCAGATCATCCGCCTGCTCATGGACCTGAAGGCGGAGCTGGGGCTCTCCCTGCTGTTCATCTCCCATGATCTCTCCCTGGTCAAGTCCATCAGCGACCGCGTGCTCGTCATGTACCTGGGGAAAATCGCGGAGGCGGCCGCGGCCCCGGATCTGTTCGCCGCTCCCAGGCATCCCTACACGGCGGCCTTGCTGGAATCCATCCCCACCCTGGACCGGAGCCGGCGGCCCAAGCTGCTGGGCGGGGAAATCCCTTCGCCCGTGAACCTGCCCGAAGGGTGCGCCTTCGCGGGCCGCTGCCCGCGCGCCCAAGACCGGTGCCGCCAAGAGACCCCGGTCCTGTTCCGGGCGGACCGCTCGGAAGCGGCTTGTTTCTACCCCGTCGGCCTGCCCCCGGTCCCCTGAAAGCCCGGCCGGGACCCCCCGATCTTCCCAAGAAGCCGTAGGTAACCCAAGGGTTTCCCACCGTCCGCCGGCGCCGCGACGGCCGGTTCCACGGTCTTATTGACCTCCAAAAGCGCCTTCCCCTATAATAAACTGGCCCAAAGGCCTTCCCTGGGTGGGCCCGAGAAGCCAGGGGCCCGACGCGTTCAGGGGCCTGAAAGGGATTTTCCATGAAACAGCTGACCATGGCCACCCTTCTCTGCGCGTTCGGCACGGCCGCGACCGCCGTTCCGGCTTCCGAAGGCAATCGGATGGACGCCGGCGAAGACCACCTGCTCTTCCTGCGCGAAGACGGTTCCCTGTGGGGAGCGGGCGCGGATCGATTCGGCCAGCTCGGCCGCATCGTCGCCGCCCGGAATCCCGAGGCGGGCGTTTCCCCGCTGCCGCAGGAAATCGGCCCGGAAGCCTGGACGCGCGTGTCCGCGGGGGTGAACTATTCCCTGGCCATCCGCGCCGACGGTTCCCTATGGGTGTTCGGCCGCAACGGTTCTGCCCAGGCGGGCGTGGAGCGCTGCGAATCGGTATCCGCTCCCATGCCCATGGACGCCAACCGCTGGCTGGACGTGGCCGCGGGGGATGCGGTCAGCCTGGGCATCGCCGCCGACGGCAGCCTGAACATGTGGGGCGAGTGGAAGAAGCTGCTCAGCAATGCGGGACGGCAGGGCGGCCGCAAGGGACGGCCCCGCCAGGTCGCCGAAGGCGCCTGGAAGGCGGTGGAAATGGGCGCCGATCACGCCTTCGCCCTGCGCGAAGACGGGACCTTGTGGGCCATGGGGGAGAACGCCTCGGGCCAGACGGGCTGCCAGGCTTCGGCCGCGGCCCGCACGTTATGCCAGGTGGCCGCCGCGGAAGACGCGGAAGACGAAGCGGGCGCCGCCGCGCCGGCGTGGAAGAGCGTCTCCGCGGGTGAATCCTTCAGCGTGGGCATCCGCGCGGATGGATCTTTGTGGACCTGGGGCGCCAACGCCATGGGCGAACTGGGCCGGGGGGCTTTCAGCGAACGGGAGGCCATGGGCCGGGTGGGAAACGAGGAATGGCTGTCGGTTTCGGCGGGCGGCCATCACGTGCTCGCGATCCGGAGCGACGGCACCTTATGGGCCTGGGGAGCGGGAGCGCATGGCGCCCTGGGAACCGGAAGTTCCGGGAACAGCGCGCTCCCGATGCAGGTGGGATACGAAAAATGGACCGCGGCCGCGGCGGGCAAGCGCTTTTCCGCGGCCCTGCGCGCCGACGGGGAGTTCCTGATCTGGGGGAATCTCGGCTTCATGCAGGGGCCCGGGACCGGAAACAAGAATCCCATCGCCGCGCATCCCGGCTACCTGGACCGCAAGCTGACCGTGAACCCCATCGGACCGGTGATCCTGGGAGGGCGCGATCCGGTCATCGGCTTCGTGGCCAACCACTGGGACAGCGTCTCCGTCACCAGCGGGAACCCCTCCCTGCTGCAACCGGTGGGAGACGGATTCCATCCCCTGGCGGCGGGACGGACGACCGTCACCGTCAAGGCGTTCCCCTGCGCGTGCAGCGGAAGCGGCCAGGATACCCTGTCCCAGGTCCGCACCGTGACGGTGGCCAAGGCCCGGCAGGCTCCCCAGGCGGCGCCTCCGCAGTCCCCCGAGGTTTCGGTCCGCTAGAAGGTATTATACCCTCTAAGGACCGTCATACCCGCATTCCTTCGGCGCGTCCTTAACAGGGTGTTGAGGTCCCGTTCACGTCGGTGGACGGTTCTCCGGGACCGGGAGATGCCCGGGCGGAAGATTTCTGCTAATTTAGGGTCATGAAATGGATACGCTTCCGCTTCGGCGGAAAAACCCTGTGCGGCCGTCTGAACGCGGACGGAACCGCTTCGCCCCTGCTGGGTTCCCATCCGGACGAGCCCTTTTTCCCCCTGGATCCGGCCTTCTCGGAAGAGCGGATCCCCGTGGACCGCCTGCTGGCGCCCATCCTGCCCGTGGACATCCTGGGCATCGGCCTCAACTATAAGGAACATGCCAAGGAAGGCCATTCGGAAAGTCCTCCCGTTCCGCTCCTGTTCATCAAGGCGGGAAGCTGCCTCAACCATCCCGGGGCCCCGATTCCCGTCCCCAGGCTCAGCACGCAGGTGGACTTCGAAGGCGAACTGGCGGTCATCATAGGACGGACCGCGAAAGACGTGTCCCGGAGCCGCGCCCTCGAGCACGTGTTCGGCTATACCTGCGCCAATGACGTGACGGCGCGCGATTGGCAAAGGGACAAGAACCTGGGCGGCGGGCAATTCGCGCGGGGCAAGAGCTTCGACGGCTTCTGCCCCCTGGGCCCCTGGATCGTCACCGCGGACGAGGTCCCCGATCCCGGCGCCTTGTGGATCCGCACCTACGTGAACGGCGTCCTCATGCAGGACCAGGGCACCTCGGACATGATCTTCGACGTGCCCGCCTTGATCGAATCCCTGAGTTCGACCATGACCCTGCGGCCCGGGACGGTCATCCTGACGGGAACGCCTTCCGGGGTGGGGTTCGCGCGCACGCCTCCGGTATGGCTGAAACCCGGCGACCGCGTGCGCATCGACATCGAAGGCATCGGTTCCCTGGAAAATCCGGTGTCCGCGGCCTGAAGGCCGCATCCCCTCGGCGGTCCGCATGTTCATCCTGCGCGAATCGATTGGGTGGCTGATGGCCACGGGTGCGGTGGGCCTGTACCTGGGCCATCTCAAGGGCATGGCCCGTTGGGGCCTGCTGCTGGGGATGATTTTCGGTCCCATCGGCTGGGGCCTCATCCTGTTGTTGCCCGCCCGCCATCGGCCATCGCAAGCGCGAGCCGGATTCGCCCGGGGATCGTTCCGGTCCGGCGGACCCTCCCAGCGGGCCGGCGCCCCAGGGTCTTCCGATCCGGTCTGTCCCCGCTGCGGCAACGCCGCCGGCCGGGGGGAGAGGGCTTGCGGCCATTGCGGCAATCTGCTCATGCCGATCCGCTACCGGGTGACCGGTCCCGCGGGCCCTACGGGCCCGTTCGCTGGCCCGTAGGGCTCGTTCGCCGGCCTGTGGCACCGGCTTGCGCCCGCGCGCCGGATCGTCAGAAATTCAAACCGCTGTATACCGAAGTATTGTAGCGCGCGGGCGTATTGTTGCCCGCCGTCTGGCACAGTCCCGCGTAATAGGTGGCAGGGAACGCCACCGTGGCCGCCGCGCCCACCTGGGTCCAGGCCGAGGGATTGGAGACGGGATCGCCCGTTCCCGAGGCGGAAACGTATCCCTTGAACGTGCTGCCGGTCTTCTGGAGGAGCACCCAATACGGGGCGCTCAGGGTGTTCGGCGACGTCTCGAGGGTCGCCCCGCCGTCGGAGGTCCGCACGGTGAACCCTATCCCGTTCCCGCTGCCGGAAGCCGGTTTGGGGGTTACGACCATGGCCACGTGGCGCGAGTTGGCGGCGAGGCTCGCCCGCAACATGATGCCGGCCCGGGCCCAGGTGTTGGTGTTCTCGATCTTGTCCACGCGCGCCTTGATGGTCAGATCGGAGCCGGTCTTCGGCTTGTTCGCGAAAGCGAACTTGTCCGCCGTGCTCCAGATGTCGCCGCCTTGGGTCTGGATCACGTGCACGGCGGCCGCGCCCGATCCGTTATTGCCGTGGCAGTCGCCGCCGTCGGCCGCGAAGCCGATGAAGGAACGGGTATAGCCGGATCCCTCGTTGCATTCGGCGGCGAGGTAGTCGGCCTTGATGAACCCGCGGTTCTGCGTACCGTCGAAGTTCCAACTCCATGCGCCGTTGAAATAGTCGCTGTAAGGTCCGCGGCGGAGGACGGCCAGGGGAGGGGAGACCTTGTCGGTCAGGACCGCGATGCCGCCGAAGCTGCCGGAGGGCCCGGTGCGGATGATGTCCGAGACCACTATCTGATCATCGGAGACCAGGGTGGCCTGGAACGAGGCGACGCGGTTCACCGGGTAGCCGAAATTGGCGAAGTTCACGTCCTTGTTGGTCGCGCCGGCCACGTTCCAGGAGCCGATGGTCAGCACCTTGGTCTTGATGGCATAGGGTTGCGAAGCGTTCACGGGAGTCCCCACGTAATCCACCCGGACCCATCCCCGGTTCCCGGTCGAACCGGAATGCAATCCTTGCAGGAACCGGTTATGCTGGCAACTGGCGCCGCAGCCCTGCAGATCCGAACCCCGGTAGAGGGTGACGGACGAGAGCGCCGTCACTTCGAAACTGCCTCCCCGGCCCATGTAATTGGACGGGGTCACCGTCTGGCCCACTTCTCCGAAGCCCGTGCGGTCCAGCCGGTCCGCTTCCACCCGGGGCGAGCCGCCAATCGTCACCGGATCCGTATGGATGATCACGGTGATGGCGACGATGTTGGCCGGTTCGATGCCGCCCAGGTTCACCGTTTTGGTGGCCGAGCTCGACATGTCCCAGCCGCCTATCTTGGCCCAATAGGTATTCATCGCCTGGCCCCGGGCGGGATGCAGTCCGGCGCATGCCGCCGCAAAGGCCAGGACGGAGGCGCGTTTCAGGATTTCCGGGCCGTTCATGGTCTCTCCTCCGCGGAATTCAGGGATAGTATTCGATTTTGATCCAGCCGCGCCGCGCCGTGAGCGATTCGAAACGGTAAGAACGCGATTGCAGGGTGGCGGTGATGAAATAGGACGTCTGGCCCGGATCGTAATGATGCTGCTTCAGGCTGATCTCCAGCCAGCTGGGATTGTCCTGGAAGCATTGGATCTCCATCGACCCGCCCCGCTCGTTCTTCAGGTCGCGCAGCCGGTTCATGCGGACGAAATTGTCCACGTAGGGTTTTCCGTTCGCGGTGGGATCGGAAAGGATGGTGACGGAAAGCGAAACGGCCTTGCCGCACGCGAAGAGGGGAGCGGGAAAGAGGTCCTTGTCCGGATCGGCGGCGTTCCCCATGTTCCAACCGGTCAACTCCACCAGCTGGGTCTTGAGGGTCTCGTCCGTGGCCACCACCGTCTGGGCGGCCCCGGCGGATACGAAGTGGAAAACGGAAAACAGGCACAAGGCGGCCGTTCTCGTCGGGATTCCCATGATTCCTCCTGGATGCGAGTCGGAAATATAATGCCGCCCTCCCCGCGCTGCCCGGTGAAGGCCGGGACTTAAACAGATCCCCCGTTTCCGGCGATTTTACGCGCGGGCGGGCTTTCCCCGGGCGGATTTCCGTTCCGGACCGGAAATGTTCCCACGCTCCGTTCCAATACGTTTATTCCTGGAAAGAGGAGGGTATATCATGGACGTTTACAAGCTGCTTCACGAGGATCACATCAAGGTCAAATCCCTGTTCAAGGAGCTGGAAGACACCACCGAGAGGGCGGTGAAGACCCGCGAACATCTGTTCGCCAACCTGAAGATGGAATTGACGCTGCATGCGGAAGCGGAGGAGCGATTCTTCTATCCCCGGTTGGAGCCGCCCAAGGAAACGCATGAGCTGACCCTGGAGGCCCTCGAGGAGCACAAAGTGGTGAAGACCCTGCTGGCCGAGCTCGACGAGGACGACAAAGGCACCGAAGAATGGGCGGCCAAGCTCACGGTATTGCGGGAGAACGTGGAGCATCACGTGAAGGAGGAGGAAGAGGAACTGTTCAGGAAAGCGAAGGCGGTCCTTTCCAGAGAGGACGCCGAATCCATCGGGGAGGAAATCGAAGAATACAAGGAAGAGTATTCCGAGTTGGAAGAACGGAATTGATCGCATTCCCTTTCATCCTCTCCCGGGAGGATTTTATTTTAGGGATACGGAGGGAAATCATGGCACACGTCATCGCCGAGAGCTCTTTCGAAAAGCCGTTCACCGAGGAAGAGGAGAACCGCGGCGCCAAGGAAATAGACCGCAGCCTGGAAAAGACCGGCTCCCATTGGATCCGTTCGTATTATTCGGAGGACCGCCGCCGCATGATCTGCGAATTCGAGGCCGCGGACGCGGAATCCGTCCGCTCCGCCTATACCTCCGCGGGCGTTCCCCTGGAAAGGGTCTGGCTCGCCGTGGTGTTCGCGGGAGAATCGCTCAAAGCGGATTAGGTCGGGCACCGGCCCGGGCCTTCCGGCGGCTCTCGGGACGGGAGCGGGAATCAAGGCAGAGGATCCGGATGCCACCCCAGCAAGACGAGCATCGCCAGGAATCCCGCCACGTAGGCCGGCGCGATATACCACCCTTCCCGGACTCCGCGGCCCACCGAGCGCATGGCGGGAAAGCCGCCGGAAAGGGCCACCCCCGCCGAGGATCCGAACCAGAGCATGGATCCGCCGAACCCGACGGCATAAGACAGCATGCCCCAATCGTATCCGCCCTGATCGAGCGCCAGCTTGGTGAGAGGGATGTTGTCGAAAAACGCGGAAACGAAGCCCAGGGCCAAGGTGGCCGGCCAGGAAGCGGCGGGAAGCCTTTCCACCGGCATCAGGGACGCGAGCAGGACCAGCGAAGCCAGGAAAACCGCGCCGCGCGCCGCCTGGGGCAGCACGCGCCACGGGGGCCTTACGAAAGGGGCCCAGAGCAACAGGGCGGCCCAGACTCCCGCGGCCGGGAAATCCAGGGCCAGGTTGGCGGCCACGGCTCCGGCCAACACCGTGGCCGCCGCCGCCACGCGCCGCCAATCCACCCGGACCGCGCCCGCGGGATCCGCCGCGATGGGCTGGTGGCGGTGCTGCCTCAGGGAAGCGGGGACCCCGAAGCAGATCAAGGCCGTTCCCGCGCCCACGAAGGCTTCCAGCATGTGGCCCGCGGGTACCCCGGAGAGCCATAGCATGGTGGTGGTGGTGTCCCCGAGCACGCTTCCGGCCCCGCCCGCATTGCTCGCAGCCACGATGGCGGCCAGGTACCCCACCTGCACGCGCCCCCGGAAAACCGTCGCGGCCACCGTTCCCCCCACCAGCGCCGCGGCGATGTTGTCCAGGAAAGAGGAAAGCAGGAACACCAGGAAGAGCAGCACCAGCGGGCCTTTCCAATCGTCGGGCAGGATGCGGGGCGCGAGCAAGGGAAGCCGCGAGTCCTCGAAGATCCGGGACAGGGCCGCGAACCCGAGCAGCAGGCCGATGAGGTTGGCCAGCAAGACGGCCTCTTCGCGCAGGTGGTGGACCAGGAGGAAGCCCGGCGAGGAGAGCTTGAGGATCAGGACCATGCCCAGGCCCGCCAGGGAAATGGTCAGGGGATGATCGTGGAAAACAGCCACGCCCAGGAGCACGAGGCCGAAGACGATGAATTCGAGAGGGATTCCCATGGTTCCGGGCCGGCTGCCCGGCCCCGGGAAAGATAGCGTTTATTTCAAGCGGCCAGCAATCCTTCCGGGGAGGACGATCGCACCGTCTTGGGCTTTGAGGCGGAGGCTTCCGCCGCCGCCGGTCCGGACAAGGCCGGGGCCGCGGCGCGCGCGAGGCGCGCATCGACGGGGTTCCCGGCCAGCATGGCCTTGACGGCCCCGCTTTCCAGGTTCTCTTTCACGGACGTGAAGCGGTGCCGTTCCAGCAGCTTGTCCAGTTTCCATTCGGTGGTGTCCAGGTTCACGTAATGCTGGAAGGATTCCAGCATGCCCGTGCGGATGCGCTGCTGATCCACGTCCAGTTCCCAGGGATGGAAATACAGCATGGCGGGACGGCCTTGCCGGTTCTGCCGGCGGATGTAGAGATCGGTCACGGCATGGGGGTACAGGCGCAGGTACCCGCCCCCGGAAATGGGAAGGGCCTTGCCGCCTATGTCTGCCACGGAGAGCGGGATCTCCTTGATGGAGGCGCCGCCTCCCAGATCGATGCGGTGGGGCAGGCGGTTGGGATAGGCCGGAATGCCGTAGCGCTTGCGCTTGACCGGGAAAATGCTCGAATCGTACTCGATGCCGTAGCGCGACATGGTTTCCAGGGCCCACAGGGTGGATTCGACGATGCTGAAGTTGGAGGCCCGGTGCCCGATGATCTTCTGGCCGGTATAGCGGGCCAGGGTATTCAGGGACATGTCCAGGTCCTTCTCGAACTCGTACCGGGTCATGTCGGTCACCTTCTCGTGGTGGTAGCCGTGCGTGCCGATCTCGTGGCCGGCGATATCTATCATCCGGACCACTTCCGGGAATTTCTCGGCGACCCAGCCCAGCACGAAGAAAGTGGCGGTGGCGTTGTGGGCGGCGAGCAGGCCCAGGATGCGGCGCACGTTCCCGACCACGCGGGTGCGGGAGCCGTCCCAGGCGGACCGGGGCACGTGGAGGTTGTGGGCGTGGAACCAGCATTCCACGTCCACGGTGAAGAAATTGGAGACCGCGGGCGCGGAACGCTCCGGGGAGGGTTCGCTGGACTTGGCCAGCACCAGGGTGGGTTTGAGGGTGCCGCGATGCCGCACCAGGGCCATGCGGGGACGGCCGGGATTCTCCGAATTGAGTTCGGCCAGGCCGGGCAGGCAGGCGGATTCCGTGAGCGGTCCGCGCCGGACCAGGTAGCGCACGGTGTTGCAGAGCACCCAGAACTCCATCCGGATCCACGTGGCCGGGCTGGACAGGGAGGCCCGGTAGGCGAGGTCGAAATGGGTCTTCCGCTTCACGCTTTCCAGGGAGTCGTCGTAGCCGAGCACGATTTGCGACAGGCCGGTGATGCCGGGCTTGACGTAGCGGGTGCGCTCGCGGTAGTCCGGGATCTCCCGGAAATAGCGCACGGTGAAATGGGGGCGTTCCGGCCTGGGGCCGATGAAGCTCATCTCGCCCTTGAGCACGTTCCAGAACTGGGGCAGTTCGTCCAGGTGGGTGGCGCGCAGGATGCGGCCCAGGCGGGTGACGCGCGGGTCGCCGCCCTTGACGCAGAGCTGGGGGCCGTTCTTCTCGGCATCGCTGCGCATGGTGCGGAACTTGCAGATGGTGAAGGGCTTGCCGCCCACGTCGGTGACGCGGCGCGAATCCCCGCGGCGGCCCCCGGCGCGCTTGTCCAGCCCGACCCGGGACTGCCGGTACAGGGCGGCGCCGGGCGACTCGAGTTTGATGAGCAGGGCGAGAATGGGATAGGCGATCAGGAACGCCGCGGTGCCGGCCAGCCCTACCGCGATGTCCAGGGTCCGTTTCAGCGCCGATACCGCGGAACTTGGTTGCATATCCATCTCCCCTTTCGCTCCGGTCGCGGTCCGCTTGCTTGCGGCCTTCATCACGCCCGTCGAGAGATCAAAATCACTTTTTCGCCGGCCCATGTCCGTGATGCCGATCACGTGCCGGGAATAAAAAAAACGGACCGGGAAAAAGGATGGGTATCCGCCGTTTCCGAATCGCGCCAGTTCCATTTCAATCCACTTTCTCCGGCGCGCTTTCCGGAAACATGTCCGGAAGAGGGGGGGGCCGCGCTTGGTCCGCTTTAGACGACAGGGCCGCGGCGCGGAGTAACCGCAAAAGCCGGAACGCCGGAAATCCCCGCTTCAGTTTGTAAGCGAAGCGCGCCTTCCGGCCTCAAGGTACCGGCAGGCGATGGCCGTGGAGGGCGGGGGGAACGCGGGTCAGCAGAAAGGCCAGAGCGGGCAAATCTCTTTGGCCTTGACGAAGGCGGCCTCGCGGATGAGGACGGGACCGGGAAGCGAGGCGCGTGGATTGGGGAAGGTGCGGTTTTCTTCCACCATCTTGGAAACCAGGCGCGACAGATTGGCGTCGGCTTCCTCGAAGTCATGTTCCGAGGTGCGCTTCTCCCGGACCATATTGCGGGTCCCGGCCCGGACCATGTCCCTGACCACGGTGGCGCAAGGGACGGAATACTCCATGCCCGATTCCCGGGCCAGGTATTGGGCCGTAATCCACAGCCGCTCTTCCATTTTAAAGGTCATACTGGATTTCTAGCTTTCCCGGCGTCGCTTCCGACGTAAAAGTAATAAAGCGAGGGCATCCTGGGAAAAGGGTTATCTGGAAAATGGAGCCGAATCGGCTTGGCCATCCTGGGGTTTTCCGCCCTGGCCGCCGCCGAAGAAGGCCTTTGGAGCGTCGGAATGCGGGCCCAGGGCTTCTATGACTTCGAACCGGGGCAGGATTGGGTCCTGGGGCCGGAAATCGGCTATTCCAACTATTATCTGGGTTCCCATCGCCTGCAATTGAAGGGGGCCTACCTGACCAGCCGCCTGGAGCAGGCTTTCCGGCCCAACGTCCTCAAGCAGGATTATTTCCTGTTCTCGCCGGTCTGGCACTTCAACCGGAACGGGCTTTTCGATCCCTCCGTCCAGGTGGACCTGGGGTACATGCGCTACGATCTGGAATACGCCTTCATGGACTTCGCCGACAACGACAGTTGGATCGCCGCCGCCCAGGTGGGTTTCGCCATCAACATGTTCCAGGGGGAATACGGCCTGTTCTACCATTTCGGATATAACTTCATCGTGCCCGAGCAGACCACCTTGATGCAGCCCGGCGTGTTCGGCCTGGGACTTTGGATGATGCTATGAGCCTGACCGCCAAAACCGCCTGGACCTGCGCCGGTCTCGCCCTGTTGGCCCTGGCAGCCTGCGCCATCAACGAGGCCGAATGCGATTTGGAATGCCAAAAGGGCTTCTGGATGGACAGCGGCCAGTTTCCGGATCCCTGCTCGGACGATTCCAACAAGACCTGCCTGGTTTCCCATCGCGTCCCTGCGCTCTCCGATTCGGAAAAAGCGGTGAAAAACGTCCTCATCGCCGTGCACGGATTCGCCGCCAGCACCTTCGAATGGCAGGAGTTCAAGGAGTTCGCCGAAGACACCCTGCCCGGCTACGATACCACCCATAACACCCTGGTCTCCCTGGTGCTCATGGGAGGCCATGGCACCAACCTGGACGCCTTCCGGGCCAGCTCGTGGAAGGATTGGGGGAAACCCATCGTGACCGAGTACGATACCCTGGTCAAGCAAGGCTACAAGAACATCAGCTTCGCGTGCGCGTCCACGGGATGCGCCCTGCTGATGCAATTCATCGCCGACGGATGGCTGGGAGCCGGGCAGGCGCCCAAATGGATCTTCATGATCGATCCCATCGTGGTGCCTTCCGCCAAACTGCTTTCCCTCATCAACCTGGTCGGCCCCATCCTGGGAAACAGCCCCAACCGCCAATCGCCCGAGGAAGAGCGGCATTTCTACGTGAACCAGCCCCAGGAGGATCTGAAGCAACTGTACGAACTGGTCAACCGGGTGAAGAACCACCTGGAATCCGGATTCGAGCTGCCCCGGAACACCAAGGCCAAGGTGTACAAATCCAAAAGGGATCGCAGCGCGGATCCCATCGGCGCCCTGCTCATCTACAAAGGGATGCGGAAATCGGACGGCGGCCATATCGAAGTGGAAATGCTGGATTCGCGCCTGCACGTGGTCACGCGGCTGCGGGCGCGGGATCCGGTGCCTTCGGCCAAGGACAGCCTGCTCCAGACCCGCATTTTCAAGGAGATGATCGACAAAAGCCTGGCCGGGCCCTGAGCGGGGCGAAGGATGCATCCGATCCGTAAATCCAATCGTCACTCAAAGGAGTCCAAATGAGGGTACTGCTCTCCATCGCCTTTCCCATCGCCGCGCTGCTCGCCGCCTGCGGCGAAGACGTGAAACTGGAACGCCGCTCCGTCACCTATCCCAACGGCAAAAGCGTGAAGGAGGATTGGACCTTCTACCGCAAGCCGAACGGGGACAGCGTGGCCCAGGGCGTCCACAAGAAATTCTTCTGGAGCGGATCCACCAGCGAAAGCGTGATTTGGAAGGAAGGCAAGCGGGACGGTTCCGCGCAGGCCTGGTACGAGAACGGCGCGGTGAAATGGCAGAAGAGCTACGACGAGGGGAAGAAAACCGGCATCTGGCGGCTTTCCTTCAAGGACGGCCACCCCTGGATGGTCGTCGCGTACAAGGACGACAAGCTGGCGGGCACCGCGCAGGTCTGGGACAAGGCGGACGCCTCCCGGCCCAGGGAGGCCCGGTTCCAGAACGGCAATTGCGTGTCCGGGGACTGCGCCCTGCTGGAGCCCCCCGTGCTGCCGCCGGACCTGCCCGCGGGCGAAAAGGTGGAAAAGACCCGGGACTGGGAGATCGTCCGGGATTTCCTCGACCAAGGCTGAGCCCCGGAAGTCCGTCAGGCTTCGTTCCCGGCGGCCTCAGAAGTTGTAGCGCGCTCCCACGCTGTTCTGGATCACTTCCGGGTAGCCGGGGATCACGCTGTACACCAGGGAGACCTTGTCCCAGGCCTTCCACTCCACGTCGACGTCCCCTCCGTACCAGATGAACGCGCCCTGGTAGTTCCCGCCCTTGGCGGGCCCGAAGAAGCTGTCCTTGGTATAGCCTTTGACCTTGCCCAGCCAATTCTGGCGCCACAGGTAGGTGGGTCCGATGCCGATGCGCGCGGAAAGCCTTTCGGTGGCGTCCCAGTTGGCGCGGATCCCCAGATGGTAATAGCCGGCCCAGAGGTCGGCGCAGTCCTTGTAGAACGAGGCGGCGGTCCGGACGTACAGGAAGCGGTGCAGTTTGTAGTCGGCATCGGCCTGGAAGCCGACCAGCAGGACCCAATAATCGCCGTCGTCGAAGGAGCGCTTATAATGCTCTTCGTTCTCGCCGCCGCCGGGATGATAGGTAATGCCCGTATAGTTCAGTCCCAAGGCGAAGCGATCGGCGTCCAGGTAACCGGAATCGGCCCGGGAACCCGCCGCCAAGGCGGCGGCGGTGAGGAGGAGCAGGGCCGGGAGGTTTCGGATCGGGGAATGGGTCATGGCGGGTTCCTTTACCCGGTGCAATTTAGCAATCGGCGTACCACAATCCGCGAGCGATGGCCGCGGTGGACTGCGCAAAAACCTGCGCGCCCCGCGCAGGCGGACGGCGATTCCTGCGCAAAGTCCCGGTGGGCATCGGACCGGACCCGCGCAAATGATATATTTGGCTAAAAGCGGAAAGCCAGCATGGATACCACCGGATTGCCCCGTTTCCACCGGGTGAAGCGCAGCCTGCAAGGCCTGCCCCCCATAGACGTCGTCGCCGCCGTCGACGCGGAGTGGGATCGCCTGGGATTGGACGCGGCCCTGGGCGCCCCCAACGCGGGCAAGGCAAAGGGGGCCGCCGGCAAGCGCATCGCCATCGGGGTGGGCAGCCGCGGCATCACCGATTTGCAGCCCATGGTGCGGCGCGTGGTGGAGCGGGTCAAGGCCGCGGGCGCCTCGCCCTTCATCGTCCCCGCCATGGGCAGCCACGGAGGCGCCACCGCGGAAGGCCAATTGGAAGTGCTGGCCTCCCTCGGGATCACGGAAGCGGACATGGGCTGCCCCCTGGAAGCCACCATGGACACGGTGGTCCTGGGCGCGACCGCCGCGGGGCTGCCCGCCCATTTCGACGCCCTGGCCGCCGCGGCCGACGGCGTGATGCTGGTGAACCGCGTCAAGATGCACACCAGTTTCCATGGTCCTTTGGAGAGCGGCCTGCACAAGATGCTGGCCATCGGCATGGGCAAGGAGCGGGCCGCCACCCTCCTGCACAGCCGCGGTCCGGACGGGCTGCGGGACGACATGCCCCAGGTGGCCCGCGTGCTGCTGGCCAAGGTCCCGTTCCTGGCGGGCTTCGGCGTGGTGGAGGACGGCACCCACCGGCCCGTGGCGCTCAAGGGCCTTTCCGCGGCGGAGCTGGAGGCGGGAGAACGGGAATTGCTGGAGCTGGCGCGCAGCCTGGCCCCGGGCCTGCCCTTCGCGGACGTGGACGTGCTGATGGTGGAGCACATGGGCAAGAATATCAGCGGCACGGGCATGGACACGAACGTCATCGGGCGCCTGCGCATTCCCGGCAAGCCGGAGCCGGATTCGCCCCGGGTCAAGGCCATAGTGGTCTGCGACCTGACCGAAGCGACCCACGGCAATGCCTTGGGGATGGGCCTGGCCGACATCGCCCTGCGCCGCCTGGCCGATAAGGTGGATTTCGCGCTGACGGCCAGGAACGTATTGGCCAGCGGTTTCCTGGAACGGGGCCGCATGCCCCTGGTCCTGGCCGACGAGGCCGAAGCCATGCGGGCCGCCATCGATCACGTGTTCCGCGACCGGCCGGAAGGCAAGGCCGGGGCCCGCGTGGTGGGCATCCGGAGCACCCTGGACCTCCAGGAGTTCCTGGTCTCGGAGAACCTGGCGGGCGAGGCCAGGAAACTTCCCGGTTACCTGGGGGATTCCGGCCCCGGGGAGTTCGGGACCCTTTGAGGCGGTTCCCGCCGCTTTTGCCTCCCGGCCTTTAACCTGCCGCCAGCTCTTTCGAAGCCTTGAACACGTTCTCGAACAATTTCGCCAGCTTTGCGGTGGGCGTGGCCGAGAACGCCAGGCGCAGGATGCCGCCGAAGTTGATGGTGCCGGTGGAATAATCCTTCAGCAGCTTCTGGCGCAACAGCTCCGGATCCGCCTTGGGCTTGATGCACATGAAGTAGCCGGAGTTGAAGGGCAGCGCCGTGAACTGTTCTTCGTATTCCGGATGCGCCGCCAGGATGGCCTTCACTTCTTCGTACCGTTTCTTGAGCAGATCGAACTTCTGCTTTTTCTCGGACTCGTATTCGCCCGCGGACCAGGACCGCACCAGCAGCGATTGCGCCGGGTTGGAAGAGTTGGAGATGTTGCCGCGGATGGCGCCGCCGGTCTTGGCTTCCAGGGCCTCGTACAAGGCGGGGGTGCCGCCCTTGACGCCGTAAGTGAGGAACCCGACGCGGAAACCCCAAGCATAGTCTTCTTTGGTGGCGCCGTCGATCTTGACCGCCAGCACGTTGGGATGCAGGTCGGCCAGATCGCAGAAGATGGACTGCTTGTACACGCCGTCCTCGAAGACCAGGCCGAAGTAGGCGTCGTCGATAAGCACCACCACCTTGTCGCCGCGCCGGGCGGCGGCGTTTACGGCGGCGACGATTTCCTTGACCTCGGCCGGGTAGGGCGTGTAGCCGGAGGGGTTGTTGGGGAAGTTCAGGAGCACGATCTTCTTGCCGCCCTTGGAAGGCGCTTCCAGCTTGGCTTTGAGGCCGGCGGTGTTGAAGCGGCCCGATTCCGGGTCTCCCGCTCCCTTTTCGGTGTAGGTGGGGAAGGTGTCCAGCGCGGCGCCGAAGGCATTGGTGAAGACGAGGCCGTAGTTCTCCCAGAACAGATCCGGGAGGATGACGGTATCGCCTTCGTCGCAGAACAGGTAGCCGGCCATGCTGAGGCCGTGGGTGAGCGCGGCGGTGACGACGGGGTTGCTGAAGGGTTTGCCCGCGAGTCCGGGATTCTTCTTCTCGATCATACCCTTCCAGATTTTGCGGATGTCCGCGCGGCCGGGGCTGGGGGCGTACGGATAAGCGTCGCCGGCCGGGAGGTTCAGGTTCTTGGAAATGCTCGGGAGGGCCACGGGAGAACCGTCGTCTTCCAGGGCGATGCCGATGGTGGCGTTGATCTCCTTGCCGTTGGCTTCCGCCGACTGGGCCAGGATGCCGAGCTTGGGGAAGAAGATGGCCTTGCCCTTGGCGGACAGCATGTCCAGCAAAGCCGGATTGGCGCCCCGGATGGCATCGTTCAGTTTGACGGCTTGCGGATCGAGTTCCATGGCGCTTTCCTCGTGATTGGACCGGAGGGAAATTTACTTATTCGAAAACCGGCCGTCAGATGCCGCGGCCGTCAGGCGCCGCGGAAGCCGCGGAAAACGGTGCGGACGAGCCCCGCGCCCATGCGGAAGCCGGGGAGCTCCATGTAAATGTCTTCCGGCGAGGATTTCGGGAGCGATTTCCGGTATTCCCGGAACCGGCCGAAGAAGGCCAGGAAAATCCCGACGCGCAGGATCCCGGAGAGGAGGAACAGGCTCTGCAGGCGCCACCCGAACAGGACGGGAAGGCGCGTGGCCAGGAATCCCCCCGCCAGGGAGAAGGCGCAGCCGATCAGCCCCAGCACCAGGGAGGAGAAGGCGATGTAATGGCTGCGGTGGCGCGAGTCGGTGGCGTTGAGCATATGGTTGAAGTTGGCCAGATTGTAGCCGCCCCAGGTGGCCCCGCTGTAGAAGCACCCGGCCCAGATGACCCAGGGGCTGCCGGTGAACAGGTAGATGAACGGGATGGTCGCCGCGAGCAGGCCGCTGATCCACAGGACCCGGCTGGTCCCCAGCCTGTCCGCGAGGTGTCCCCAGAAGCCCGCGAAGGCGATGGAGCCGAACACCGTCAGGGACAGGCAGAGGGACAGGAACAGGTAGGAGAAATGCAGATCGCGCAAGTACCACACGCTGAAGAAAGGGCCCGACATGGAGGCCGCGCCCTGGAACAGGCCGGTCGCCAGGCAATAGATCAGGAAATCCCGGCCCGGCCGGAAGCTCAAAGGGGAAAAGGCCTCGTGGGCGGAGGACGCGGGTTCGTACTGGCGCGTCAGGAAAAGATAAGAGACGCCGCGCAGGGCGGCGGCGGTGGCGAAGATGCAGGCGAAGAGCAGCCACGGAGCGTTATGGGCGTCGTACCGGCGCGAGACGATGCCGGCCGTGAGCGAACAGGAGAGGTACATCCAGGAGAAGAACACGCTGCGCCAGGCGAAATGCCGCCCCCGCGCCGAACCCGGCATGAGATCGCCCATCCAGGCCACCCAGAAGGGTCCGGTGAGAGTGTTGCTGATGGAGGCGGAGGCGAAGAGCGCGATATAGGCCCACGGCGCCCAGGCGCCCGGAAGCCAGCCCGCGAATCCCGCCAGGAACAGGAACAGCGCCTGCCCCCGCACGCCCCGGAGCACGTAGTGTTTGCGGCCTTTCCCGGGATCGGCCCAGGCCGGGAACAGGAACTGCCCGATGGAGCCGATCAACTGGGGCAGGGAGCTCAGCAGGGCGATGCCCATGGAGGACGCGCGCAAGGCGACCGCCGCCGCGATCCCGAAGGTGTCGGTCAAGGCGATCATGCCGTTGGCCATGATCCCGTCCCGGAAGCTGTTCAGCAAGGCGCCGCGGATGACGGGCGGGCCCACGTAAAGGCCGCCCAGCTTGGTCTCGCCGGGTTCCGGCGGTATCGGTTGCGGTTCGGCGCCGAAATCCGGGGGAATTCCGGAGGGCAAAGCCTTGGAAGCGCGGAGAGCGGTGGAATCGTCGTGCATGGCCTGTAAGGAATCGGAGTCTTGATCCCACTATAGCATTTATCCGGGGCCGGAGGAAAGGCGGGACCGATATCGACAACCTGAAAATCGGGTGAGGGAGAAAGCGGTTCGTACAGGGAATCAAGGCGGGAAGGCGGAAGAACGGAAAGGAAGATCAGGTCCAGGTCAGGATTGCGGCGGTCACGATGGAAACCGCGGTGACCGTGGCGGCGGAGTGCCTGGTGCGGGATTTCAGGCGGGCCAAGCCGGGCGGGCCGTTCAGGATCTTTGCGCCCGGGCCGGCATGACGGCCCCCATTTTGCCGCCAAAACCACATTTTGGAAAGGGCGAGTTTCGCCTTGTAAGAAATCCGCGCCAGGAATTCATAGAAAGGCCATCCCGGATTGGATGTATTGTCGAGTTCGAAGTCGGTATATCCGAAACTCCGGGCGAACTGTTTAACGGGTTCCGCCAGGATGAATCCGAACCGCTTGTCCTTTTTCCATTTGCTGAGTGCATCCCGATGCAGGCTGCTCTTCGGGAGCTTATCAGGATCGAGGCCGCAGAACCTGAATATGGGTAACATGCAGTCCAGCGAGTCCACCATGTCTTCGTACCGGACCAGCATCAGTTTATCGCCAAGTAGCCCTTTCAACTTCCTCAGGTTCTGGTAGGCTGTCATCCATTGGAACTGGAGCTTCTTCGGAGCGCTGCGCCAACGGCTGAACTGCGAGTAAAGGGTATCCATAGGGTTGCGGATCAGTCCGATGACCAGGAAATCGATTTCCGGATGTTTTTCGGCGAATTCCATGATGAGATTCAAAGCAGACCATTGGTAGAGATGGTGGGGGGATTTTTCGAGGAAAATCGGCTGGTGACTTTCGCAAAGGCTTTTCCATCCTCCGAAAATCAATTCTCGATCGTCTTTGGGAGGGAGGAACCCCGGGGCATTGTCGAGGAGAAGCCTGATCAAATCCCTCCGGGCCTTCCGGGGGGGGATAGGGACTTCACTGTTCAATGCCTTCAATTGTTCCATTCCCAGGATTGACGCGGCTTTGACCCAGTATAAGGTTTCGTTCTCGAAATGCCGCGTCTTGGCAATGAACTTCGCCCCGGTGAAATCATGGATCAGGTTTTGGCAGGCGCTGGAACCGGAAGATTTTTCGGAAAGGATGATTATGCATTTGGTCTTGGACAATGGAGCCTCTTTCAACCTACTATTAAGATATTACTGTTTCAAACCCATTGTAAAGAATATTCGCCAAGCGTCCGTACGACATCTGGAAGCCGCTCCCGGATGCACCCCCGGCAAATTTTTTTTCGGGAAAAAACGGCCAAGTTCGTGTTTAATCGATACATCTCCCGACCAGGTCCGGATGCCGGGATTTTACCGATCCGGGACTGCGCTGAAAAACCGGAGCGTGTCCGCGGGGCAAGACGGACTGGAGGGCCTTTCCGAAGGCACTAAAGGCCTAGAATGCGCTTCGCCTTGGCCAACTGGGCCTTGACCGAACCGCTGCCGGTGCCGCCCTGGATGTTCCGGCGCTCGGCCGAATACGCGAAGGTCAGACGCTTGCGGAAGGCTTTGCCGTCCGGGACGTCGGCCCACTCGGATTCCGGCAATTCCAGGAAGGACATCTTCGCGGCCTCCGCCTTGCCGATCATGCGCCCCACCACGTGGTGCGCGTCCCGGAAGGGGATTCCCTTTTCCACCAGGTAATCCGCCAGATCGGTGGCCAGCATCCCGGGATGCATCTTGCGCGCGATCTCGTCCGCGCGGAACTTGAGGGAGGCGACGGCTTCCGCCATCACGGTCAGGCACAGGTCCAGGGTCTCCACGGTGTCGAAAACCGGTTCCTTGTCCTCCTGCAGATCCCGATCGTAGGCATGCGGCAGGCCTTTCATCACCGTGAACAGGCGGGTGAAGTTCCCCAGCAGGCGCCCGGACTTCCCGCGGATCAATTCCATGGAATCCGGATTCTTCTTCTGCGGCATCATGCTGGATCCGGACGTGTAGGCCTCCCCGAGCTCGATGTAGGCGAACTCCTGGGTGGACCAGAGCACGAAGTCCTCGGCATAGGTGCTGAGCAGCGCGCCCAGGATGGCGCCGGCCCCCAGGAATTCCAGGGCCCAGTCCCGGTGGGCGGTGGCGTCGATGCTGTTGGGCGAGAGCTCCGGGAAGCCCAGCCTGGCGGCCACCAGTTCCCGTTTGTAGGGGAAGGCGGAACCGGCCAGGGCGCCGGACCCCAGGGGCATCTGCGCGGCCGAAGCGGCCGCATGGCGCAAGCGCGCCTTGTCCCGCTCCAGGGCCCAGAAAAAGGACAGCAGGTAATGGCCGATGTAGACCGGCTGGGCCTGTTGCACGTGGGTGTATCCGGGCATCAGGGCCTTCCGGTATTCCACGGCCTTGCGGTAGACGGCGGTTTGCAGGGCGGTCACGGCGGCTTCCAGGGACGCGGCCCGCCGGCGCACGTAGAGTTTCAGGTCCGTGGCCACCTGATCGTTGCGGCTGCGGCCGGTGTGCAGCTTCTTGCCCAGGGCGCCGATGCGCTCGCTGAGGATGCGCTCCACGGCCATGTGGATGTCTTCGTCGCCGGGTTGGAACAGGTCCATGCCGGCTTCCAGATCCTTCCCCACCTTCTCCAGCCCGGCCAGCATCTTGCCCAGTTCCGCGGCCGTGAGCACGCCGGCGGCCTTGAGCCCATGGGCATGGGCCATGCTGCCTTCGATGTCCTCGCGGAAGAGTTTGCGGTCGAAGGAGAGGCTGATGGAGAGCCTTTCCATGGAAGCGGCCATGCCGCCTTGGAAGCGTCCCTGCCAGAGCTTCGCTCCCGGTTCCGTTTTTCCCTTCCCCTTGTTTTTCGGGGTCCTGCCCTGTCCGGCCATTTCGCTCTCCTGCCCGCTCGCGCGCAAGCGCAAATTGTAGATGAGTTTGCCGGCTTTGTACAGGCGAAGTACAGGCGAAGAGGCGTCGTATTCGGGCGGGACGGGCTCCGGCCGGCAGGTCCGGGGCCTGGGAAGGCTATTGGATCAGGTTGAAAAAGCCTTCCATGCGCGCGCGCATGGTGGAGTCCGCATCGTTGGTCACCTGGATCAGGCAGCGCGACGAGGCGCCCAGGCCCTTGTCCGGGGTCCAGGGCAGGATGGGCAATCCCCCCAGGCCGGTATAATGATCGGCCAGATGGATCCAGGTCTCGCCATTGTCCACGGAAACCTGCACGCTGACGGAGCCCTTGCCTTTGTCCGGCATCTCCCACTGGATGCCGTTGTATGCGCGGCCCAGCAGCAGGGAGTCCCCGGGCAGGGGCTGGATGATGCGGGGCCTGGGCGGCGGGGGCAGATTGCGGACGGAAACGGTGACGGTGTCCGCGCGCGGGAGGTTCCTTGCTTCCCGCTTTTTTGTTTCAATGCGACTGAGCTCGCGAAAGAAATTCTCCCGCCCGGGTGAAAAAGTTAATTGAGTCCGGGGAAATCATCCTTCCCCCGACGCCGGGAAAAGCGCGGGCCGACGCCCGATGCGGCGCTGTTTCAACCCCATTGCCGGAGGGCGCGAGCCATGAAGCATTTCCATACCTTCTTTCCGGGATCTTGCCGTATCTTCTCCAATCGAAACGGGAACGCCGGAAGCCGGAGTATCCGGCCTCGGCCGGCCGCCATCGCTTTGGCGGGCGCGCTGGCGGTTTCGGGCTGCCTGCAATCGCAGGCTCCCGGCGTCACCGGGGCGGACGGAAATACCCTGGCGACGGCCCTGGCCACCGTGCCCGCCGCCTTTTCGGACGTGCAGGTGGTAAGCGGTCTGTCCAATCCCACCCTGATGGAGATAGCGCCGGACGGCCGCATCTTCGTGAGCGAACAGGCGGGCCGGATGCGCGTCGTCAAGAACGGGGCCTTGCTGGCCGCCCCCTTCGTCACCTTGAGCGTGAACTCCAGCGGAGAGCGGGGCGCCCTGGGGATCGCGTTCGATCCGGCCTTCGCCTCCAACCATTTCGTGTACGTCTACTACACCTCCAGCGCGGATCCCCACAACCGCGTGAGCCGGTTCACCGCCAACGGGGACGTGGCCGCGGCGGGCGAAACGGTCCTATTGGACCTTCCCACCCTGAGCAGCGCCATCATCCATAACGGAGGGGCCATCCATTTCGGGGCGGACGGCAAGCTCTACATCGCCGTGGGCGACAACGCCAACGGGGCCAATGCGCAAAGCCTGGGCACGCCTTTGGGCAAGATGCTGCGCATCAACGCGGACGGGAGCGTCCCTTCCGACAATCCTTTCTTCGCGTCCGCGAGCGGCATCAATCGCGCCATCTGGGCCCTGGGCCTGCGCAACCCGTTCACGTTCGCCGTGCAGCCCGGCACCGGAAGGCTGTTCGTCAACGACGTGGGCCAGAATACCTGGGAGGAAATCGACGAGATGCGGAAGGGCGCCAACTACGGGTGGCCGAATACGGAGGGGAACACCACCGATCCCGACTTCCAATCCCCCTTCTACGCATACGACCACAGCGCCGGGGGCTGCGCCGTCACGGGGGGCGCCTTCTACAATCCCGCCTCCGCCGTTTTCCCTCCGGACTACTCCGGGGACTACTTCTTCGCCGACTATTGCGGCGGCTGGATCAAGCGCCTCGACCCCGCCGGCAAAGCGGTCTCCGATTTCGCGGGGGGCATCAGCGGCCCCACGGACCTCAAGGTGGGAAACGACGGCGCCTTGTACTACATCGCCCGCGGATCCGGTTCCATCCGCAAGATCGCTTACACGAACAGCCAGGCCCCCGTCATCTCCCAGCAGCCCTCGGACAGGACCGTCACCGTCGGCGGCAGCGCCGTCTTCACGGTGGCCGCGTCCGGCTCCGCGCCGCTCGCGTACAGGTGGCAGCGGAACATGGCGGACATCCCCGGCGCCACCGCCGCCTCCTATGCCTTGAACAATGCGCGGCCTTCCGACAACGGGGCCCGGTTCCGCTGCGTGGTGAGCAATGCCGCCGGCAGCGCCGCGAGCAATGAGGCCGTGCTGACCGTGACCGCCAACCACGCTCCCATCGCGGACATCACCGCGCCGGCCGCGGGGTCGGCCTTCCGGGGCGGCCAGACCATCAACTATGCGGGCACGGGCGTCGATCAGGAGGACGGGACGCTGCCCGCTTCCGCGTTCACGTGGGAAGTCCGCCTATGGCACGATGACGGCAACCTCCATTCCCATCCCGCTTCCGGACCGATCAGCGGATCCACGTCCGGATCCTTCGCCGTTCCGGTCCAGGGCGAGACCTCGCCGAACGTCTGGTACCGCATCTACCTGACCGTGAAAGACGCGCAGGCGGCGGCGCATACCGACAGCCTGGACATCCGACCGGTCAAGGCGAACGTGACGCTGGCCTCGGTCCCCTCCGGCCTGCGGCTCAACCTGGACGGCTCCCCGAAAACCGCGCCTTTCACCTTCACGGGCGTCGCGGGCATGCTGCGTACCGTCGAAGCGGTTTCGCCCCAGGCCCTCGGGGGAAAGACCTGGCGGTTCGCGTCCTGGTCCGACGGGGGGGCGCGGATCCATACCCAGACCACTCCGGACGCGGCGGCGACCCTGACCGCCACCTATCAGGAAGTGGCGCCGGTCGTATACCAGGCCGAGACCGCGGCGTTGTCCGGGGCCGTGGCGGCGAGCAACCATGCCGGCTATACCGGGACCGGGTTCGTGGACTACCTGAACCCCGGCAACGATTACATCGAATGGACGGTGAACGCGTCCGAGGCGGGAGCCGGGTTCCTGGACTTCCGGTACGCATTGGGAGCCTCCGCCGCGCGCGCCCTGCGGATCACCGTCAACGGCGCGGTGGTGAGCGCGTCCTTGTCCTTTCCCGGGACCGGGGCCTGGACCACCTGGAGAACCGTGACCCTCACGGCCTCCCTGAACGCGGGCGCGAACAAGGTGCGGGCCACGACCATCGGATCGAGCGGGCCGAACGTGGACAACCTGGCGGTGCGCTGACGGGAGCGCGCGGGGGCCGGGATTTCAATCTTGAGGTGTTCGATCCATTTTTCTCCAACGCCGAAAATTCCTCTCGGTCCTATCGCCGTCACGAAACGTTCCGCTTTCCGGAAGTTGGAGCTATTGTTACGGTGTTTTTGGATCGGAACCTCCAACTCTTGATCCGGTTCGCAAGAAGCGAAACGGCGCTTGAATCCGCTTGCATTCATCGATACCCTTCGAGAACGTCGGCAGGCTAGGGGGAAATCGCCCTGCCGGCGCGTGCCGCAACGATAGAATCTTGGGAGGGGTAACATCATGAATCTGCGCAAAACGATCCTCACGGCCATGGCGGCGAGCCTGGCCTGCATCCCGGCGAAGCGGGCAGGAGCCGCGGAACTGGCGACGCATCTGTTCCCGCACATGGACGGGGACGTCTACGGCGGCAAAGACTGCAACACCGATGAGCGGCTGCAAGTCGGCTATGCCGGGAGGAAATCGGTGGGCTGGATCGTCTTCCAGACGGGCGGCTCCGATTTGTCCCTGGCCTCGGGCGCTTCCTTGACCCTGCTCGCGGCGGCGGTCCACCATCAGGGCACGCTCAAGGTTTTCGCGCTCACCGCGCCCGTCACCAGACCGGAAGATCAGGTGGGATCCCCGCAACTTGCTTATGATGCCAACGCGCCCGTGGCCAGCATCGCCGTCGGGATGAGGGACGAGGGCAGGATCATCCGCCTGAACCTGGGTCCGCTGCTGGCCAAGGGGCCTTTCCATGGAGTGGTCATCGGCGGCACCGACGGCCTGCGCGCCGATTTCAGCTCCAAGGACAGCGATCTGCCGCCCATGATCGAACTCCGCTACGCCTTCGCCACCCTGGCCCAGGTCGACCAGGCCATCGAGGCCGGCAACCAGGTCCAGGCCGCCTCC
>DATENA010000123.1:0-25336 GCA_035275285.1 Fibrobacteria bacterium | reverse complement strand
CCGCGGCCGCGCGCACGGCCGCGCCGGCGGCCTCTCCGGGGCCGGAAACCGCGGGCGGGCCCATTTCCGCGAACATGCCCCGGCTGAAAAAACCGATCAGGGCGCTGGGCACGGCCAGGATCAGGATGGGCAGGGTCATCAGGAACCCCTCGCGGACGGGATGGGCATGGCCGCGGGAATCCGCATGCCCGTTGCCGGAGCCGGGTGCGCGGACGCCGTGCGCATCCTGGTTCCCGTGGAAGACCAGGAAGAAATACCGGGCCATGTAGAAAGCGGTGAGGCCGCCGGTGCCCAGGCCCGCCAGGAAGGCGCCGTAATGGCTTTGCGCCCAGGCGGCGTGCAGGATCTCCTCCTTGGAGAAGAATCCCGAGAAAGGCCAGATCCCGGCGATGGCCAGCACCGCGATCAGGGTGGCCCAATAGGTGCGCGGCAAGGCCTTGCGGAGCCCGCCCGGCGCGGCGCCGGGGATGTCCCGCACGTCGTTGCCGTGGACGGCGTGGATCACCACGCCGGCCGAAAGGAACAACAGGCACTTGAAGGAGGCATGGGTGAAGACGTGGAACATGGACGCCCCGTAGCCCGGCAGGCCCGTTCCCAAGGCGAACATCATCAACCCCAATTGGGACAGGGTCGAGAAGGCCAGGATGCGCTTCAGGTCCGTCTGGGTGCAGGCGATGGCGGCCGCGAAGACCGCCGTGAAGGCCCCGGTGATCTCCACCACCTGCAGGGTATGCGCGGCGGCGGAGAACAAGGGGAACAGGCGGCCGGTGAGATACACGCCGGCCACCACCATGGTGGCGGAATGGATCAGGGAGGAGACCGGCGTGGGGCCTTCCATGGCGTCCGGCAGCCAGACGTGGAAAGGGAACAGGGCGGATTTTCCCCAGGCTCCCAGGTAGATGCCCAGCGTGCCCAGGGTCAGCAGGTTGAAAGCGGACCATCCGGCGCCCACGGTACGGTCCAGCGCCGCGGCCGCCTCGGGGCCGTTCAGGCGGACGAAATCGAAGCTGCCCACGGAAAGGCCCACCACCAGCAGCCCCATCAGGAAGAAAGCGTCCGCGAAGCGCGTGAGGATGAAAGCCTTCTTGCTCGCCGCCACCGCCGACGGCTTGGCGTACCAGAACCCGATCAGGAGATAGGAGGCCGCGCCCACCAGCTCCCAGAAGAAGAAGGTCGCCAGGAGATTGCTGGAAACCACCAGCCCCAGCATGGAGAAGCTGAAGAAGGCCAGCAGCGGGAAAAAGCGCCCCGCCCCCGGATCGTCCTTCATATATCCCACGGAATAGACGTTGACGAGGAAGGAGATGAAGGCGATGACCAGGATCATCATCACCGAGAACGGGTCCAGGTAGAATCCCAGTTTGGCGGCCAGGCCGGCGCCCGGACCCGCGGAGAAGGCCATCCAAGTATGCTCGAAGGCCAGGACCGCGGGCCCCCGGCCCCAATCCGCATTTAAAGCCGCCTGGCTCCGGTATTGGAGGGCCACGTTGAGGGCGAGCGCCAGGGTCGCCCCCATGAACGCGGTCGCGGTCCAGGCAGAGGCCTTCGCGCTTTTCCGGCCCAGCCAAAGGCCGTTGATCAGGAAGGAGAATAAGGGCAGCAAGAGAACGCCATAGGCGCTCCAGGCCACCTCGTTCCCGCCCAGGCGCGGCAATTCACCCATGCAGCCCATCCAGTTCCCGGATGTCCAGATGCCTGCGCTGGCGATGGACCGCGATGACGATGGCCAGGGCCAGGGCCATTTCCGCCGCGGTCACGGCCACGGCGAACAGGGCGAACAGGCTCCCCGCCTCCGCGTCCCCGGCCGCCGCGTGGGTGC
Organism: Fibrobacteria bacterium; assembly: GCA_035275285.1. Classification (GTDB taxonomy): domain Bacteria; phylum Fibrobacterota; class Fibrobacteria; order UBA11236; family UBA11236; genus Chersky-265. The sequence goes on along the minus strand of DATENA010000123.1, from coordinate 23,517 downwards.
CGCCGAAGCGGGCGAAGGCCACGAAGTTGATCAGGGCCGCGTTCACCATCAGCTCCAGCGACATCAGGGCCGCGATCAGGTTCCGGCGCGTCACCAGACCGTAGGCGCCGATGGCGAACAGGGCCGCGGAGAGCAGCAGGCAGGAGGCCAGGCTCATGCGGCTCCGCCTTCGCCGCCCGAGATCGCGGCCTGCGCGCCTCCACCCCGGGCATCCCCGGAGGAGGCGCCGTTCCCGGGCTTCCCGGCCTTCCCGTCCTTGCCCGGACGGGCCACGGCGATGGCCCCCACCATGGCGGCCAACAGGAGCACGGAGATCAACTCGAAGGGGATCAGGAACCCGCGCGTGTCGAGCAAACGCCCGCCCAGGGATTTCATGGAGGCGATGCCGGCGGCTCCGGATCCCGCGGAAACCGCGCCCGCCGCGAAGCCGGGACCGGCCTTCATCGCCAGGCCCGCCAGGAATCCCAGCGCCACGGCCGCGACCGCCACGGCGGCGCCCATTTTCAGCGGCGAGGGCGAAGCCATGCGCCCTCCCAGCTCCGAAGTCAAAAGCACCGCGTAGAGCACGAAGATCATGATGCCGCCGATGTACACCATCACCTGCACCAGGGCCACCATCTCGGCCCGGAGCAGCAGGAACAGCACCGCCGTGCACAGCAATACTCCCAGCAAGGCCAGGGCGGCGCGGAACAGGTTGCGGGCCAGCACGGTGGTCCCGGCCAGGCCCAGCAAGGCGGCGCACAATGCGTAGAAGAAGGCATCGCGCACCGTCAGCGCCCTTCCTTCTTGTTCAGGATCAGGTCCAGCGGCTCGCGCGAGTAGGCCGCCATCTCGAAGCCCGGGCCCATGTGGATGGCGTCGAAGGGGCAGGCCTCGATGCACAGATTGCAGAGGGTGCAGGAGGACAGCCTGTATACGAAGGCCCCCAGCACGCGTTTGCCGGCGATGTTCTTGGTGGTGAGGATGGAAATGCTTCCGTTGGGGCAGGCCTTTTCGCACAAGGTGCAGGCCGTGCAGGTATGGTCGCCGTTCGCGTCGTGGGGCATGACCACCTGGCCCCGGAAGCGCTCCGGGAACTTGAGGGTGTCCCGGTTCTCCGGGTACTCGCGCGTCACCACCCGCTTGGGATTGCGCAGGTAACGGAAGGTGACGTTCATGCCCTTGAACAGGTTCGCGGCATCCCCCATGAATCGCCGCAAGCTGGGTTTTTCCGTCATGGCCGCTCCGTTCTCAGGGGATGATCAGTTTGAAGGTGACCAGGGTGGCCGCGAGCAGCAGGTTCGCCATCGAGACCGGGAGCAGGAACTTCCATTCCAGGGACAGCAGGTGATCGATGCGCAGGCGCGGGAAGGTCCAGCGGAACCACATGTAGAGGAAGATGAGGACATAGGCCTTGAGGAAGAACCAGATCACCCCCGGAACGAACCCCAGGACGGCGTCCAGCGGGCCGATGCCGAACCGCGGCGCCAGGAATCCGCCCAGGAAGAAGGTGGCTCCGAGCCCCGCGGACGCGAACATGTTCACGAACTCGGCCAGGAAGAACATGGAGAAGGAGATGCCCGCGTATTCGGTGTGGAAGCCGCCTGTCAGTTCCGATTCGGCTTCGGAAAGGTCCAGGGGGCCGCGGTTCAGTTCCGCGGTGGAAGAGATCATGAACAAGGCGAAGGCCAGGAAGCCCGCCACGGGCAGCTTGAAGATCCACCAATCGGCCACGGTGCCTTGCTGGGCCAGGACGATCTCCCGCAACGAGGCGGAGCCGCTCGCCATCACGATCAACAGCATGCACAGGACCATGGAAAGCTCGTAGGAGAAAAGCTGCGCGCCGGACCGCATGGAACCGAGCAGGGAATATTTGTTGTTGGAACCCCAGCCCCCGATGAGGATGCCCAGGATGCCGAGCCCGGACACGGCCACCACGTAGACCACGCCGGCCTCGAGGTCCACCACCTGGAGATCGTGATCGAAGGGCATGACCGCCAGGACCAGGAAGGATCCGGTGATGGGCAGCAAGGGCGCCAGGAAATAGGCCAGGCCGTCCACGCCCCGGGGGCGGAGGTTTTCCTTCATCAGCAGCTTGATGGCATCGGCGACGGGCTGCAGCAGCCCCATGGGGCCCACCCGCGTGGGGCCGAGGCGGGCCTGGAAATGCGCGCAGACCTTGCGCTCCAGCCAGATGAGGAAGATGGCGGACACGGTCACCAGGCCGGCGATCACGGCCACGGCGATGGCGCCGTTGGCGACCGCCGCCCACGGTCCGGGCAGCAGCCTGCGCACCAGATCGCCGACGGGATGGTTGACCGCGTATTCTTGCATGGCCGTCATCGATCGATGTCCGGGATGATCAGGTCCAGGGTGGACAGGATGGCCACCAGGTCCGCGATTTTCCCGCCCCGGGACATCTCGTTGAGGGCCGCCAGGTTGGAGAGGTTGGGCGATCGGCTCTTGATGCGGTAGGGCTTGAAGGAATTGTCGGAGACCATGTAGGTGGCGTACAGGCCCCGGGCGGTCTCGACGTGGGCGTAGTAACTCCCCGCCGGCACCTTGTAATTGGGCTTTTCCTTGGAGCGGTACTGTCCTTCCGGGAAGCCCGCCATGGCCTGCTCCAGGATGCGGATGGACTCCCGCATCTCCCGCATGCGCACCATGTACCGGTCGAAGCAGTCCCCGCTCTTGCCCACGGGCACGTCGAACCGGAAGCGGTCGTAGACGGAATAGGGGTCGTGCTTGCGCACGTCGAACTCGATGCCGGACGCGCGCCCCACCGGCCCCGAACAGCCATAGCTGAGGGCCCGCTCCCGGGAAAGCGCGCCGACGCCCAGGGTGCGCTCCCGGATGATGGGGTTCTTGCCGATGAGCACGTCGAACTCGTCCAGCGAGAACTTCAGGTCCTCCAGGACGTCCTCGATCCGCGCGATGAAATTCTCCGGCACGTCCGCGTTGGAGCCGCCCGGCCGGAAGAAGTTCATGGTCAGGCGCGCCCCGCACAGCTCTTCGAACAGGGCCGTGATCTTCTCGCGCTCCTTGAAGCCGTACAGGAAGGCGCTCACGGCCCCCAGGTCCATCCCGAAAGCGCCCCACCACAGCAGGTGGGACTGGATGCGCTGCAGCTCCGAGACCATCACGCGGATGTATTCGCCGCGTTCCGGCACGCCGATGCCCATGGCCTTTTCGATGGCCATGCACACGCACAGGTTGTTGATGTGGCTGCTCAGGTAGTCCATCCTGTCGGTGAGATGGATGTATTGGACGAAGGTCTCGTTCTCCCCCATCTTCTCGATGGCCCGGTGGATGAAACCCAGGTGCGGCACCACCTCGACGACGGTTTCGCCGTCCAGGCGCACCACCAGCTTCAGCACGCCGTGGGTGCTGGGATGCTGGGGCCCCATGTTGAGGAAATACTCCTGGCTGCCGTCCGCGCGCGTCTCCCGCAGGCTGAAGCCCGGGGGCAAGGCCTGGCTTTGTCCCGCCGCCATCAGTAAGGCCTCTTCACCACGCGGGAGGGATCCTCGAAGTCCTTGCGCAGGGGATGTCCGGGGAAATCGTCGTCCAGGAACAGCCGGCGCAGGTCGGGATGGCCGGCGAAGCGGATCCCGAAGAAATCGTAGGCCTCGCGCTCGTGCCAGTCCGCGCCCGCGTACAGGGCCGCCAGGGAAGGGATTTCCGGATGGGCGTCATGGGGCAGGGCGCAACGGATGAAGACCTTGTGGCCTTTTTCGACGGATTGCAGATGCACCACCACGTCGAAACGGTCCTTCCAGTCCACGGCGGTCAATTCGATCAGGAAATCCATGCGCAGGCGCGCGTCGCTTTTCAGGAAGGAAACCAGGTCCAGGTACCCTTCCCGGCCCACCGCCACGTCCAGGACGTACTCGGGCCCCAGGGCCGCGAGCTTCTCCGCATCGGCGCCGGCCACGTTCTGCACGGTCAGGGCCGGAAAGCGTTCCGCGAGCAGGGCGAACATTTCCGCGGCGGGCATCCCCCGCGCCGGGCGGACCACCCGCGGCACTTCGTCGAACTTGGGGGCGGCCACGCGCTTGATGACCACGCCCTTGAAGTCCGGGTTCTCGGCCTTGAAGCGCTCCTGCGCCTCCTTCATCTCCTCCTGCTTCTTCTTCTCCTTCTCCTCCCAGAGCCGGGCGGTCTCGCTCATCTCGTCCTTGATGGGCGAACGGTTGATGGGGCGCGGGGCCAGGGAGTTGCGCCATGCCCCCTTGCGGATCAATTCCTGCAATTTCATCACGCCGAACAGCAGGGCCTCCGGCCGCGGCGGGCAGCCGGGCACGTATACGTCCACGGGGATCAGGCGATCCGCTCCCTTGACCACGGAATAGCTGTCATAGAAGAAAGGGCCGCCGGAAATGGTGCAGGCGCCCATGGCGATCACGTATTTGGGGCCCGGCATCTGTTCGTAGAGCGTGATCAAACGGGAGCCCATCTTTTCCACGATGGTCCCGGCCAGGATGATGAGATCCGCCTGGCGCGGAGAGGCGCGGGCCACCTCCAGCCCGAAACGCGCCCAATCGTTATGGGACGCGCCCGTGGCCATCATCTCGATGGCGCAGCAGGAAGTGCCGAAAACCAGGGGCCAGAGGGAATTGGCGCGGGCCCAGCCCACCACCCAATCCACGGCGTTGGTCAGGCCGCCCGATCCGGCCACCCCGGGGATGGGGGGCAAACCGCCGGTCCCGCCGGCCTGGCCCAGCAGGGAGGCCAGATAGAGGGCCTCCGGATCGTGATGTCCCGGCGCCGGAGCGGCCGGTTCCCCTTTGCCTATTCCCATTCCAGCACCTTTTTCCGCCAGGCATAGAACAGGGCGAAGCCCAGGATGGCGATGAAGACGGCCAACTCGCACCAGATGAAAAGGGGCGAAAGACGGGACCCGATGCCGTCCGCCGAACGGACCACGCCGAGCACCGGGAACAGGAATACGGCTTCCACGTCGAAAACGAGGAAAACCAGGGCGAACAGATAGTAGCCGATTTTGAACTGGATGCGCGCCGAACCGATGGCGTCTTCCCCGGATTCATACGCGTCCAGCTTCTTGCCGGAATCCGGAAAGCGTGGGGCGACAAGGCGCGAGAACACCATGGCGGCTCCCGCGAAGAGGATACCCACCAAGGCGAAAACGCCTATGATGATGTATTCCGTCATGTTACGCGAATCCTTCCGGGGCCATAATCCCAAGTCTGAAACGGAAACCCGATTCCAGGTTGCCTTTCACCGGAAAAGATAGGAAAGTTGAGCGCGGGGCGACAATCCGGGGGCCCCGGTTCGCGGACCTGGAAACGTTTCGCGTGGTCTCCGCCACCGCCGGGCGGGAAGACCCCGCCGCAAGCCGTCCGCGGGATCGCGGCGCCGGAAAGAAGCGCGCAAGCCGCCGGACGAAGCCGCCGGACGAAGCCGCCGGACAGAGCCGCCGGATGAAAGCCGCCAGAATAACCATTTAAACTGGTCATAAAAACCGCCCTCCCGGGCCGGGAAACGGGGTAACCCCGCGCAGCCGTACCGCGGAAGCGACGGCCGGGGGAAAACCCAAGCTCCTCCAAATGCGGCGGGGCGGGAAGCCGGCCCCGCCCCGACGGCGGTTTCCGGAAAAGACCGCGCCCCATCGCTTTACGAAGATCAGACGCGCGGGCGCGCGTTTCCGGGGCGGATTCCCGGGGCTTTCCGGCACCTCCCCAAATTCCGGCCAATCCGCAACGGGCCGGACCCCGATAGTCCTTGTTTTGGAAAAACCTCGCGTCCATAATGGCATTGGGGAAAATACCATTCCTACCTGGTGCGATCGGGAATGATATAATTCCGGCAGGACGGTGTCCGGCCGGCCTTGCTAGGGGTCTTTTTCCGCAGTCAGAATTCCGGATCGAACCACTTGGAGCCCGCCATGCACCGCATAGCATCCTCTCTCCTCTCCCGGCCCCGTCCCTCCTCGCGCGGCCGGGGAAACCCTCCGGTTACTCTGGCCTCCTGCATCGGCCTGCTCGGCCTGGCCGCCCTGATGGCCGCGGCCGAAGCGCGGGCCCAGTCCAAACGCTGCGATCTGGTGGGCCGCGATACCACCATCGGGAGCGACCCCACGACCTTCAAGCGCTGCCTCGACCTTGCCGGGCTCGACGGGAAGTCCGTGTCCGTTCCGTCCAACGTCACCCGCATCGACAACGACGGGCTTTCCCTGTGCAAGGGAGCGGTGCAGTTGGGCGGCAACGTGGACCTGGTCTACGTGTACGACAACTCCGGCAGCATGAAGGCGAACCTGGCCTACGTGAATACGGCCACGGGCGATACGACCTACTACGAGAGCGACGCGAATTGCTCGAACACCGCCCGCCACGCCCAATCCGCCACTTTCGCCTCCTGGAATTCCGCCGGTACGGCCCAGAACGTGGTCCGCACCATCCCCAGGCTGGTTTCGAACGCCGGTTGCACGGAATATTCGGGAGATCCCATCAACACCCGCGGCCGTGCCTTTTACCTGGGCATCAAAGATCAGGCCCAGCGCGCCCCGAATTCCTCCGCCGGCATCCTGGCCTTCACCGGGACGGTGGACCGGCTGGTCCGGCCCAAGGTGCTCAACAGCCAGGCCCGCATCGATTCCATCCTCGCGGGCATCAATGCGGCCAGCGGCGGCGGCACTTCTTACGGTCCTCCCGTGGATACCGCCAAGACCTGGCTGACCACCTCCTCCATCACCTCCAATCCGAAGAAGGCCATCATCTTCCTTTCCGACGGCAGGCCCAAGGACGGCTTCACCACGCCTCCGGCCGGCACCCCGCCCATCTACGGCATCTTCCTGGGCCGGCCCCGCGCCGACACTTTGATCCTGTCGAAGATGTCGGACACCACCGGCGGAAAGTTCTATCTCATCCCGCCCGACGATGCGGACAGCCTCAAATCCGTGATCGCCCATATCTTGAACATCGTCCTGCTCGAATACGTTCCCCAGACGGCCACCGTCACCAACTCCAGCATGGTCCCCTCGCAATCCGCCACCAGCACCCCCTCGGACTTCACTCTGCAAACCCAGGACGGAAGCTGGCTCATGAAACTGAGCGACATCGTCGGCTTGCGGCCCCTGGCCGGCAACACCATTACGGTTTCGACCACCTTCAAGGAAAAGACCTCCAATGCCCTGGAGACCAAGACCATCACGTTCACCCTGAATACGAACCTGCCGGCCTCCGGCACCACCCAGAAAATCGGGACCACGCAATTCGGCATGACCTGCTATGACAAATCGACCTTGCTCATCCAGAACGCCGCGGGCGGCAGGCCGGCCTACTTCACCGAAGCGGAAACGGCCTACCGCGTCCGGATCAAGACCGCTCCCGGGCCCTTGACCACCGCCACGGTGCCCTCCCGGACCGCTCTCAAGCTGGACTCCGAATCCGTGGTTTTGACGCCTCCTTTGGCGAGCAATGCGGATAGCCTGGTTTTCGCGGGGAACAAGCCGTTCAAGGTCCTGACGGGAGCCAAGACCAACCTGAACGGCACCCTGGAATCCAACATCTGGGACTCCATCCTCGTGAAGTGGGTCCATCCCCGGGACTCCCAGGACGTCGCCACCGACTTCATGGTGGTGCGGGCCGCGCCCGTCCGCGATAGCGTCTGGTTCTCCCTGACCAACGGCGGCGCGGAAACCAAGCAATATCCCGTCACGGCTACCACGGCTTATATCGTGGTCAAGGACCAGGCCTCCGATCCGCGGCGCACCTACCAGGCGGTGGTCACTTCCGAAAGCTACGGCATCGACAGGGAGACCGTGACCCTGACCCCGACCTTTCCCGGATCCGACACCCTGATCGGCTCCGTACCCATCAACCAGTTCGCGGCCAAGACCCAAGGGGACGGCAAGCTCCAGGCGGCCAGCCTCGGGGACCAGTTCCGCGTCATGTACGTCGATCCCGTGGACAGGGAGGACACCGCCTTCAACAGCGCCGGCTTCGATCAAAGCGTGGAAGAAACCCCGAGCCTGGTGTTCACGGACTCGGCCGGGATCCCCTTCGATTCCGTGTGGTCCCCCTCCAAGGGCAAGCTCTATATCAGCTACAGCGACGATTCCGTCACCAATCTCGACAAGCAGGTGTCCCTGACCCTGGTGAACCGCAAGTACGGTTCCGCCATCGGGACGGACCATGAGCGCATCACCCTGACCTTGAAATCCGCCTCCAGCCCGTCGCGGGCCACCTGGACCGGCTCCATCAACCTCGCGGACGTCTTCCCCGCCGTGGATTCCAACAACAGGGCGGAAACGCGTTTCCGCGGGGAAGCCACCATCACGGTCAACTCCCACAACAACCGCGGAAACCCGGAAGCCACCGTGGTTTCGGACTTCCTGGTCATCGCCTATCCCGATTCGGCCGCGTCCATCGCCTGGAAAATGGACACGACGATCGCTTCGAACGAGGGCATGATTTTCACGGTGAAAGACCAGAGCTTCACAGGCAGCGTGGACTCCGCCCTGATCAGCGTCGCCTGCACCAAGTCCGGCGACAGCGTGGCCGCCTTCGTCGGCAGGGAAAGCGCGGCCGCTTCGGGAAGCTATCCCACCGGGACCCTGGCCAAAAACGAAGGCGTGCCGGTCCTGTCCGACAAGATCCTCTCCTGCCTGGTCACCGACCAGATCCGCGTCCGCTACCTGGATCCGGTCTACGGGACCCTCACGGAACTCCTGATCGACGAAGCCGCGCGGCCGGAAGCCAATCCGCCGGGCCGCAAGTTCATCACCAGCGAGCTGGTCACCCTCGCCACCGCCACTCCCGGCGCGACCATCTACTATACCCTCGACGGCTCCACCCCGGTGCCGGGATCGAGCCCCGTGTACACCGAGCCCATCCGCGTGAGCGTCACCACCACCCTCAAAGCCATCGCCGCCAAGCCCGGCTTCAAGGACAGCAAGGTGATGGTCCAGACCTATACCAAGGAATTCACGGCGTCCCGCCTGGAAATCCTCGACGAGAACGGAGGCGCCATCGCCGGCGGCGAGATCACGGGCGCGGCCAAGTCCGTGCGCATCAAGCTGGTCACCACCCAGGACAACCTCACCTCGGCCGAGGCGGACGCCTCCACCCGCAAGGCCGGGGACGCCGAGACGATCAACCTGGCGAGCGCGGGTTCGCTGGGCAACGCCATCGAGTTCGTCGCCGGAATGCCCCTCAAGCATCCCGCCGCCAAATCCGCGGGCAACGATACCCTCGAAGCCACCGGCATCGACACCCTGATCGTGCGTTGGGTCAACCCCTTCAACGGCGCGGACTCCGCGGCCGACACCGTCTTCATCAAGCCCGCCATCGTGGAAGCGGAAGTCTATTTTTCGGCCACCGAGAACGGCGCCAAGATCACCCAATACCCGGTGGGCCAGGACACCATCTTCATCGTGGTCAAGACCCGGCCGCAGGATCCCGACCTGACCTACACCGTCACCCTCACCTCCGGCGCGGGAAGCGCCGATAAGGAAGTCCTCGCCCTCACGCAGATCACCCCCGGGGTATTCTCCGCGAAAGCTCCCGTGGGCACGGGCCCCAAGAACCAAGGCGACGCCACCATCCAGGTGGCCGCGGCCGGGGACCAATTGAAGGCCGTATTCACGGACCCGGTCTACCTGACCGACTACCGCGGCGACGCGGGCTTCGCCGAGCAGGTGCAGGAATCCGCCGGCCTGGAATTCATCGACGAGACCGGCAAGGTGGTGCCCGCCTCGGACGTCTGGAGCCCGGCCAAGGGCAAGGTCTACATCCGCTTCTCCGACGATTGGAACCCCGGCATCGCCGCCACCGTCCGCACCCAGACGGTCAACTTCGGCCTCACCAACCGCAAGGCCGGCGCCTCCATGGGGACGGACACGGAATCGGTCGTCCTGGCCCTGAAGGATTCCACCGCCACGCGCGGCATCTGGGAGGGCTCCCTGACCCTGGCGGACAAGGCCTCCGCCAAGAACGGCAACGATACCCTGGAAGCCTATTTCCGCGGGGAACTGATCGCGACGGTGACGCCGCACAACAATTCAGGTACGGCGACCCCGCCCGGCATTTCGGACAACCTGGTCATCGCCTATCCCGACCAGCCCGCGGAAATCGTGATCCGCGACACCTCGGGCAAAAGCGTGGAACGCCGGACGGATCGGGTCGAGATCCTCATCCGGGACCAGCTCTTCACCAAATCCGGCGACGCGTCCATCAACGCCGACGTGACCTGCGCGCAGTCCGGGGACAAGGTGACCGGCGTGACCCTGGTATGGAACGGCAGCGCCTACGCGATCACGCCCCCCTTGAAGAAGGACGAATCCGGCGGGACCGGCGCGGACAAGAGCGATGCCTTGCTGGCATGCCGGGATGCGGACATCCTTACCGTGACGTATGCGGACCCGGTCTACGGAACCTCCCGCACCGCCGACGTGCGGTGGGGCGACGAGAGCCTGGCCCGCCTGTACTACGGTTCTTCCAAGGACGGCTCGCCCATCTCCTCCGTGTCCGATGCGGCCGACAAGGATTTCCGGATCTTCGTGGAAGGCAAGAGCCCTTCCCGCGACGAGGTCGATACCATCGAAGTGGTCCTGACCACCGATAAGGGCGAGAAGGAAACCTTCCGCGCCGTCGAAACCGGCGCATTCACCGGCAAGTTCGCGGTCAAGGCGGACTTCAGGTTCCAAAGCGGAGACCCCGCCAAGGAGAACAAGGTGGTGGAAGCGCGCATCCTCGTCGCCAACCGCGTCAACCAGGCGATCGTGGACGGCGAGGCCCGGATCGCGGGGGAAACGGTCACCGCGAAACTGGCCCTGCTGTCCATCTTCGACAAGGCCGTGCGGGCCTACGTCAAGGACGAGGACGAGGACGGGCGCGCCGACCACGCCTACTTCGTCTTCGACCACAAGCTCCCCATCCTGCCCGGCGGCCTGGACGAGGTGTTCTGGAACCAGGAAGGCGCAGACTTCAAGCGCAAGGCGGAAGGCTCCATGCTTTCCTTCCTGGCCGGTTCCGATTCCACCATCGTGGTCGCCGACTTCGGCAAGTCCCAGTTCGGGGCCAATCTCACGGACATCGATCCGGCCAAGCCCGCTCCCTACGGCCTACTGCCCGATGACAACGTGTTCGGCGGGCAGAAGGCGCCCCTGGCCGATTCCGTGGGGCCCGTGGTGGTAACCGCCGTGAAACGGCCCTCGAACCTGCAAAGCTATGTCGTGACCACCACCGAGAAGCGCTTCAATCCGGACACCCTGGTCATCACGGTCTCGGAAAAGCTCAGGACCTCCGGCGCCTTCGACGGCATGCTGCGCTTCTCCAAGGGCTGCGCGGACTACAAGGAATCGGTCCCGGTCAAGATGCTCAACCAGCCGGCCGTCTCCGCCGACGGGCTGACCTGGATCGTGATCGTCGACAACTCGCCCGACACCCAGTCCCCGCTGGTCAAGGATTGCATCTTCCTGGAAGCGGACGGCCGCTATACGGACCAGGTGGACAACCGCCCCGGACGGCTGGGAGTGGAGCTGACGGGCGAGAATCCGAAGCTGGTCATCCGCGAATTCCGCGGCTATCCTCCCGTGGCCGGACTCAATCCCTCCACCCCCGGGTTCGTGATCAGCACCAACGAGAACCGCGACGAGGTGACGGGCGTATGGAGCAATCCTTCCGGTCCGGACGGGAAGACCTGGGAAGTCACCTGGATCCCGCCCTACGGATTCGACCCCAACGACCCGGTGGGTTCCCTGCAGGAAATCGCCCGCGACTTCAACAATCCCTCGGCCGGGGAACGCCGGCCCGAGGTGGCCACGCCCCAGCCCATGCCGGACAACATCAGCACGGTGCAGGTGATGGCTTCCGGCGCCTACAAGGCCCAGATCCGCATCTTCGACAACCTGGGCCACTTCGTCCGGTCCATGGAACAGGCCTACGGCGGCAACGGCGAGGACAAGAACCCCTGGCGCGCGTCCAACAAGGGCCAGGTCAGCTTCCTGGTCTGGGACATGAAGGACGACCATAAGAACATGGTGGGCAACGGCGTGTACGTTTGGAGGGTGTCCTTCGTCTTCCTGGAGAAGACCAAGAAGTCTGAGGTGATGTACACGCGGACGGGGGTGATTCGCAGGTAAGCCCGGCTAAGGATCCTGGGAAAGGAAGCGCGGCGTCCGCAGGGGCGCCGCGCATTTCATTTGGGGGCTGGCAAGGTGGCCTGCCGGGGGGCGCGGATGGGAATGCCTATCCATTACTAGGTTCAATTACCTGGCCGCATCGGGAGAGATCCACATCTCACACGGTCTGTCGCGATTTTCCGGCGTGGAGGCGTTGTAAGTAGACGTGGTTCCGGAGGTTGGAGCGGATCTTTCAGGTAACACATATGTTACCTTGGCGGATTTTTCGCTGGACGCGGTTTTTTGGCCCTGAACGACAGCGAAGAGGAGGAAGAACGGCAAGGTGAACGAGGCTCCGGAGGGAGTCACCAGGAACGGGGTCGCCGCTACGGTCTTTATAGGTTCAAAGGTAGACGACCCTGCGTTTTCTGCCCAGGGAGCCACCCTCCCACCCCCCGGCGGGATCCTCTGGCTTTCCGCTGGACACGTAGCTACATTGTAGTTATACTCAAGTTATGCGCTTCGAGTGGGACCCCAAGAAGGACGAGAACAACCGCAAGAAGCACGGGATCGCCTTCGAGATGGCCCAACTGGTTTTCGGCGACCCGCTGGCCCTGTCCGTTCCGGATAAGGCGCACTCGGAAGGGGAAGAGCGGTGGATCACCGTGGGCCAAGCCGGTAGCCAGCTTGTGGTCGTCGTCGTCCACACCTACGGGGATACCGAGGAGGAAGAGGTGATCCGCCTCATTTCGGCCCGCAAAGCCACGCCGAAGGAACGCAAGCAGTACATGAACCTGCCAGGAGGACCACGATGAAGAAGGAGTACGATTTCAGCGCAGGGGAACGCGGGAAGTTCTACCGAGAGAACAAGGTACAGAAGACGCTGCGCCTCGATGCCGACATATTGCAGTACTTCCAGACCCTATCCAGCCGGAAGCACATTCCCTATCAGACCCTCATCAACAACACGCTTCGGGATGCGATGGAGCATTCCGGCAGCAGCATCGATTTGAAGATCCTGAAGAAGGAGATCCGCTCGGCCGTGCAAAGCGCCCTGCGGAAGTAGTTCCCCCCATTCCTCCGCGCTTGCCCTTTGGAAGCGCGGAGGCCCCGCGCGCGCGACCTTGCCACCATCGCCTCCCGCGCGGGCAGACGCCGGCGCTCGTCCGCAAGCCACTGCCGCTTTCTTCGGTCCGCGCCGGTTGCGGATACGCAGGAACTGGGTGTTCCCAGCCGCACTGTGACCATAAGGGCGGGGTTTTCTCACCGAATTGACGCTGTCCGACGCCGATCCCACCGGCGCGGCAATTTGGCTCGAACTACTTTTTCCGTCCATGCTGTTTTCTCCTATGGAACACCAGCCTTCGATCCTTTCCCGTCTCAAGCTTGGATTATTCTCAACGGACATGCATTGTAAGACCTTCCGACAGTTGAGTATTTTTGCCTATTTTCGCCGATTTCCGGTATTTTTTCCGTGTTCTGCTGGAATTCGCACGGCCAGTCCACCCACTTAATATTTAGATTTCACGGCTGGAATATTTAAGATTTGGCCGGTAGTGGAATTGACTTGATTTGCCGCTTCGATTTTCTGTTAAGCGCGCGATGTCTTCACCCTAATCCGGGCATTTCGCCTATATTTAATCGAGTTCGGGAGGCCCATCCTGGAAACATCTGAAAAAGGATCCAAAGTGAAGTCCAAAAGCTTCGTTTCAATTATTTCATTCCTAGGCGCCGCTTTGCTCGCCATGGGAGTCTCCCTGGGTCAGACCGGGCCGCAGACGCAAATCCTGCGCGGAAAACTGCGCGACTTCAGGGAAATGCCGAACCAATCCCAGACCGGTTATCCGCCCAACACGCATCTGGACTTCAACAATGACAAATACAATTCGTGCCCGGATACCGGCTATGTTTTCGACCGGATTGCGCCCGATGGACTGGTGAATCCGACGGTCTTCGCCCTGGACAACCGCAACCCGAGTCTGAAGCGGGAGCTACGGGCCAGTGACAATAAGCGCTGCTTCACAAGCCCCGCCCTTTTCAACCAATGGTTCAACGATCAGGATTCAACCATCAACCGACCGTTCCTGATGGATCTGGTCTTCCAACGCGTGCCCGGATCCGATGTGATGTACGAATATGACAACACCGCTTTCTTTCCATTGGACGACAATGCGAATCCCAAACCCATCCCGCTTTATACCGGCGCCGGTGCCAAGACTTTCGGCCACCTGAATGCGGGTTCGAACAGCGGCCACAATTATGGATTCACTTTCGAGTTCCATGCGAACTTCACCTATCTGGCTCCAAACCCCGCCCTGAACCGTGCGGCGCAGATTTTCTCCTTCCGCGGAGACGACGATGTGTGGGTTTTCATCGATGGAAAGCGTGTCATTGATCTCGGTGGCATCCACGGGGCAATGAGCGCTACGGTCAATCTGAGCACCCTGGGTCTGGTGGACGGGAGGACTTATATCCTCGACTTCTTCTTCGCGGAACGCCATACTGCCGCCTCCAACCTGAAGATCACCACCTCTCTCGTCCTGGAAACCCAGAAGCTCGCGACACCCACCATCAGTCCTCCTTCTCAGGATTTCCCTTTCAACCTTTCCGTCTCCATTACCACCCCCGAAACCGGAACCAAGATCTACTACACCACGGATGGCTCCATCCCCGATTGCAACGGCCCGAACAGCACTTTGTACGGCACCGCCTTCTCCGTGGTGGATAGCACGGTCGTCAAGGCTATTTCCTGCAAGGAAGGATGGACCAAAAGCGATGTGGCCAGCGAGACCTACAATAAGAAGAGCGTTCCATCGACTTTGGAAATCCTGGACCAGTACGGAGTACCCATCACGGACGGCAAATACCTGACTCCGGCCAACAGTTCCTATTCCGTCAGGGTCACCACCAGCCAGGCCGGCCTGGGGCCCCAAACCGCCAACGCCACCACCAAGGTTTCCTTGGACGATGAAAGCGTATCCTTGTCCGATGTCGATACCCTGGCCAATTCGGTGATGCTTACGGGAAGCCATCCCTTCCAAATCTCCCCGGCCACCAAGAACAACTCGAAGACGGAAGCGTCCGCCTACGATAGCCTGATCGTCAAATGGGTCAATCCGTCGAATCCCAGCGATGTCGCGGAAAGGCGGGTGCTGGTCCGGCCCGCCACCCAGGCTCCCATCATCTATTTCAGCACCAATGCCAGCGGCACCGGTCGCACGGATCAGTTCGCGGGCACGGAAACCACCATCTATTTGATAGTCGAAGATCAGGAACTGCCCACCGGATTGACGGTCAAGGTCGCCTTGGAAACCACGCCCGTGAACGGCGCCGGGCGCGTCAAGGACGTGGAAAGCTTCACCTTGACCCGGGTGGCGGCCGGGAAATACAGCGCCGCCATTCCCGTCGACATCAACCCGGTGAGCGCCCTCGGGGACAACAAGCTCCAGTTGGTTCTCGATGACAATATCAAGGGCACGTACCAGGATCCGGTGGACATCGATGATAAACCCGTATCCGTCTCCGCGGGATACGGGTCGGCGCCGGAAATCCTCCCTTCCCTGGAGTTCACCGACGACTCCGGAAAGGTCCTGCCGGACAAGTTCCATTATAACCCGGCCCAGGGCACCCTGTACCTGACTTACAAAGATGACTGGGCCAATGGCGTCATCCTCAAGAAAACCGTGACCCTGGCCATCAACAACAACGGCGGCAAGGCCGGAGCGGATGCGGAAACCACCTTCACCCTCAACCTGGTCCCGGGCAAGAAATCCGGTTCCACCGGCGTCTGGGAAGGCACCTTCGCCCTGGCGGACGGGCCGTCCATCACCAAATACAACGGCAAGGCGGAAACCTACGTGCTCGGCGAAATCACGGCGACGGTTCCCACCCATAACAAGGCGGGCGTGATCGGCGGCCCGGCGACGGACGAATTGCAGGTGGCCTATGACAACCAGGACCCCATCCTGGGGATCGAAGGTCCCAACGGACAGGGCACGGTACCCCACCGCGATGACACCGGCGTCAAGATCACCATCAAGGATCAGAGCCTGTCCAGCGCCCGCGACACCCTGTACGCCACCCTGAGCTGCACGGAAAGCAAAGACGTGGTGGTCAACGTGATGCTGATCGAAAAGGCGGACAAGCCGGGCGAATACGAGTCCATCATCCTTTCCAAGTCCGAAGGGGCCCTGGTCCAGGACGACGGCGTGCTGCAATGCCTCTCGCGCGACTACGTCAAGGTGACCTACAAGGACCCGGTATACGGGGAAACCAAGGAAACCTCGGTCCTGATCGACAAGCCCGTGACCACCCGGCTGTACTTTTCCTCCAAGGCGGACGGCAGCGATCCGATCACCGCCGTCAACGACCTGGACGCGGATTTCTTCTATGCCGTGATTTCGGCCCGCAGCCCGGACGTGTCCAAGGTGGACAATTTCCAGGTGACCTTCACGACCCCGCAAAACGAAACGGAAACCTTCACCGCCGTGGAAACCGGCCCGTATACGGAAAAGTTCATCGTCAAGATCCCTTTCTCCTTCGTGACCACCGCGCCTGCGGCGGGCAACCAGGTTCTGGAAGGGAAGATCACGATCAAGGAAGTGAACAACTTCGTGACCGCCGTCGGCAAGGTGACCGTCGAAGGCCAGGAAGCCACGCAGCCCATCGACCTCATCGCCGGGTTCGCTCCGGTGGACAAAGCCTATATCAAGGACACCGACGGGGACGGCAGGGGCGACAAGGTCTATATCGTCTTCGAAAAGCAATTGGGCCGCCTGCCCGCCAGCGTGGGCGCCCAATGGAACGATACCTCCAAGGCCATCACCGCCCCCAAGCTGTCCTTCCTGGGCACCGACTCGACCATCGTGGTCGCGGACTATACCGGATTGCCCTTCGGCGCCGGACTCACCTCCCCCGCGGCGGGCCAGGTTCCCAAGGTCATCCTGCCCAGTGACGCCCTTTTCAAGGGGCAGAAGCCCGCCATCGAGGATTCCATCGGGCCCGTCATCCTCAGCGCCGTCAAGCACCCGGCCAACGTGAAGACCCTGGTCGCCAACGACCCCGGGTACAACATGGACACCTTGATCGTGACCTTGTCGGAACCCCTGAAAACCGCGGACTTCAAGCAGATGCTGAAATTCGCGAACAGCTGCGACGATTACGCGAACGCCAAGGTCATCCAGGCGGTGAACAATCCCACCACCAGCGCCGCCGAACCCACCAAGTACACCGTCATCGTGGACAATTCCGCCGGCGCCACCCCCCTGGTCGGCAATTGCGTGTTCCTGAACGCCGACGCCGGCAAATACAGCGACGTTCCGGGCAACCCGCCGCCGGAATACGGCGTGCAGTTGGAAGGCGACAACCGCAACAACATCATCCAGCTCTTCCGCGGGTTCCCGCCCGTGGCCGGCCTGGATCCGAACCATCCCACGTTCCAAGTGGCCGTGCAGGATTCCCGCGATCCCGGCAAAGCGGGTTTCGCCACCAACAACGGAAGCAATTGGGAAGTGATCTGGATCCCGCCGGTGGGATGGGAAGAAGGCAAGCCGTTCGTCCCTTATACGGTCGCCAGCCTGAACGATTTGCCCAGCGGCACCCGGGAAACCAGCACGCCCGTCAAGCTGCCGCCTTCCCTCAGCGCCATCCAGGTGGTCACCACGGCGCCCTACATCGCCCACGTGACCATCTTCGACACCTACGGCAACTTCGTGAACTCTTCCGTCCAGGTCTTCGGCGGGCGCGGGGAAATGCAGAACCGGGCCCGCGTCAGCGACCGGGAGCAAGGCCTGGCCACCTTCCTGGTCTGGGACATGAAAGACAAGCACGGTCAGCTCGCGGGGCAGGGCGTTTATGTCTGGAAGGTCAGCTTCCAGTTCAAGGGCGGCAAGCAGGAAGTCCGCTATACCCGCACGGGCGTGGTGCGCTGATACCGGCGCCGCGCGCACCGGCGCCGCTCGCGCCGCGGACCCATTCGAAACGCGCAAGGCCCCGCATCCGCGGGGCCTTTTTCATGCGCGGCTTGCCAGGCTTTCCAGGAACAGGGCCACCGCCTTGCCGCGATGGCTCAAGGCGTCCTTCACGTCCCCGGGCAATTCCGCGAAGGTCTTGTCATGCCCCCGGGGAATGAAGAGCGGATCGTATCCGAAGCCGCTTCCGCCCCGTTCCTCCCGGATGATTTCCCCCTCGCATACGCCTTCGAAGAAGGCGGCCTCCCGGCCGGGAACCAGGTAGCAGAGCACGCAGCGGAAGCACGCCCGGCGGTCCCGTTCGCCTTCCATGGCGCGCAGGAGCTTGGCCCGGTTGGCCGCCGCCTGCGACAAGGGCTTGCCGGAGGCATCGGTCCATGCCCCGCCCGGGGGTTGGGGGCCCGTTTCCAGGGACGCGTACCGCGCCGAAAAGATGCCGGGCGCGCCTCCCAGGGCGTCCACCTGCACGCCGCTGTCGTCGGCCAGCACGGGATGGGGGCTGACGGCCGCCAAGGCGCCGGCCTTGAGGAAGGCATTGCCCATGAAGGTGTCGGCGGTTTCCTCCACGTCCGCGGAAAACCCCAGGTCCGCAGGCAACAGCAAGGTGAAGCCGGCCGGAGCCAGCAGGGCCTGGAACTCGGCCACCTTGCCGCGATTGCCGGTGGCGAGCACCAGGGGACGCGGAGGGTGCGGCACGCGCGCAGGGTCGGAAGGCAGGGACATGCCGGTCCGCTTTCCCGGATCTACCTGGGCTTGAGGACGAAGTTGACCAGCTTGCCGGGCACGACGATCACCTTGATCACGTCCGCCGCTTCCAGGTACGGCTTGAACTTGGGATGGCTGCGCGCCAGGGCTTCCAGCTCTTCCTTGGAAACGCCCTTGGCCACCTCCTGCTCCACCCGCACCTTGCCGTT
This sequence comes from Fibrobacteria bacterium, assembly GCA_035275285.1. Classification (GTDB taxonomy): domain Bacteria; phylum Fibrobacterota; class Fibrobacteria; order UBA11236; family UBA11236; genus Chersky-265. The sequence goes on along the minus strand of DATENA010000123.1, from coordinate 4,573 downwards.
GGTCTGGAAGACCACGTTGACCTTGTCCTCCACCGTCAGGGCTTCGTCATGTTCGGGCCAGGGAGCATAGGCGAGGCTTTCCCCATGGCCCAGGATCTCCCAGATTTCCTCGGCGATGTGGGGCGCGAAAGGCGATACCAGCTTCACCAGGACCTCCGACGTCTCCCGGTAGGCAGCGCCGGTTTTCTCCAGGTCCTCGCCCAGTTCCCCCACGAAGATCATCAATTGGGAAATGGCGGTGTTGAAGCGCAGGGCTTCGATGTCTTCGGTGACCTTCTTGATGGCTTGATGGCTGCGCTTGACGAGATGGGCCGGAGGCGCGGCGTCGCTGATCTTCACCTGGGCACGATCGTCCCCCACCGTGGCGCGCCACACCTTGTTGAGGAAGCGCCACAGGCCCTCGATGCCGGCGGTCTGCCAGGGCTTCTGGCGCTCCAGGGGGCCCATGAACATCTCGTACAGGCGCATGGAATCGGCGCCGTAGCGCTCCACCACGTCGTCGGGATTGACCACGTTGCCGCGGGACTTGGACATTTTTTCGCCGTCTTCGCCCAGGATCAGGCCCTGGTTGACGAGCTTCCGGAACGGCTCCGGAGTGGAGACGTGGCCGAGATCGAACAGGACCTTCTGCCAGAAGCGGGAATAGAGCAGATGGAGCACCGCATGCTCGGCCCCGCCGATATAGAGGTCCACCGGCATCCAATACTTCTCGGCCTCGCGGGACCAGGGTTCCTGGTCATTGTCCGGATCGATGAAGCGCAGGAAATACCAGCTCGATCCGGCCCATTGGGGCATGGTGTTCAACTCGCGGCGGCCCGCATGCTCCGGGCCCGATCCCTTGTAGTCCAGCCATTCCCTGGCCTTGGCCAGGGGCGGTTCGAAGGTGCCCGTCGGCCTGTAGTCTTCCATCTCCGGCAGGGTCAGGGGCAATTCCGCATCGGGAAGGGACTCGACGCCCTTGGCCGTATGCACCAGCGGGAACGGTTCGCCCCAATACCGCTGCCGCGAAAAGAGCCAATCGCGCAGGCGGTATTGCACCCGCGCCTTGCCCAGTTTCTTCTCTTCCAGCCACGCGATCATCTTCGCCTTGGACGCCTCCACGGCCAGGCCGTCCAGGAACCCCGAGTTCACCAGCACGCCGTCGCCCGTGAAAGCCTCGCGGGAAACGTCCCCGCCCCGGATCACCTCGACGATGGGCAGGCCGAAGGTCTTGGCGAAGGCATGATCCCGCTCGTCATGGGCGGGCACGGCCATGATGGCGCCGGTGCCGTAGCCCATCATCACGTAGTCCGAGGTCCAGACGGGGATCCGGCCTCCCGTGACGGGGTTGATGGCGAAGGCGCCCGTGGCCACGCCGGTCTTGTCCTTGTCCAGGCCGCGCTCCAGATCGGATTTGCTGCCGGCCGCCTTGCGATAGGCCTCCACGGCGGCTTTCCGGTCCGGGACGGTGATGGCGTCCAGGATGGGATGCTCCGGGGCCACCACCATATAGGTCGCCCCGAACAGGGTGTCCGGCCGGGTGGTGAAGACCACCAGCGGTTCCGCCACGCCTTCCACCTGGAAGCGCACTTCCGCGCCGGTGGATTTACCCACCCAGTTCTTCTGCATCAGCTTGATGGAGTCCGGCCAGTCCAGGCCGTCCAGGTCCCGGATCAGGCGCTCGGCATAGGCGGTGATGCGCAGCACCCATTGCCGCATGGGACGGCGCACGCAGGGAAAGCCCCCCCGTTCCGACTTCCCATCGATGACTTCCTCGTTGGCGAGCACGGTGCCCAGTTCCTGGCACCACCAGACCGGGTTCTCGGAAATGTAGGCGAGGCGCTGGGAATCGCGGTATTGGCGGATTTCGGCCTCGCCCTGGATCCCGGCGGGAATGGGCAGGCCGGCGATGGGCATGGCCTTGTCGGCCTTGGCATCGTAATAGCTTTCGAACAGTTGCTTGAAGATCCACTGGGTCCATTTGTAATAGGCCGGATCGGTGGTGCTGATTTCCCGGTCCCAATCGTAGGAAAAGCCCAGGGCCTGGGTCTGGCGGCGGAAATTGTCGATGTTGGAGCGCGTGGTGACGGCGGGATGGGTTCCGGTCTTGATGGCATGCTGCTCGGCGGGCAGGCCGAAGGCGTCCCAGCCCATGGGATGCAGCACGTTGAACCCGCGCATGCGCTTATAGCGGCAGACGATATCCGTGGCCGTCCAGCCTTCGGGATGGCCCACGTGCAGACCGTTGGCGGAAGGATAGGGGAACATGTCCAGGGCATAGAACTTGGGTTTTCCCGGCGCCATGGAGGCTTTGAAGGTCTTGTTCTGGAGCCAATGCTGCTGCCATTTGGGCTCTACGGATTTGGGATTGTACCTGGACACGGCGCACCTTGTTCTTGGGTTCGCCCTAAAGATAGCAAGGCCGCGTAGTCCCCCGAGGTCCTATTGCTAGCTTTGCCTATTCGCGGCAGGCAGCGGCCAGCGGCCAGCGGCCAGCGGGCTGCGGGAACAGGGGGACGGATGAAGTTGCGTGGTTTCGGAAAAACGGGTTTGCGCGTGTCCGAGGTCGGGTTCGGAGCCTGGGCCTTGGGAGAATCGTGGTGGGGCAAGCAGGACGATGCCGAGTCCCTCAAGGCCCTGCACCGGGCCGCGGAGCTGGGGGCCGATTTCATCGACACCGCCCAGGTCTACGGGGAGGGCAAAAGCGAATCCATGATCGCGCGCTTCCGCAAGGAATGGAAGGGCGATCTGATCGTCGCCACCAAGACGCCCCCCGAGGCCGGCGCCTGGCCGCCCTCCCCATACGACGGTCCCGAAATCGCCTACTCTCCCGCTTATCTCCGCGCCAACGTGGAACAGCGCCTCCGCAGCCTGCAAACCGATTGCCTCGACATCCTGCAACTGCATACCTGGACGCGCGCCTGGAACAAGGATCCCCAGCCCTTCGAGACCCTGCGCCGATTGCAGAAAGAAGGCAAAATCCGTTTCATCGGCGTCTCCACTCCGGAGCATGACCAGAACAGCGTGGTCGACCTCATCCGCAACGGCTGGGTCGATTCCGTGCAGGTCATCTACAATATCTTCGAACAGGAGCCGGCCGCCGAGATCCTGCCCTCCGCCAAGGAACACGGAGTGGGCATCATCGTGCGCATGGCCTTCGACGAAGGCGCCCTGACGGGCAAGTTCGCCCGGGGCACGGTTTTCCCCAAAGGCGATTTCCGCGCGGCCTATTTCCGCGGCGAACGGCTGGGCCGGGTGGTGGATCGGGTCGACAGGATCAAAGCGGACGTGGAGGGTTCGGGGTTCACCCTGCCCCAGGCCGCCCTGAAGTTCGCCATGTCCCATCCCGGGGTGAGCACGGTCATCGCGGGCATCCGCAACGTGGCCCAGGCGGAAATGAACCTGGCCGTTTCGGACCTTCCCGATCTACCCCCCGCCCTGCTGCAAAAGCTCCGCGGGCACAATTGGCGCAGGGGGATCTGGTACGGGGATCACTGGTAGCGTAGGGCTCCCTGTGAGGGCGGGTTCCGGCCTGTGGTCCATGCGGGGGGGGATAAACCCCGTGCCTTATTCCCCGCGTCGGGTGGTTAGGCGTTGCCCTGTTCCGCGCGTCCAAAACCCTCTGGCCATGCAATGCATGTGCGCACCTTGCATGTGCAATGCATCTGCGTATGCCGAGCATACAATGTATATGCATGTATAGTGTATGCAATGTATATGCATGTTCCGCGCACGCCATGTATACGCATGCTCGGCATTTACAATGTATATACAGCGCCTTCGGTGCAGGCTTGCTCCCGAGGGAACCCCTCAATGGGTGGAAAATGCCTTCCAAGGCTATTCCTGCGCACTTGTCTGCCTGCCAAGGCCGTAATTCCGCGCCCGAAGCAACGGATGAGCGGCCGGGGATGGAAGGGGCTAGTCTATGAAATGGATGGGCGAGTTGCGGTCCACGCCCACGGCGCTGCGTTCGTAGAAGGCATGGAGAAGCGCGGCCCGCTCCGGTTCCGACAGACTGTAATTCTCGCGCCCGTGATCCTTTAGCCAGCGGTCCAGGTTGGCCACCAGCACCCCGGCGGCCACGGAAACGTTCATGCTTTCGGTCAGTCCGTATTGCGGGATCATGAAGCGGATGTCCGCGGCCGCCAGGGTATCCGGATGGTTACCCATGGTTTCCGAACCCAGGTAGAAGGCGGTGGGCCGGCCCAGATCCACTTCATCCAGGCGCACCGAGGCGGCGGAGGTGGATGCCACGGCGATGCGATAGCCCTTTTCCTTGAGCCCTTGCAGGCAGCGGGCGCGCTTGGAATAGGAATAGATGTCCAGCCACTTGTAGCTCCCCTTCAGGACCGATCGCCCCACCCGGTAGGGATTCACTTCGGAAATGACGTGCACGTCCTGGAACCCGAACACCTCGCTGGTGCGGATGACGGCGCTGATGTTGTGCGGATCCTTGAGGTCCTCCAGCACCAGGGTGAAATGGCGGATGCGCTGGTCCACGACCTTTTTCAAGAGGGCGCGGCGGTGCTCCGTGAGCTTGAAGGCGTATTTGTCCGCAGGGTCGGGGAATTGGGAGGGGTCGATCACGGGAAAA
>DATENA010000122.1:0-7245 GCA_035275285.1 Fibrobacteria bacterium | reverse complement strand
ACGCGGCGCGCGTGCTCGGCCCCTTGCATCCTTTTCCGGAGGAGTGCGGCCGGGACCTGATGCTCTCCTGCCATCATCCCCATTCGGGCGATTTCGTGATCACGGGATGGCGGCCGCATGCCCGGCCCGTCAGCTTCGTCTGGGAGAACGGCGCCCACGGGGGCCCGGGCTACGATGAGACCCACGCCTTCGGCCTGTTCCCGGTCAACGCGCCCTTGCCCCACCATAAGACCTACCTGCGCTACGGCCATATCCGGGAAGCCGCCATGCACCTGCGGGGGACGCCTTCCAGCGTGCGCGCCTATCCCCGCCGCCAGCGCGCCGCGGAGAAGACCCTGCGCGTGATGACCTACAACATCCACGGCTGCGGGGGCATGGACGGCAAGGTCTCCACGGCGCGCATCGCGCGGGTCATCGCCCAGTACGAACCGGACGTCATCGCCTTGCAGGAATGCTACGGGTCCCGGCGCGGGGACCAGGTGCGCGCCATCGCGGCCGACCTCAAGGAGACGTACCATTTCCCGGCGGCGCTGAACGTGCTCCAGGACGATTACGGGAATTCCATCCTGAGCGTGCATCCCATGAACCTGGTCAAGGCCGGGCGGCTTCCCACCTTGCCGGGCCGTTCCATCGAGATCCGCGGGGCCATGTGGGCGAAGCTGGATTTCCACGGCGCGACACTGCATTTCCTGAACACGCATCTGGGCCTCTTTTCCCTGGAGCGCCAGAAGCAGGCCGAAGCCCTGATGGGGCCGGACTGGCTGGAGAGCGAATCCTGCGGCAGCCCGCTGATCCTGTGCGGGGACTTCAACGCCTTTCCTTCCTCCACGGTGTACCGGACCCTGACCAACCGCCTCCACGAAGCGCAAGAGAACGCCCAGGGGCACAAATCTCGCAATACCTTCCCCGGCCGGTACCCGGTCAGCCGCATCGATCACATTTTCTGCAGCAGCGAGTTCCGCACCCTCAAGGTGGAAGTGCCGCGCACCCATCTGACCCGTTTGGCCTCGGACCATTTGCCCATCGTGGCCGAGATAAGCTTGCCGGTCAAGACGGAGAAGGATGAGGCGGAGGGGGTTTCGGTCCTTACGGCGGGGCCTTGAGAAGAAGAGCGGTTCGGGAGACCGCGGAGCGGTTTGATGCTGGGGCGGGTGTCCGGATCATCACGTCGGGAGTCGGGAGTCGGGAGTTGAATGCGGAAGACTCTTCGCATTCAACTCCCGACCCCCGACTCCGAAGGGCGTAGCAGCGGACGCGGAGTATTTGCCTGTACCCCCGACCGAAGGCGATTGACCCCCGAAGTCTTTTCCCAATGCTCCTACCCCCTCCGCATTACTAAATTTCCTCCACACCATAGTAAGGAAGCCCTCTCCGCATTCCCATGCACGACCTCGCAGAACAAACCTCCCGCCTCATGGACTCCCGTGTCTTCGGAAACCCGGTCAGTGGGCTGCTCTTGACCCTGGCCGGCATCCTCATCGGGCTGATGCTGGTGCGCCTGTTCCAGGTATTCGTCATCCGGCGGCTCCGGAAGGTGTTCGCGGCCACGGCCACCACCTGGGACGATCTGTTCATCTCCGTGCTGGAGCGGGACGTGGTGCCCGCCTTGTACGTGCTCATCGTCTACCTGGGGGTGCGGGACTTCCGCCTGAAGGAATCCCTCCAGGCCGGCCTGCGCGGCCTGGTCACGGTCATCGTCACCCTGCTGCTGATCCGCGTGGTGCTGGCGGTGGTGAACCACGGCATCCGCAACTATTGGCTGCGCCAGGGCTCCGGCCACAGCGAGGCCAGGGAGAGGAACCTAAACGGCATCGTCACCATGGCCAAGATCCTGGTGTGGATCCTGGGCCTGATCCTGCTGCTGGACAACCTGGGCATCAAGGTCTCCGCCTTCGTCGCGGGGCTGGGCATCACGGGCATCGCGGTGGCCTTGGCGGCCCAGGCCATCCTGGGCGATCTGTTCTCCTATTTCGTCATCTTCTTCGACCAGCCCTTCGAGGTGGGGCACGTGATCAAGGTGGACAGTTTCACGGGCGAGGTGGAGCACATCGGCCTCAAGACCACGCGCTTGCGCAGCGGGGACGGGGAGCAGATCATCATCTCCAACAAGTTCCTCACGGATTCCCGGGTGCAGAATTTCAAGCGCATGCACCGCCGCCGGGTGGTGTTCAACCTGGACGTGGACGCCGCCACCCCGGCGGAGGCCCTGCGGTCCCTGCCGGCGCTGGTCAAAGGCCAGTTCGGGCGCTTCGCGGACGTGACCTTCGAACGCTGCCACTTCAAGCAATTCTCGGAAACGGGATTGCGCTTCGAGACCTCCTTCGTGGTGGAGACGCCCGACTTCGGGCGGTACATGGACGTCCAGCACGAGGCCAACCTGGGCCTGCGGGAGGAGTTCGAGAAGGCCGGCATCCGCATGGCCGTCCCTTCCCGTTCCATCCGCTTGCATGCCGAAGGCTGGGAGGTCCGGGACCTTCCCGGAACCGCGGCCAAGGGTTCGGGGAGGGACGCCGGATAGGCTCCAAACCGGAAGCGGGGATTCCGGAAGCCCCGCCACAATCGGGTACGCATCCATCGCTTGCTTCCACCCGGATTACTAATATTTTCCCCAGGGGCCCCGGCAGGGAGCCCAGGCCCACCGCCATCCGGACGACTCACGGGAGACCATGAAAAAGGAACCCAGCAAGAAGAAGAGCCCCGCGGCCAAATCCGCCCGAAGCGGGGCCGGAAAAAGCGGGACCGCCAAGCCTTCTTCCTCCGCCAAAGCCCCCAGGGCCAAGAAGGCGTCAAAGGCGGCCAAGGGCTCAAAGGCGCCCAAGTCCGCCAGGGCTACCAAAGCAACCAAGGCCACCAAAGTCACCAAAGCCACCGAGGTCGCCGCGGGGAAATCCGCAAAAGTCATCCCCATGAAATCCGCCGCGGCAAAGGCGGCGGCCGCCCTCGGCGCCACGGATCTGATGGCGGATCTGACCGAGCTGGGAGGCCTGGAAAACGCGGCCGGCAAGCCCCTCGCGGACATGCCCGCCACCCGGGAAGAAGCGGCGGGCCTGGAAAAAGTCATGGCCAGCCTGACCCGGATCTTCGGCGGGCGGGATTTCATGTCCGACGCGGAACTGGACGCGTTCCTGGACAGCAAGATAGCCAGCGGGGAAATCCCCCCCTCGGCCGCCCTGGATCCCCTGGACGAGGCCCAAAGCCTCGTCTACGAGGCATGGAACTCCGAAGATATCGTCAAGATAGAACTGGCGCACCGCGCCTTGGACCTGTGCCCGGATTGCGCGGACGCCTACGTCATCCTGGCGCAAGAGGAGGCCAAGTCCAAGGAGGCCGCCCTGGCCTTGTACCGCAAGGGCCTGGAAGCGGGCAAGCGCGCCCTGGATCCGGCCCACTTCGCCAGGTCGGCGGGGAAGTTCTGGGACATCATGGAAACGCGTCCCTACATGCGCGCGCGCCTGGGGCTGGCCGAATGCCTGTGGGACCTGGGCAAAAAGGACGAGGCCCTGGGGCATTTGCGCGACCTGATGCGCCTCAATCCCGCCGACGATCAGGGCGTACGCTACATTCTGCTGCAATGCCTGCTGGAATCGGGCGCGGACGAAGAACTGGGCGCCCTGCTGGACCGTTACGGGAAGGATACCTCCCCGGAGATCCGGTTCACCCGGGCCCTGTGGCTGTTCCGCCGCAAGGGCCCCGGCGCGGCCGCGGACGCCGCCCTGGCCGAGGCCATGCAGGCCAATCCCTACGTGCCCGCGTTCCTGCTCAGGCGGAAGAAGCCGTCCCAGCGCATCCCCTCTTCCGCCCGCGAGGGCAGCGAAGAGGAGGCGGAAGCCTATGCGAGCGGCGCCATGGATCCCTGGCACGGAACCTTGGGCGCATTGGAATGGCTGTCGGAGCATACTCCCGCCTGATCCCTCCCTGGAGGCAGCCTCCTTGGAATCCGGAGGGTTTCGTTCCGGATTGCCGGCGCGGGCGCGATTTCCCGGACCTTGCCGGGGGCAAGGGCCGATCGTGGGCCGGCAGGGCGACCCGGCGGACAAGCGTCCTTTGTTGCCGGTGTTCAAACGCCCCCACGGGGCTTGATCCAGAAACTATTTTTCCCCTTCGGTAGCCTGAAACCGGCCCGCCCTCCGGGCGCGGCCCGCAAACCCACGGAGTTCTGGATGGATTGTCCCAAGTGCGATTCGGTCATGGAAGAAGTCACCTTCAACAACGTCACGGTCGAACGGTGCACGCAATGCAAAGGCATCTGGTTCCAGGGCATCGAGCATAAGGAACTGAAGAAGCTGAAGGGGGCCGAATCCATCGACGTCGGCGCGCCGGAACTGGGCGAAGAGTACGACGAGATGGAAGACGTCCACTGCCCCGAATGCGACACGGTCATGGCGCGCGTGGCGGACAAGTTCCAGCCCCACATCCACTACGAAGCCTGCCCCAAGGGGCACGGCGTGTACTTCGACGCCGGCGAGTTCAAGGATTTCAAGGAAGAGACCCTGGGCGACTTCGTCAAGAGCCTGGCCATGCATCTCAAGAAGAAGAAATAAGGGATGGGATTCCGGGACGCGATCCCGGCCCTGGCCTTGGCGGGTCTGCTCGGCATAGGCTGCCGCGGACCCGGTCCCGTCCCCTCCGAAATCCCCCGGGATCCCCTCGAGGCAACGGTGCCCCCGGGATTACCCCGGGCTTCCCCGGCCCTGGAGGATTGCCGCTACGCCGCCGCGCGCGCCATGGTCGAGCGGTACTGCGCGGATTGCCACGGCGCCCTGGGCCGGAATCCCTCGCGGGAACGCGCCCATCGCATCCTCGGCATCGATACCTATGCGGACTGGATGGCGGCTTCGCGCGCCGTGCCCGGCAGAGTGGACAAGGACTCGCTGGAGGGCCGCATCATGCCGCCGCCCTCGTTCCCCCGCCAGCCCTCCGATGCGGAGCGGCGGATGCTGGTGGAATGGGTCAAGCGGGGATCGCCGAATACGCCCGACGGCCGCTGAGGCGCGGCCGTCCGCCTCTTCGTTTCCACCGCCTCTTCGTTTCCACCGCCTCCACCCTTTCTTCGCCTTCTCCGCTTCCCGCTCCTCCGGGTTATTGGGCGACCGTGACCTTGCGGCTGAGCGAAGTGCCGTTCGCCTTGAGCACGGCCAGGTATTCGCCCTGGGGGAGCCGGGAATAATCGAAGGCGGAAGCGGTCTGGGCCACGGAGAGCCGCTCGCGCTTGATCAGCGAACCGTTGCCGGCGCGGATCTCCAGGGTGCCGTCGGCCCCGGCGGCGGGCTCGAAGGAGAGGATGGCCATCCGTTGCGAAGGCACGTCGGCGACGGTGAACCAGGCGGGGCCCTTTTGGGCCGCCGCGCGCACGGCCACGGCCACGGGGGACTTGGCGATGCTGAAGGCGTCCAGGGTCTTCCCGTCGGGTTGCATGGCGGTCACGGTCAGGAGGCTGTCGTCGGCCTTGACGTCGCAGAAGTTGTTCACGCTCCTGGAAAAGCGGGTCCACCATTGCCGGCCCACGCTGTAGAGAGGGGCGCCCCCGCCTCCGGAAACGATGTACACCGTGCCCTTGGCGGCGCTGAGGCGGTTGGTGGTGTCCACCACTTTTCCTGCATAGATCTGGTTGGTGCGCTCGTACACATGGTCATGCCCGTTGAACACCACGTTGACGCCGTACTTGTCGCAGAGCTTTTCCAGGCCGGGAAGCCCCTGGGCCCCGTGATCGCCGGTGCTGTAGACGGGGTAGTGGGAATAGACGAACTTCCATTTGGCCTGCTTGGCTTCCGTCGATTGCATCTGGCTGTCCAGGTAGGCCAGGGAGACCATCGGGTCCATGGCCAGGGACACGAAAAAGGCGTTCCCCTGGACGAAGGAGTAGACGGGCTTGCCGCCGCGGACCAGGGTGGGCTGGAAGGAAAGCAGTTCGGATTCTCTCTCGTGGTTGCCGCGGGAGACCAGGTAGAGGTTCTTCTCGAGCAGCCGGGCGATGTTGGCGTTCTTGGTGAGGATCGATTTGAACCTGGCCTGGCTGGCCGATAGGGTGCCGGCGTAGCCGTCCCAGAGATCCCCCGAGAACAGGATCAACTCCGGATCGGCCTTGGAGATGGCGTCGATGACGGTTTGATGGGTATCGGGATTGGTGCGCGTGTCGCCATAAGCGACGAAATGGACGGCATGGCCGGCCTGGGCCGCCCCCAATGCCACCGCAGCCGCGAGCGATAAGGCTTTCATGGCGTCCCCCACCGGAAAGAGGTTCCAGGGAAAGTTAACCCAAAACGGCCGCCCAAGCAGGGGATTTTCGTTCCGGCGGGAGCGATTGGGCGCTAAACGGCGGCCATCTTCTTCATGAACGCCAGGCCGTCCCGGGCCAGTTGATCCTCGTCCTGGTACATGCGGCGCCAGATCTTGGTGGTCGCCGCCAGGATGGGCATGGAAGTGCCGAACGCCTCGATGGTGAGCCAGCCGCCATAGCCGATGGCTTTCAGGGACCGGAAGGTCTCGCTCCAGTTCACGCCTCCCGAGCCGGGCGTGCTCCGATCGTTCTCCGAGATGTGCACGTGGCGGACCGTATCGGCCGCGGCCTCCAGCGCCTTGGCGATGCTCTTCTCCTCGATGTTGGCGTGGAAGGTATCGTACAGGGTACCGCAGCCGGGGATGCCGATTTCCCGGGCGAAGCGCGCCGCGTCCGCGGCGGTGTTGAGGAAATAGACCTCGAAGCGGTTGAGCGGTTCCAGGGCCAGGCCCACTCCCAGCTGGCGGGCATATTCCGCCACGGCGCGCAGGCTCTCCGCCCCGCGGTTCCATTCCTCCTTCGTGGGGCCCTGCCCGGTGAACTCGCCCAGGGGCGAGTAAAACGGCCCGACCAGCAATTCCATGCCGCCGGCCCGGCAGCAATCCAGCGTCTTTTTCAGGGTCTCCACGGCGCGGGCGCGGATGCGGGCGTCCGGGCTGATGGGATTGGCGTCCTTTCCGGAAACGGTCACGGCCGTGCGCGCCAGGCCCAGGGCGTCCAGCCGCTTGCCCAGGGCCGCGTACTTGTCCGGTTGCGGATCGAAAACCGGCAACTCGATGCCGTCATAGCCCATCGCCTTGAGCCTTTCCATCACGGGCAGATATTCCTCGCCCAGGGCGTTGTCGGTCCACAGGAGCATATTCATGGAGAACTTCATGGGTCCCACCTTTCCGAAGCTTGCCTGGATAAGGTAGCGAACGGGAGGGCGTTGCGCCCGGGCCCAGATCCGGCCAAATCGCATTCGGTGT
>DATENA010000121.1:0-5017 GCA_035275285.1 Fibrobacteria bacterium | reverse complement strand
CGCCCGCGGCGCCTGCCATCACCAATACCATGGCGACCGCAACGGGGACCGTAGGCGTCAATGCCACGCTCTACACCGTCACCGCCAGCGGTTATCCCCCCCCTACCTTCGGCAGCCCCGCGGGGCTGCCGCCGGGTTTGGCCATCAACGCCAATACCGGGGCCATTTCCGGGACCCCCACCACGGCAGGCACTTACAATGCCACCGTGACCGCCTCCAACGGCGTCAACCCCGCGGCCAGCAAGACCGTCACCTTCACCATCTCTCCGGCTCCCGCGGCGCCGGTCATCACCTCCCCGGCCACCGCTTCGGGAATCCTGGGCGCGAACGTCACAATCTATACCGTCACGGCCACAGGATACCCTGCTCCCAAATTCAACGCCACCGGATTGCCGCCCGGCCTTTCCATCAACAATGGCACCGGAGCCGTTTCCGGAACCCCCAATACCATAGGCACCTACAATGCCACCGTGACCGCCTCCAACGGCGTCAATCCCGCGGCCAGCAAAACCGTCACCTTCACCATCTCCCTCCCGCTCGCGGCGGCGGTGATCACCAGCCCGAACGTGACCCAGGCCACGGCATCCGGTACGGCCAAGGTGGCCTTTTCCTATCACGTCGTCGCTACGGGCAATCCCATTCCGACCCTGTCCACGGGCGTATTGCCCGCCTGGCTGACCTTCACCGCCGGCACCGGCGCCCAGGCCGGCGCGGGCGTTCTCTCGGGCACCCCCACCGCCAAAGGCGAATTCTCGGTCACGCTGACCGCCTCCAATTCCCAGGGGAACGATTCCAAGGTCCTGAAGATCTCCATCAGCGACTCCACCATCGCGCCGAACATCACCAGCCCGCCCACCGCCACCGCCAAAACGGGAACGGCGTTCAGCTACAACATCTCGGCCACGGGAACCTCCCCCATCACCTTCACCACCTCCGTCCTGCCCTCCGGCCTCAACCTGACCGGTTCGCTCATCAGCGGGCTGCCCAACGCCACGGGGACCTTCGACGTGGCCCTGACGGCCAAGAACGCCTATGGGACCAGCAACAAGACGGTCAAGATCACCATCAATGCGGATCCGAGGATCACGTCCGATCTGGACACGCTGCTTTCCGTGTTCGACAAGTCCAAGGCCGGCTTCATGGTGGCGGCTTCCGGGTTCCCGGGGGTCACCTATCAATGGCAGTACTCCGCCACGCGGACGGGCACGTTCACCAATACCGGGACCAACGCTTCCACGTACGCCATCGATCCCGTATCGCCTTCGTCCGCGGGCTATTACAAGGTGATCGTAAAGAACGGCGCCGGACCGGACGCGGTCAGCCGCCTCTGCCATCTGGTGGTGAAGCCCCTGCCCGCTCCCATCAAGATCGTCTTGCAGCCCGCGGCGGCCTCGGCGACGGTGGGGGAAAGGGTCCGCCTGGTGAGCAAGGCCACCGGAGAGCCCAAGCTCCTGTACCAATGGTACAAAGGCAGCGCGACGGTGACGCCTGCGCCCAAGCAGGACGATTCGGTATTCACCATCGCGGCGGCGGCGTTGGGCGATGCGGGCAGCTACCGGGTCCGCGTCACGAACGCCTATACGGACTTGGCCAATCCCTCCACGTACGCTTTCAGCGATTCCGCCAAGCTCACCGTCCAGGAACCCAAGCTGTCCAAACCCACCGCCAGGCCCCCGGGGACCTCCTTTTACCCGAACTTCAAAGTGACGCTCGCCAACGACACGCCCGGTGCCGGCATTTACTACACCACCAACGGCTCGGACCCCGTGCAGACCAGCACCCCGTTCAACGCGGGCGATACCATCCGGTTCGAGGCCACCACCACCCTCAAGGCCAGGGCCTATAAGGACAAATTCCGGCCCAGCGACATCATGACGGAAACGTATACCTACACGCCGGTGGGGAAAACGCCCAAACCGACCATCCGTCCGCTGAACCCCACCTTCAAGAACACGCTTTCCTGTTCCTTGAGCGCGCCGGGCGCGACCGTCTATTACACCCTCGACGGCACCAGTCCCCTGACGGGCACCCCCAAAACGGCCACGCCGTTCACCATCAACGCCACCACCACCATCATCGCCGTGGCCAAGGCCCCCAACCTGGACTACAGCGACACGCTCAAGATGACCTACCGTCTGGAAGTGAATCCGAGCAAGGTGCTGCCCCCCAAGATCTTCCCCACCGGCGACAAATTCAGCTCCCAAGCCTCGATCACCCTGTCCAGTCCCGCGGATACGACGGCGGACCTCTGGTACACCCTCGACGGCAGCTCGCCGGATACGTCCTCGACGCGCAAGAGGTACGAAGGGAAGGCCATCACCATCACCCGGACCACCACCGTGAGGGTGATCGCCATGCGCACGGGCTTCCTCAACAGCGACATCGTCACCGAGACGTACACGCTGATCCCCGGCCCCATCACCGCCTCCCCGCCGCCCAAGGTCTTCGACAGCGTCGTCACCGTGACCTTGTCCGCGCCGGCCGGCGCGGAAATCCGCTATATCCTGGACGGAACGCCCACGGTCGACTCCCCTCTGTTCCCCGCAGCGGGCCTGATCCTCCGCACCACGAGCACCATTTCCGCCATCGCCATCGCGGACGGAGTGGCCAGCGCGGTGTACACTTTCGGCTACACCCTGAACGGCGGGCAGTTGGCCACGCCCGCCACGGCAACTACGAACAACCAGACCACGTTCAAGGATACCCTGCTCATCTGGCTGACGCCCCCGACGGCGGGCGCCGACATGTATTTCACCCGGGACGGCAGCCTCCCCGGCACCGGCAGCGAGAAATACACCAAGCCCATCTTCATCGATACCACCACCACCATCCAGGTGATCGCCGTGAAGAAGGGCTTCGAGAACAGCAAGCTCCTGGTGGCCACCTACACCCTGGTCCCGGAAACGCCGATCGCCTCGCCCGGGGGCGGCAGCTACCCCAACCCCGTTTCCGTCACGCTTTCCAGCCCTTCCAGGCGGGCCTCCATCTTCTATACCTTGGACGGCACCGATCCGACGCCGGAGACGCAGCTCGTCTACCATAAGGGGGACGAGATCCCGGTCAACGCCAGCATGACCCTCAAGGCCGTGGCGGCGGCGGGCAACCTGTCCAGCGAGGTGAGCGAAGATTCGTACGAGATCATCGGCGTGGTCGAGTTCGTGCTCCGGCCCGGGGTCACCACCCCCATCGCGGGCGGCTACACCCTGCGCATCCCGGAGGATGAAGTCGCCAAGGTGCGGGCCCGCATCTCCAGCGCCAAGCCGCTGAACCTGGTCGGATTCCAGGGCGTGCAATACGGGTTGACCTTGTCCCTGGACTCGGCCGAAGCCCGTACCGGGAAAGAATTCCCGCGGGTGACCTTCGCGAGCCCCTCCTCCGACAAGCGTTCCATGTACAAGGTCGAGCCTTCCGGGCTGGTCTATTTCGTGTCCAGCGCGGATACGGTCACCTTGACCCAGGCCGGCACCTATTTCATGGGCATCGACGCCGCACCGCCGGTCATCACCTACGGCAGCGAATCCTTCGATCCCTCGCCTTCGGACTCGACCCGCGTGACCTTCCACGTGACCGACAATATCGCGAACCTTTCCTACGATCTCAAGCGCAACGACGACGCGGCGCGGAACGTGAACCAGAAATTCCTGTTCGGCGGCTCGGACCTCGCCGCCAAGCTCAAGCATCCCGCGGGAGCCCTGAAGCCGCTCAACGTGCAGGTCATCGTCAGCGATTTCCAGCAGGCCGCCTTCTTCCCCGCGGACCCCGGGACCATGCTGTCCCTGTCCCAGCGCTTGAAGTCGGTCAAGAGCCCCGCCCTCTGGGGGATCGGGCTCCCCAGATCGCCTTACGATCTCGTCGGCATCCCCCTGGATCTCGATCCGCCCATGACGCTGAAAGGCCTGCGCGCCGCCAACCCGGGCGCCGTCATCGAGAGCGCCGCCTGGAACTATATCGATTCCGTCTACGAGCCCATGGATTCGAACGCGGTCCTCAAGCCCGGCCAGAGTTTCTGGCTGGGTTCGCGCACCCGGATCCCCGACTTCTCGCTCCCGTCGGCCACCACCAAGCCAGGCGGGCAGGGGACCTTCTCCGTGACCCTGCATCACGGATGGAACCAGATCGCCAACCCGCACCTGGAAGAACTCTATTGGCCTTATTCCCGCAACCTGGGCGAAGTTTACAGGAGCTTCCCCATCAAGGGATTGTGGGAATACTCCTCCACGTCCCTGAACTACGTGGAAAGCGAATCCCTGAAGCCCTGGCGCGGATATTACGTGTACAACTTCCTGGAAGGAGCGGTGGTGACCTTGTCTCCCCGCCCCATCACCGTGTTGGCGATGAAAAAGGCCGGCGTGGAAAACCGCATCAACCTTTCCCTGGGCTGGGGCGCTTCGCGCGTGCTGCGCTTGGGCGCGGACTGGAGCTCTTCGGACGGCCTGGGCATCGAGGACGAATTCTCGCTGCCGCAACGCAACAAGGGGCTCTCCATGGCGGCCATGCGGCATGGACACTCCTTGGCTTCCGATTGGATCCGCCTGAACCGGAACGCGGTCCAGGAATGGAAGGTGGCCCTGGGCGGAGAGGGCGACTCCCTGCCGCCGCTCAAGATCCTCTCCCAGGATCTGCCCGCGGGATACGAGACCTGGGCGGTGTCGCCGGCCCGTGGCATGAAGTTCCGCGTGGAACCCGGCAAGGAAATCCCCGCTTCCGGCCTGGCCCAGGATACCCTGTTCATCTATTCCGGCACCGCGGACAAACTGGCCCGGATGGGCATGCTGCAGAAAATGGCCCTGGCCGCCGCTCCCCTGGATTTGCAGGTTTCCGCCCGGGACGGCAATTTCCGCATGCAAATGACCTTGCCTTCCAAAGCCAGGTTCCGGGCCGTGGTCTGGGGCCTGGACGGCACCCGCAAAGGGGAACTCGTCCTGGGACCGCTGTCGGAAGGCTTCTACCGGTTCGGCTGGGACCCGGATTTCCGCAACGGAGCCAGGCGCCTGGCTCCCGGGATGTACGTCCTGAG
>DATENA010000120.1:0-20210 GCA_035275285.1 Fibrobacteria bacterium | reverse complement strand
TCTTCTTCTTCTTGGTGGGCTTGGAGTGCGCCATGGTCTTCATGGCTTTCATGGCCGCCATGGCCCTCATGGCCGCCATGGCCCTCGGCTTCCGCGGCCGCATGGCCTTCGCCTCCGTGGCCCTCCGCCTCGGTGCCGGATCCGTCTTCGCCTTCTTCCTCGGAGCCGGCCGCTTCGGAGTCGTGGTGGCCCGGCTCTTCCCCTGCTTCGCCCGCATGCGCTTCGCCATGGCCGGAAGCGACCTCGGCTCCGCCGTGGCCAAGGTTTTCCGACGCGGCGGTCAGGGGCTTGCTCTTGAGCAGGAAAAACGCGCCCAGGGCGGAGATCCAGATCGCCGCGGAAAGCACGCCGATGATCTTCATCGGCTTGGCGCCTCTCGGCAGCTTTTCGGAAATCCGTTTCCAGACCTTGCCCAGCATGGGACAAGTGTATGGGGAGGTGGGGATGCGGGGCAAGACCAACCCGATCCCGTCCGGGGCCGGGTTCCCCGGGGCCGGGTTCCGGAGGGATGCTTCCCCGGCTTCCCTGAAAAGGCGCCGCAAGGCCGGAAAACTTGGGGTTTTTTAGGACGGGCGTTCCCGGCCTTGCGGCCGGGCCTACCCTTCCCTTCCTGCGGGCGAGGCCGGCGGGTTCAGAGGAAAGGCAATTGCACGTCCAGGACCGCCGTCCAGCTATCGGCGTCCGCATTGGTAGGGCCTAATTGATCCCCGAAGACGGGGCGATAGGTGAAGCGGGGCGAGAAGCTCAATTTCTTCGCTTGCCATTCCGCGCCCACGGACATGGGGATGGCGAAGGTGGCTCCGTCTTCCAGACGCGAGGTTCCGAAATAGGCGCCATAGCCCAGACCGGCGGCGCCATAGAGATCCACCTTGTGCGAGCTGAGCGTGCGGACCTTGGCCGAAGCGTCCAGGAGCAAGGGGATGGTGTTGCCGTCCTCCACGGATTCGCTGAAGGCGGTGGTCGCCGATCCTTCCACGGCCAGGGCGGGGTTCAGGTTGTATTCGAGCCGGCTGTCCAGGGACAGTCCCGTGGAGGGGGATTCCTGGGCGATATAGGCCATCGAGCCCGCTCCCACCGAGAACTTGGCCTTTTGCAGCACGGCTTTGGTCTCATCGTAACCGGGAATGGAAGCGTGGGCCGGCGACATTCCGATCAGGGCGGCGGCGGTCAGGGCCAGGGCCGGGAAGAAGCGATGGAATACCGGAATAGGAGTCGGATTGAAGCGTGGCATATTCCTCCTTTCGGGCGCCGGAGTGCGGGACGCCCGGACGTGCGGCGCGCACGGTCATACTATTAAAAAAAAACTCCCGGGCCGGAAAATCCTAAACGCATCCGCGGGCGGCGGAACGCAAGCCCTGCGGTAAGGTCCGCGCGCCTCGGCGCGCGGGGATGGAAGGCGGGCTCAAGCGTCCGGAAGGCCGGACGTTTCCTGGGAGGGGGCGTAGAACTTCGGCCGGTCCGCCGTGAAGCGGCTGAAGCCGGAGGAACGGTTGGCCTCGTAGAGCAGCAGGGACAGGGCCACGCTGGCATTGAAGGAATGGGCCCCCGGGGCCATGGGGATCTTGACCACGTAGGTGCAGGCGCGCCGCACGTGGGGCGGGATGCCGCGATCTTCGCCGCCCACCACGAACACCACCGGGCCGTCGTATTTGCCTTTGGTCACGTCCACTTCGCCGTCCTCTTCCAGGCCGATGATGGTATAGCCTTCGTTGCGCAGGGACTTCAATTCCTTTTCGATGTCGCCCACTTGGCAGATGGCGATGGACTCCAGGGATCCGGCCGCGGTCTTGGCCACGGAAGGGGTGAGGCCGGCGCCGCCCTTGTTGTGGGAGAGCACCACGTCCGCGCCCATGCACACTGCGGAGCGGATGCAGGCGCCCAGGTTGCGCGGGTCCTCCATGGCGGCGGGCACCACTATCATGGGCGCATAGCCGGCGCGCTTGGACGCCACCAGTTCCCGTTTCACGCCCTCCCAATCGTCCCAGGAGCGGGTGTTGCAGAAGGCGAGCACGCCCTGGTGGGCGCCCTTGTACCATTGGTCCAGGCGGGCTTTGGGCAATTGGTGGACGCGGATCTTCCGGGCGTCGGCGATTTTCTGCAGTTCGTGCAGCTTATGGTTCTGGCCCCCGTGCAGAAGCACCAGATGGTTGATCTTGCCGGGCGCATTCCGCAGCAGCGCCTCGACGGCGTGCACCCCGGCCACGATGGAGGATTCGTCTACCTGCTTGGGCATTCAGCGCGCCACGCCCGCTTCGGGCGCCACGCCCGCTTCGGGTGCCGCACTCGCTTGGGGCGCTACGCCGGCAGCGGGCGCCCCGGTCCCGGCGGGCTTGGAGGCCGCATGCTCGCGGATCTGCGCGAAGAACTCCTCGAACAGGTAATGGGAATCCTTGGGGCCCGGCGAGGCTTCCGGATGGTATTGCACGGAATAGGCCGGCAGGGTGCGATGGCGGAGGCCGGCCACGGTCTGGTCGTTCAGGTTGACGTGGGTGACTTCCACCTGCTTGTCGTCCAGGCTTTTCGGGTCCACGGCGAAGCCGTGGTTCTGGGAGGTGATCTCCACCTTGCCCGTGCGCAGATCCTTGACGGGATGGTTGGCGCCGCGGTGGCCGAACTTCAGCTTGAAGGTGCTGCCGCCCAGGGAGCGCGCCAGCAGTTGATGCCCCAGGCAGATGCCGAAGATGGGCTTGGTGCCGAGCAGGTCCTTGATCGTGTCCACGGCATAGTCCAGCAAGGCCGGATCGCCCGGTCCATTGGAGAGGAAAATGCCGTCCGGGTTGATGGCCAGGACGTCCTCGGCCTTGGCGTCCGCCGGGAAACGCACCACCTTCGCGCCCTGGGTTTGCAGTTTGCGCAGGATGTTGTACTTCATGCCGTAGTCCAGGGCGGCCACGGTGAAGCGTTCTTTGGGGTCCGGGATGGGACGGAAGCTGAGGGCATGCTCGCCTTCGTCCCAGCCTTCCTTGCCGGCGATGGTCACCTGCTTCACGAAATCGATGCCGGTGAAGGAGGGCACGGCCTTGGCCCTGGCCAGCACCTCTTCCAACTGGTAGTCGCCGGTCACGATGATGCCGTTCTTGGCCCCCGTCTCGCGCAGGATGCGCGTCAGGCGGCGCGTGTCCACGCCCTGGATGCCCGGGATGCCGTTCTTCTTCAGGTATTCGGACAGGGACCAGGGATGCTTGGCCCGGCCGCCGTCCGCGCGCCAGTTGGAAGGGTACTCGCAGCAATTCTTCACCACCAGGCCGGCCACCTGGATCCGCTTCGATTCCACGTCCTCGGGATTGATCCCGTAATTGCCGATTTCCGGATAAGTGAGGGTGACGATCTGCCCTGAATAGGAGGGATCGGTGAGGATTTCCTGGTAGCCGGTCATGGAGGTGTTGAAACACACCTCTCCCGCGCCCGCGGCGACCATGTCCCGTTCCGCCCCGAAGGATTCCCCTTCGAAATAGCTCCCGTCTTCCAAGGCAAGTATGGCTTTCATGCGAAATCTCCGCGCCGATCGAGGGTCCTGAAATCCCCGGGACTAGGCGTCCGTGCGGGGGGCGGAGAAGACCAGGATCCTCTTCTCCGAAACGACGGCGTCCATAAGCTGATCATGCGGGTCCAAAGTTAAGTTTTTCTGCGTGATTTGCACGTCGAAACCCAGCCCGGCCCGGAGCGCCGGCCGGCCGGCGAGGTATCGGTCATAAAATCCCAACCCTTTGCCCAACCGGCCACCCCGGGTATCGAAGCAAAGCCCCGGGATCAGCACCAGATCGGGCTCCGGGGCCCCGTCCTTCCTGGCCTCGGGCCTGGGCTCCTGGATCCCCAAGGCCCCTTCGGACAGGTCCCGTTCCAGATCGGAAACCTCCGCCATCCCAAGGTTCCGCTCCTTGCCTTCCCCCTGGATCACGTACGGCAGCAGCAGCACCTTGCCGTCCGCCAGGATCCGCCGCAACAAGGGTTCCGTATCCAACTCTTCCAAGGTCCCGGCGAAACAGGAAACCACCTTGGCGTTCTTGTACCCGGGCCATTCGGCCACCTTTTCCGCGATGGCTTTGGCCGCCTCGGCGCGGTCGCCCGCGGGAACGGCCCGGACCTGATCCTTGGCCCAGGCGCGCATCCCGGCCTTGTCATGCTGCAGCTTTTCCCGCTTCTCGCCCGCCTCGGCTTCCAAAGTGATGGACTCGAGCTGCGATTTCACGTCCGATTGGATCTGGGAGACCTTGCGCTTGAACTTGCCGAACTCGCGCATGACTTTCCCGAGTTCTTTCGGCTTGACCAGGACAACGACCAGAGCTACGACTACGCCTAGTTCGCCGATGCCCAGGGAGTCGAATATCATGGCAGGGAAGCTCGTAAGGGAGTGAAGAGAGGGTGTGGGGAGGGGGGAGATGGGAGACGCGGCTGAGGCGGTAGCAGCGCCGCGTCGGGAGTCGGGAGTCGGGAGTCGGGAGTTAAGAAAAGAGCGGCAATGGGCAGCGGAGGAGGGGTCCCCGTGGACAAAGGAAATTGTGCCCTTGCCGCTATGCAAAGCCAATCCTCCCGGATTTGGCTTTGCTCCCGACTCCCGACTCCCGACTCCCGACGTGATTTCGCCCTATGTTCCATAGCCTCAAGCTTCCGATTCATCCCAATCACGCCGCCTCTTTTTCCGACTTCTTCTGCGCCACCGCGCATATTCCAATCGACAAAATGTACAACACGACCAACGGCACGGCCATCATGAGCTGGGAGACGGGGTCCGGTCCGGGGGTGAGGAGCGCGGCCACGATGAAGATGACGATGACGGCGTAGCGGAAGAAACGCCACATGCCGCCGGCCGTGATCAGGCCCATGCTGGCCAGCACGTAGGCTACCACGGGCAGCTCGAAAATCACTCCGAAGGCGAGCATGAACTGGCTGATGAAGGAGGCGAAGTCCCCCTGTTTCCAGTTCTGGGTGATGGCGCCCTTGGTATAGGTGGCCAGGAACGCCAGGCCCGCGGGCAGCACGGCGAAATAGGCGAAGCAGGCCCCCACGGCGAACATGACGATGGAGGAGAAGAAGGCGATGCCGAACACGCGCTTTTCCTTGGCGTAGAGGCCCGGGGCCAGGAAGCGCCAGAGGTTCCACATGATCCAGGGAAAGGAGACGATGACCCCGGTGATCAGCGACATCTTGAAGCTGGTCATGAGGGTTTCCATGGGCGAAGTGGCGATGAGGTCCACTTTCAGGTGCTGCTTGGTGAGCGGATAGGCGATGACCGCCCAGATTTTTTCCCAATAACCGTAGGCGACCGCCGAGGCGGCCGCGACCCCGATCATGACGCGGATCAGGCGGGAGCGGAGTTCTGAGATGTGGTCCCAGAAGGTGAGTTCGGAGTCCAATGCAGCCGGGGAAAGGAAGAGGGAGGAGGAAGGGGCCGGCGCCGGGGAATCCGCGGCGCCGGAACCGCTCAGGACTTCGGGGTTTCCTTGGCGTCCGGATTGGCCAGGTTCTTCGCGTTGTCCTCGGCCTCGTTGCCGGCCATGGAGGACTTGAAGTCGCGGATGCCCTTGCCCAGGCCTTTGGCGATTTCCGGGATTTTCTTGCCGCCGAAGAGCAGGATGACGATCAGCAGGATGATGATGAGTTCCATGGGACCAAGGCTACCGAGCATGACGACCTCCTGGCGAGACAAAGACAAGTATAGCAAAAACCGGGCGAATCCGCTCGTGCCGCGTGGGCGCTGGGGCTTTTGGGGCCGGCGGGCCTTCCAATTCGGCGTGAAACGCCGCTGCGAAGCCGGAGCCGGTCACTCCTGAGGTCGGGTGCTTTCCTGCGGCTTGAGCCAGGCGTCCAACAACAGCTCTTCCTGCCATTTCATCCACTTGGCGGCGGCCATCATTTTGGCGCGCGAGTTGGCTCCGGTGAGCGCCACCGCGGTGAGGGTGGACTTGGTGGCCAAAAGGGACGGATCCATCTTCAAATCTTCGGCGATTTTATCGCGCACGGTCTTGAGATGGGTGAGCACCGTGGAGCTGGGGCTGGGGGCGGTTTTCCGGGGCGGCCGCAAAGGCTGGGGCCAGGCCGCTTCCGGCAGATCCAAGGCTTCCCGGAACGCGTCCAGGAAGGCGGTTTTGATCTTGGGATTGAGGCGCGAGGGCAGGGCCGGCACCTGGGCCGGCGCGCCTTCCTGGGGCACGGCCATGGCGAAGCGCAGCAGGATGTCCGAGGGCAGCACCTTGTAGCTGGGCAGATCCAGATCCTTGGCGGTCTGGTCCCGGTATTTCCACAGGGCCTGCAGGGCGGCCAATTGCCTGGGGTACAAGCGCGAAGACCCGTCGATGCGCCAGGTGTTCTCCAGATCCACTTCCTTGGACTTGGCCGTGGCCTTGACCAGTTCCCGGCAGCATTCCGCATGCCATTCCAGACGTTGCTTGCTTTCCAGTTCCCGGGTCAGGGCCTCGTACAGTCCGGGCAGGAAGAACGTGTCCTGGGCCCCGTATTGAAGCATGAGCGGAGGCAAGGGGCGCAGGGACCAATCCGCCTTCTGCTGATCCTTCTTGAGGGTGACCCCGAAATAGGCATGCACCAAGGCGGCCAGGCCGAAGGCCGGCTTGCCCAGAAGCTGGGCGGCCAGCATGGTATCGTAGACCCGGTGGGGGCGGAAGCCGTGGGCCTGGTACAGCATGCGCAAATCGTAATCGGCGCCATGCAGGACCAGCACCTTCTTGGTCAGCTTCTTCAGGAATCCGTCCAGGGAGATTTCGCTCAAGGGATCCACCAGATAGCAGCGATCGCCGGCCAGGATCTGGATCAGGCAGATCTTGGCGAAGTAATGATGCATGCTGTCCGCTTCCAGATCGAGGAACACCGTGTCCACCGCGTCCATGGCTTTGAGCAGCGAGTCCATTCCCGGTGCGCTGTCGACATAGTCGATCGGAAACGAGGGTGGGGAAGCTTGGATCATAGGCGGCGAATGGATCTCGTCATCGGAAGTTGTTCATCTCTATTATATAAAGCTTTATTTTTCAAAGGGTTAAGAAAAACAAAAAGGCCCCCGCACCACGGGCGCCTCAATGGACAAAAGTACAAAATTTCGATTTTGAGGAGGGATTTTTCTCAGAATGCTAGATTTCCCTGCCGGCGGATTCCCCGTTCCGGGTGGAAAAACGGGCCGGAACCAAGGAAAAGGATAAGCGATGGCTTTGCGGGCGTTGACGGGCATCAAACCGACGGGAGAGCCCCACGTGGGGAATTGGCTCGGGGCCATCAAGCCGGCCCTGGCCCTGGCTTCCGAGTATGAAACCTTCTATTTCATCGCCGATTACCATGCCCTGAACAGCGTTTACGATGCCGAGGCCTTGCGCAAGAACACCCTTTCCATCGCCGCCACCTATCTCGCCTTCGGCCTCGACCCCGGGCGTTCCATCTTCTACCGCCAAAGCGAAATCCCGGAAGTGTTCGAACTGGCCTGGATCCTGGCCTGTTTCACCCCCAAGGGGCTGATGAACCGCGCCCATTCCTACAAAGACTCGGTGGCCAAGAACCTGGCCGCGGAAAAGGACCCGGACTTCGGCGTCAATATGGGGTTGTATTCCTATCCCGTGCTGATGGCGGCGGACATCCTGCTCTTCTCCGCCAACGTGGTGCCGGTGGGGGCGGACCAGAAACAGCACGTGGAAATCGCCCGGGACGTCGCCGAACGCCTCAACCACGCCTACAAGACCCCGCTGTTCACCCTGCCGGAACCGCGCATCGATGAGCAGGTCAAGACCATCGTCGGCCTGGACGGGCGCAAGATGAGCAAGAGCTACGACAACACCATCCCGCTGTTCCTGGACGAGAAGCCGCTGCTCAAGCGCATCAACCGGATCGTGACCAATTCCCAGGGCCCCGAAGAGCCCAAGGATCCGGACCAGAGTCCGGTGTTCAACCTGCACAGGCTGCTGCTTTCGGAAGCGGAGGAAGGGGCCTTGCGGGAGCGGTACCGGGCGGGAGGCCTGGGCTGGGGGCAGGCCAAGAAGGACTATTTCGAGGCCTTGAACGCGAGGTTGCAGGCCCCCCGGGCGGAATACCGGCGTTTGCTGGCCGATCCGGGCGCTTTGGAGGCCGTCCTGGGCCGGGGACGGGACAGGGCTCGCGCCCAGGCTTCCGTATTTCTAGATAGGATAAGAGGCACCATCGGGATCCGTTGAAAGAGACCCGCCGGGGATCGGCCCCGGACGACACCTAAGGAGAACATCATGAGTTTCACATTGGAAAACGGGGCCCAGGCCCCGGACTTCGAGCTTCCCGGCAGCAACGGCCGGGATGTCCGCTTCGCGGACGTGCGCGGGACCAACGGCACCCTGATCTTCTTCACCTGCAATCATTGCCCATACGTGGTGGGCAGCGAGGCCCGCATGAAAGCCCTGTTCGACCGGTGCCAGAGCCTGGGCATCACCATGACGGCCATCCATTCCAACGAGACCAAGGATCATCCCGAGGACGATTTCCCCTCCGTGATCGCCCGGGCCCGGGAGATGGATTTCAAATGGCTTTCCCTGCGGGACGACAGGCAGCTCATCGCCCGGGAATACGGTGCCGAGCGCACGCCCCATTACTTCCTGTTCGACAAGGAGGACAAGCTCGTCTATTCCGGCCGCATGGACAACAGCCCCCGGGACGCGTCCAAGGCGCAGACCGCGGAACTGGAGGACGCCATCGCCGACATGCGCGGCGGCCGCCCCGCCAAGGTGCCCCGCACGGAGGCCATCGGCTGCAATATCAAGTGGTGGGACAGGGACAAGCATTGGATGCCCAAGGAAGCCTGCGATCTGGACTATCTCTACCAAAGGGAGTCGGCCGGCCAGGCCTAGGCTGCGGCGGCCGCGCGGCGCATGGCTGAGGATCCCCGTTCCTATCGCGTCCGCCGGGAGGCGAATCCGGACAACCGCTTCGCCGCGGTCAAGGTGGAGTGGGACGACGGCGTGGAGCTGCCCCAGGCCCTCCGCGTCCACGAGGAGACGGCGCGCAGCATCGTGTCCGAGAACGCCAGCCCGGACATCCCCTTCCGTTACAGCGTGAATCCCTACCGGGGCTGCGCGCATGCCTGCGCCTATTGCTATGCCCGGCCCACCCACGAATACCTGGGCCTGGGGGCCGGCACCGATTTCGACACCCAGATCTACGCCAAGGTCAACGCGGCGGACCTGCTCCGCAAGAAGCTGGCCTCCAAAGCCTGGGCCCGCGGGCCCATCACCTTTTCCGGCGTCACCGATTGCTACCAGCCCGCCGAGGCCGGGCTCAAGCTGACGCGGGCCTGCCTGGAAGCCTGCCTGGAGTTCCGGCAGCCCGTTTCCGTCATCACCAAGTCCACCTTGATCCTGAGGGATCTGGACGTGCTCACGGCCCTGGACCGGGCGGCCGGCGCCGGCGTGGTCCTGTCCATCCCTTTCGCGGACGCGGAGACCGCGCGCCTCATCGAGCCTTTCGCGGCCCCGCCGGACCTGCGTTTCAGGGCCCTGGAAAAGCTCAGCCGCGCGGGCCTGCGCACGGGCATTTCCCTGGGACCCGTGATCCCGGGCCTCAACGACAGCGACATCCCGGCCCTGCTGGCGCGGGCCAAGGCCTGCGGGGCCGCCTTCGCCTTCTACGTGATGCTGCGCCTGCCGGGAGCCGTGCGCGAGGTGTTCCTGGAACGGGTGAAGGCCCGGCTCCCGGAGAAGGCGGGAAAGATCGAACACCATATCCGCCAGGTGCGGGACGGGGAGCTCTACAGCACCCGCTTCGGGAACCGCATGTCCGGCACGGGCACCATGGCGGACATGGTGGACAAACTGTTCCGGATCCATGCGCGCCGGCAGGGCCTGGAGATAGGGGAGAAGATGGGGGAGCCGGAGGCTTCCGCTGCCGGAGCGCCCAAGACCGGCTATGCCTTGGGCGCAGACTGGGTCAAACCGGGCAAGAGCGCGGAAAGCGGGCCCGCGCAACTCGATCTGTTCGCCGCCTGACGCTCGAGCCGGTCCGGGGCGAAGGCGGGCCAAGTCCTCGGATCACAAGGCCCGGCGGTAATTGACCTTGGCCCGCAGGGTTTGCCGGGGGATCTTCTCCGCGGCCCCGTCCGATTCCGCGCGGGCGCCCCTTACCTTGACGATGATTTCGATTTGCTCCAAGGCGTCGAGGTTGTCCGGAAGGACGGCGGTTTCCGTTTTATTGAGCATATGGTAGCGGAAATCGATGGACTCGATGCCTTCCGCCAGCGTCAGGGACGAGACCGGGATGGACGGGACGCCGGGTTTTTCCAGCACCATGCGGAAATCCCCCTCCGGCCCGTCCCCGGCATCGCCCTGGCAGCGATGCAGGCGAAGCCGCTCCATGGGGTAGATTTTGGTGCTACTGGTAAAGGCATCCTTCCCGGTCGCCAGGGTGATGAGGCCGGCGGAGCCGGAAACCCGGATCACGGACAGGATTTCCGTCTCCACGACCCCTGCTTCCGCGAGGGCTACCGCGTATCCCTTGTCCTCGAAAAGGGGGATGTCTCCTTCGGGGATGCGGAACGCCGTGCGGCTGGAATTGCTCTCCTGGGACATCTGGCCCGGGCTGGACTTCTTGCTCGGGTTCGATTTGATCACCAGATCGCCCTTGTTCACGGCGATGAATCGGGTGTCGGGAGGCAATCCCAGCCCGGCCCGCGCCAAGCTGTACTTGGTTTCGTTCAGGGTGAATTGGCCGTTCATGCGCATGGTGGAGATTTCGCTCTGGACCATCATGCTCCGGTGCTGGTTCCGGTACAGGTAGAGCGCGCCGGACAGGGCCGCCAGGCCCACCAGGGAGGCGACCACTATCTCCACCAGGGAGAACCCGCGTTGCCGGCATCGGGACAGGGTGCGGTTCATTTCGGACGGTACACGATGGTGTGGAACCGCATGGAGCGGATTTGCCCGTTCGCGCCTTTGAACGTCGTCAGGATATCCAGGCGGCGCAGGGACGTCGTGTCCAGATCGTTGATGTTGGCCACGTCGGAAGAGAGGGTCCCGCGGATGGAGGCCTTTACGGTGATGTCCGGTCCTTGCGAATGCTCCATGACGCGATCCTTCAGGCGATCCATGGAATCTATGGACATGTTCTGGACCTGCTCCAGGATTTCCCAGGTGGCGGTGGCCGCCTCCCCGTAAGTCTTGGAGCGCATCTGGCCCGTCTGGGCCGTGCGGGAAGACAAGGTCATGACGGTGGTGGCGATGCCCAGGATGACGATCCCGATCAGGACTTCCAGGAGACTGAAACCGCGCGGGACGGAGGCGTTCATTGCACCCTCGCCATTCCCGTGGCCGGGAGCAGGCTCACTTTGAGGGTCGTCTTATCGTCCTTTCCCAGCACCAGAAGCAGGGGGGCGTTGGCCGAACCCGGGATTCCATGGGATTCGAAGCACGTGGAATGCAGCGGGCCCGAGCCTCCATTGATGCTGAGAAAGCGCACGCCCCCTCCGAGCGGATGGGTTTGCAGAACCTTGTCCCCTTGGTCGAAGCCGTCGGGCGGATCGTCGGCATCGCCGTAGGTGCGGAAGCCGGCCATGTCCGGAAAGTCCACGCAGGGATTGGCCATGCCGGTGGAAGCCTTGGAGCGCAGGTCCCAGAGCGCGTCCACCAGGGCTTCGGCTTCCCGCTTGACGGCGCCGCGGGAGCCGAGGCCTCTCATCATATTGGCGCCCAGGGCGGTGAGGATGCCGATGACCACCAGCCCCATGGTGATTTCCACCATGGTCAATCCGGCCTGGGAACGTCTATTCACGGCGCATCTCCCAGGTATTCAGCTTGGGATTGACCAGGCGGGGCGTGCCGGGCGGCATGTTGGAAATGTCCTTGTACATGGGATCGAAGGACCAGAGGCGTACCGGAGGCTGGTACCGGGCATCCTGCCTTTCCGTGGAAATGTGCGGTTCCCACACCGAGACCACCGAACCCGTGAATATGAAAGGCACGCCGCTCCAGTCTTCCATGAAATGCAGGGAATTGTGGTAGCCGGTGACGGGCCGGCCCAGCATGAGGCAGGCGTTCAGGACGGTCTTTGCGTCGGGATTGGTCTCCCGGATCCGCTTCGAATACCCTTTCATGAATTCGTATTCCTTGGGTTGCCATTGGTTGGAAAGTTCGTTGAACGCGTCGCTGATGATGGCGGCCGGGAACGGATTGTTCTTGAGCGCGCCGTTGCCGTAGCCGGGATCCACGTTGAAGTCCCCCCACATGTAGGCGCGGGTGTTGGTCGCGATGGTGATGGGCCGGACGAGCTTGGCGCCGTTGAAGAGCAGGATGCCGCTGGGATCATTGTCGTCCTGGGAAGGATCCTTGAAGCCGTCGTAGATATAGATGATGGAGTCCCCCGGGCGCTGCTGCAGCTTGGCCACGTCCACGGGCAGGACCTTCACCATCATCTTTTCCCGGTTGTCCCAGAAGGTGATCCGCCGCGCATCCCCCTCGTCGTCCAGCATGGATACGCCGGGTTTGCGGATGGGGTTGTCCAGGGTGACGGGGTTCAGCTTGTTGTCCACCCAATTCCCGTCTTTATAGAGGAGGTCCGCCTTCCACGCGAACTTCTGGCGCTTGAGCAGGTAGGAATCCTCGGGCTTGCGCCATTCGATCAATTCGTAGGGATCCTCCACGCCGTCCGTGGGGATGGTCAGCTTGTCTATGGCGCCGCATCCGCGCGCCTGCCCGGGGTAGGCGATGAGATGATCCTTCTGGAAGGCGCTCCAACCGGGGATGAGCTGGTCCAGGGTCTGGAATTCCTTGCTCGTGATGCGGCTGGCTTCCGGATCGGTGCCTCCGCCCTTGAGGGGCATGCCGATGCGGGTCGAGCCGTGCCCGGCCGGCACCCGGGCGACGATGGTCCGCGCCGAGGTGATCCAATCGAACAGGGAGAGCGTGTTGATCGGAGAGAGCTTGATGGAATCGTTGGAGTGGACGCGTCCCCGTATCTGCATCTGAGGGCCTGGATGGATGGAGACCGTCTTGTCGAAGAACACCGCGAATTGGAATATCGGCACTTCTTCGAAATTGACGTTCTCCAGCAGCTTGGCGGCGCGGTTGTCGCCATCCTTGCATTCGGTGCGGATATCCATTTCCGCCTTCATCACCTGCAATCCATGGCAATTCTCGTATACGGAGTTGACGGGATTGCCCCACGACGTGGTGCAGCCTATCTTTCCGGAGCCGTTCTCGTTCTCGCAAGGGCATTGATCCGTGCCTTGCTTGATCCGGGCGTTCCCGTTCATGGCCCGGGCCGTGGCGTTGACGGCGAGGGAGGCGCATTGCTGCGCGCACATCTTGGTCTGTTCGTAGCTCAGCTCCGAGCCGGCCACCTGCATGGACATGCGGGATCGCTTGACGGCCTGGACGGTGAAGAACGCGATGGCTACGATGAGGATGGGAACGACCAAAAGCATATAGCCGTATTGATCGCATCGAGGCGGGGACGCTGCGGGTCCGGTTTCGCTGGGTTTGAACATGGGTCTCGCTCATTATCCCACCCGGATCCCGAAATCCGCCATGAATCCGGGCCGCGAGGGGAAACCGCAAAAAGCCGGAAAACCTCCAAAGGTCCACGCCCCACGGCGTTATCAGGCGGGCTTGCGGAAACAGTAAGCGCAATAAGCCCAAAGGCCCCGCTTCAGCGTCCGGTACTGGAAGTACGTAGCGTAGGCATTACCCAGCTTTTCCGGGCTGGTGAGGCGGAATTTCCCAAGGAGCCGGCGCAGGGGGATGAAGATGAGGCCGAAGCGGAAGATGGCGCGGGCATGGGGGAGCACGTCCTTGCTGATGTCCTCCCCGTGCAGCAATTGGAACCCGGCTCGGGCCCCGTAGGTTTCCAGCTCCGCGGCGGAACAGAGATGGGGCACGGCCCATCCGGCCAGGAAGCCCGCGTATTCCCTGGCCTGGAGGGCGTCTTCGGGAAGGCCGGCCCGGAACCCGTCCGCGATGACGAGGCGTCCGCCCGGTTTGAGCAAGGCGAACATGGAGGCCACCCAGGCTTCCTTGTCCACGGCATGGTCGAAGCTTTCCACCGCCCAGACCGCGTCGAAGGAACCGGGCTTGAAGGCGGGAAGATGGAAATCGTTGACCGCGAAAAGGGCTTGCGGGGCCCCGCGCCCGGCAAAGCCGCGCGCCAGCCGCGCCTGGTCTTCCACCAGGGTGATGCCCACGCACTTGCACCCCAGCTCGCGCGCCAGGAAAATGGACGAACCGCCCACGCCGCATCCGGCGTCCAGGACGCGATCGTCCGGCTTCAGCCCGGCCAGGCCGGCCAGGAAGCGGACCATGTGTTCGGTCGGGTTTCCGCCCCGCGGCAGGTCCCGGTCGAAGCCGTAATGCATGTGGTGATGCCATCCGGTCCGGTAATACTTGAGGTAGTCCTCCGTGGCGGCCGCGTAATAGCGGCGGACCCGATCCTTGGCGGCCTTGTCCGTAAGCGGAAGGCCCGGGGGAAGGGTCGCCTCCGCGGAGCGATCAGCCATCGGCGGGTCTCCCCGCGGCGGCGGCTTTCCCCGCATGGGCGAGGATGCGCCGCAGGCCTTCCCGGAATTCGTCCTCCGGGCCCAGGAGGCTCACCACCAGGCGGCAGCCTTCTTCGAAGCCGAACAGGTGGCCCGGATGGACGTACACCCGGTGCGTTTCCACCATGGCCCGGGCGAAGGCTTCATCGTCCAGGGAGGGATCCAGGTCCAGGACCAGGTACCAGCCGGCTTCCGGTCTCGGCAACCGCACGGAAAAAACATCCGCGGCCATCGCTTCCGCCGCCGCCAGGTTGGCCCGCAGCCGGCCGAGGATGGCGGATTGGATGGCATGGTCCAGCTTCAGCAAATCGCCCGCCGCCGCCTGCACGGGCGTATTCACGGAGAGGAACGCGTCCGCTATCCATTCCAGGTGGCCCAGGGCGGCTTGCGCGGCCGCGGGCGCTCCCGCCACGTGGATCCATCCCAGCTTCATCTGGGGCAGCCCCAGGGTCTTGGACAGGCCATTGAGGGTGAACACCAGCGGTCCGGAGGATTCGATGGGCAGGAACGGGCGGGCGCCCAGGAGGTAATCACGGAACACCTCGTCCACGATCAGGGCCAGGCCGTAAGCCTCCGCCAGCTCCAGATAGGCCCGGATTTCCTCCGCGTCGGCCAGATGGCCGGTGGGATTGTTGGGATTGACCAGGATCAGGGCCTTGCAGCGGGTGGAGATGAGGCTGCGCAGGAAGGCGAAGTCCGTCCGCCAGCGGGACGCATGGCGCAGGGGATAACGGACCGGTTTCACGTGCTCCAGTTCCGCCAAAGCGTCGAACAGGGGATAGGTGGGGCAAGGGATCAACACCTCGTCCCCGGGATTGCACAGCAGTTTGAACAGGAAGGTATAGGCTTCGGACGTGCTGGCCGTGAGGATGAGGTCTTCGGGGCGGATCTTGCGGCCGCGGGTGGCGTAATAACCGGAGATGGCCGCGCGCGCGGCGGCCTCGCCGCGCGGATGGGGGCGGTAGCGCATGGTCCCGGGGCGATCCAGCAGGGCGGGAATGCCGCCCGGGTAGGGGATGCCCGCCGCGGTGGGATTGGACCCGGTCAGATCGAGCACGTAGCCGCCGGAAGCTTCCAGGGAAAGCCTGGCCTCCCACTGGGGATTGGGGCCTTCGGGGGCGCCGGCGAACCTATCCGAGAACATGCGGAGCGGGCCGGGGAGCCGCCGTCGAGGGTCCCGCCCTCAAGCCTTGGCGGCCTTGGTTTCCGCCTGGGTAACCGGGAAGTGACCCAGGGTGCGCAGGTTGTCCGTGATGCGCGAGGAGGAGAGCGATTGGTTCAGGGAATAGAGGTGGATGCCGGCGATGCCGTTCTTCAGCAGGTCCTGGCATTGGGCCGTGGCGAATTCCACGCCGCGGCGGTTCACGTCCTCGGGCTTGCCGCCGCCGAGGAAGGCCACCATGGAGTCCGGAATGATGCATCCGGACAGTTCCTTGAACCGCGTGAGCTGGCCCAGGGTCAGCACGGGCATGATGCCGGCCACGAAGGGCATGGTCACGCCTTTGGCCGCGCATTTGTCCCGGAAACGGTAGAAGTTGCCGTTGTCGAAAAACAGCTGGCTGATGGTGAACTGGGCTCCGTTGTCCTGCTTCAGCTTCAGGAAACCGATGTCCGCCTCCAGGGACGCGGCCTCCATGTGCTTCTCGGGATAGAAGGCGCATCCGATCCGCAGATCGAACTCGGCCTTGATGAACCGGATGAGGTCCGAAGCATGCGCGAAGCCGTCCGGATGGGGCTTGAAGGTCTTGTCCCCTTTGGGAGGATCTCCCCGCAAGGCCAGGACGTTGCGGATGCCGGCCTTCTCCAGGGTCCGGAGGATGTCCCCGAGCTCTTCCCGCGAGTGGCCCACGCAGGTGAGGTGGGCCATGGACTCGATGCCCAGCTCGCCCTGGATGCGCGCCACCAGGTCCACCGTCTTGGAGCGGGTGGAGCCGCCGGCCCCGTACGTCACCGAGATATAGTCGGGAGAGAGCTTCGAGATCTCCCCCAGGGTCCCGTAAAGGGTGCCCCATCCGGCCGGGTTCTTGGGCGGAAAGAGCTCGAAGGAGAGCGTGGGGATTCCGTTTTTCAGCTTGTCGAGGAATGGCATAATATTACCCTGAAGTCTAGCAATTACAGGTCCGGGCTCCCAGAAGTAAGTATTTTTGACCCATGAAAAAACCGGTTTTCATAGGCGCATTCCTCTTCAGCCTGGTCCTGGCGGCTCTCAACAACCTTTTCAACAAGCATTCCATCGACTGGATAGGCGGTCCGGACGTCCTGGAGAAACCCTCGGGATGGCCGAGCATGGGCATCGCCAAGGGCATGCAGGCGGGTTTCAAGGTGGCCTGGAAGGATTTCCTGGCCCATGAATACCTCATCCTGGGGGGGCTGCTGGCCATCATCGCCATCCTGTTCCTGATCCGCCGCAGCCGCTCGGTCCCGGTGGCGGTCATGGTCCGCACCGTGCTGCGCATCGGCCTGGGCGTCATGTTCCTCACGGCGGCCTGGCCGAAATTCGCCAGCCCCAAAGGGTTCGCCGTCCTCGTCGCCCAATACCAGTTCCTGCCGCACTTCATCGTGAACGCCTTCTCCCTGTGGTTGCCCGCCTTCGAAATCGTCATCGGGGTGGGCATCCTCATCACCCTGTGGGAGAGGGAGTTCTCCGCCTTGGTGGGCCTGCT
This sequence comes from Fibrobacteria bacterium, assembly GCA_035275285.1. Lineage (GTDB taxonomy): Bacteria > Fibrobacterota > Fibrobacteria > UBA11236 > UBA11236 > Chersky-265. The sequence goes on along the minus strand of DATENA010000120.1, from coordinate 3,068 downwards.
CCTGCTCATGTTCATCGTGGCCCTGGGCCAGGCCTTGGTGCGGGACCTGGGCATCGCCTGCGGCTGTTTCGATATCGAGGGCGCCCAGGACGCGGGTGAGGCTTGGTTCTCCCTGATCCGGGACGTGGTGCTCCTGGTTCCCGTGACCTGGCTGATCCTCACCGGGGGACGCCGCTATCTGCATTGGCCCCGCAACCGATAAGCCCTGTCATGGAACCGGCGCCCATGGTATTCGATCCCGTCCGCAAGCGGCAAGTGGCCGCGACTCCGGAGGAGGCGGTGCGGCAGGCCGTGGTGCGCTACTTGCTGGACACCCTCAAGGTCCCGCTCAACCTCATCGGCGTGGAGTATTCCCTGGCCGCCCTCGAGCCCGGGAATTTCCGGCGCGTGGACATCGTGGTATGGCGCCCCGGGCAAGGCCAGTTGGCGCCCTGGCTCCTGGTCGAATGCAAGGAACCGCGGGTCCGCATCGACGATGCCGTGGCCTTCCAGGCCGGCGATTACCTGAAGAAAATCCCCTGCCGTTACGTGATGCTCTCCAACGGGGCGGACACGCGCTACCTGGAACGGAATGGGGAAGGGTATCGCCTGGTGGCGGGGCTGCCTTTCTATGGTCCAAGGTGAAGATGCCGGCCCGCCCGCTTTCCACCCGTCTCCGCGGCCTCGTGCTCGCCTCTACGGCGGCCCTGTCGGTTTCCGCGTGCCTGTTCGAAACCCGGGAAACTCCGGAACGGCCGCCAACGGAGGTCCCGGAAATCCATCCCGATCTGTCCGTCGGCAACCAATGGATGTACCAGACCCTTCACTATTCGGAATACGCGGACGGAACCAAGATGGATACCAGCCGGTATTTCATCCATTACGAAATCGCAGGGGATTCCGTCATTGCCGGCGTTCCGTACCGGATTCTGATCGAAGAAGACCTGATCCTGTACAACACGGATTTCGGACTGGTCAAGATCCGCTCCTCGTATGCCCTGGCCGCCGATTCCTCCGGGATCCGGATCAAGGCGCTCAAGGACTTTGAGCCGGTGGAGGGCCGCTTCCCTTTCAAAGCTGGGGCAGCCTCGGAAGCGCCAAGCTCCGACACCGCCTATTTCCGGGATGAAATCACCGCCCTGCAAACGCCCTTATCGGCAGGCAGGAGCTGGGCGTACCGGGCGAAGGGCAACCCCTTCGGCACCGGGGCCGCGACCAAGACCTTCCTGGGGACGGAAACCCTCCAGGTGTCCGGGAAGCCCGTTTCCGCTCTCAAGTTCGCGGTCGTGGTCGAGAACCAGGAATACATCCGGACCTATGAATGGTATGCGGACGGCGTAAAGATCCTTTCACGCTCCAGTACGTCGCTCACCTTCGCGGGGAAAGACTCCTTGCGGAGGGAGGAAGGGTATCTGGGAAAGCGTTCCTTCACCAGGGAAGACACCTTGGCGGTTCTCAAGGGAACGATCTTCGAACCGGAATAGGGTCCTCCGCTCAGGTCCCGGCCGGGATCCAGCGGTATTTCAACGCGCCCGCGCGCAATCCGGAGGGCAGGCGGAACGAATCGCCTTGCTTGAGATTGCCGAGGCTCCAGACCCGCTTCCCGGCAATGTCGTACAATTCGATGCCGGACATGCCCCGAGGGACCTTGATCAGGCTCGAGGCGCCCAGGTTGATCAGGAAGCCCGAGCGGCGGGAAACCATGTCGGAACGGGTTTCTGCCAGGCCCACGGGCTTTTCCAATTTCACGTCGGTGGGACGGCAATTGCCGGTATAGGAAATCTTCATGATGCTGGTATTGTTCCCCGTGGTGAAATTCGCGAAGCCGTAGTTCACGATGTACAGCGCGCCGTCCGGGCCTTGCCGGAAGTCGATGGGTCCGTTGAACACCCGGCCTTTCAGGAAGGGCTGGTACGAGGTGACCTGGTTGCCGTCGGCATCCACGTCGAATACGTACAGGTTCCCGGCCGTGTAATCGGTGACGAACCATTTGCGGTTGAAATGGGGAGGTAGTTTTACTGTGGAGTTCAAATCGCCGTCGTAAAGGTACAGCGGTCCGGAAATCGGCGAGGTCTGCATTTTGGAGGATCTGAACGCATCGGGCAAAGGGAAGGTGGGCCGGGCGGGGGGCAGGGTGGTGAGTCCGGTGTTCCACTTGGACGTATTGGTGGGGGCGTCGGGATTCTTGTTGCCCACGAAGCTCAGGTTGTTTCCGATGAAGTACGGCCAGCCTTCGAAGCCGGGGGTTTTGCGGAGGTTGAATTCCTCCCGTTGCGCGGCGGTGAATTCGTCCGCGCCCACGTCGCCCCACAAGACCCAGCGCCGCACGGGATCCAACGCCATGCTGTAGTTGTTGCGCGTGCCCTTGATGTAGATCTCCGGGTACACCTTGGTGGTATCCAGGTATTCCGGCTTGTTCAAAGTGCGGGCGAAATACTCGCCGAAATTGTCCTTGGGGATGGTGTACTTGCCGTTATCGGTCGGATGGATGCGCAGGAAGCCGCCGCGCATGCCATGGGTGCTGGTCGCGCCCCATTCTTCGCTCTTGAACTTATCCGTCTCGTTCATGCCGATCTGGGGGGTGGACTTCGTATTGTTGTTGGCATTGCCCCCGTTGGCGCCCTGGGCGATCCAAAGGTCTCCGTAGGCATCGAAGGCCATGGAGCCGCCGGTATGGCAGCACAGGCTCCGTTGCGCCGGGAATTCCAGGACGATCTTTTCCGTGCCCGGATCGATCTTGTTGTCGGCGACGGTGAACCTGGAGATGCGGAACACCACCGCGCTCGCAGGGGACCAGTGGATGTAGACCCAGCCGTTGGTCTTGAAGTTGGGATCGAGGGCGATGCCGGTGACGCCTTCTTCGATGTTCGAGCCCTTGTTGTTCGTTCTGTCGCTGTAAGGCCCCGTCCAGACGGGAAGCTTCGCGAGCGTGGTCACCGTTTTGGTCTTGGCATTGTAGCGTTTGATGTTGCCGGGACGGATTTCCGTGAAGTACACGTCCACGTTCCCTTCGGCGTCCATGTCGAATGCCAGTTTGTCCGGTTCCGCAAGGCCCGGATCGGGGGCGATGCTGCGGCGCATCAGGGTAT
>DATENA010000119.1:0-2965 GCA_035275285.1 Fibrobacteria bacterium | reverse complement strand
GCCGTCCGCGGCGGGACGCCCATTGCGGCGCACGTTCAGGACCGCCAGACGGCAGGCATCGCTATTGAAATCGCAACTGAAGGGCGCAATCCCGAATCGCACCCTCAGGAACGCGGCCAGGATCCCGGAACCGCAACCCAGGTCCAGCACGGGTCCCGGCCAGCGGGACGGATCCTCCCCGTCCAGGATCCCGGCCAGAGCATAGGTGGCGGGCCAATCCTCCAGCCAATATGGCCACGCGCGCTCTTTCAGCCCCACCAGGCCCACAATCCGGTCCAATTCCGCGGGAGAATACGGTACCGTGGCGAGGTTCACCGTCACCCCGGCCAGGTGGATGGGCCGGTCCACCAACGGAAATCCCGTCCCGCCTATGTTAAAATGGGAATGCATGCGCCTGTTTCCGGTTTCCCGCTTCGCCGGGGTGTTGTTCTGCCTTTGGCTTTGCCGATGCTCCTTGAGCATCGAGAATCCGGAATCGGACGCCAGGAAAAAAATAGCAAAGACCATTCCCCCCTCCATGGCCCTGCTGGTGGGGCGCTGGCTGGCCGATTCCAGCTTCACGGTGGAAGACGTCCACGCTTCCGGCCTGAGGGGCGCGGGAGTGCTCCTGGAGGTCTTCCCCGACACCACCTTTTCCCATTCGGACGATACCCGCATCGCCTTTCCCGGAAAAGCCGAAGGCAGATATTCCCTCAACGGGGACACTTTGATCGTGTTCCCCGCGGCCGCGGCCCCGGATACCTTCCTGGTCAAGCTCCGGTTCCTGGGCAATTACCTGGAACTCGATCATCCCGCCGATCAACGCTTCACCTTTTTCCACAAAGTGAGATCCCAGGACTCGGTGATCCGGCCGGAAACGCTGAAGGACAGCCTGTGGCGGCTGCAGGGCCGGCGCGCGGGACCGGGGAAATTCGCAGCCGAGCCGCTGGTGAGGAACTTCTCCTACCTGCGCTTCTCGGGGGATACCATGTGGTCGGATACGCGCCTGGACGGAATCGTCCGCCTGGATTCCGGCAAGCTGGAGAAGTCCGGATCCGCCTGGACCTGGAAGGCCGCGGGAGGCACGCGCCAATTCATCGCCGATCTGGTGGCGGCCGATTCCCTGAGGCTGTGGCCCTTGACCGGAGGACGACCCGACTCCGGCTACTCTCTCTACCTCAAAACCTTCGCTTTCCACCGCTACGATCTGGACATGCGCCCCTTGATCGGCCATCTCCGCGCGGACAGCATCCGGTATCCGCAGTCGGTGATCGAGAACCATTACGGCCGGTTCTACGATTGGACCCTGACGGAAGACCATAAGCTCGCCCTCGAAACCAATATGCCAGGCGTTCCCGATTTCCGGTCCTGGTCCCTCGACTCGGGTTTCCTCTCCCTGGCCGCGCCGGGACTGCCCGCCACGCGCTTCCGGGTGGATACGTCGGGCGGCAAGGTGAAGTTGACCGCGGATTCGAGCCGGGCCTTCGGCAAAAGCGTCGCCATCTTCCAGACCCGGGTCGATCCGGAAGCCTTCCGCGCCAACCCCCTGGAGCGCTTCCAGGAAGCCAGCTATTTCCAGATCATCGTGTCCGGAGACACCTCTTTGCGCTTCTTCAATGCGAACCACCTCAACGGCCAATTCGAAATCGCCGAAGTGAGCGATACGTCCACGTTCTGGACCTCGATCGTCCTGAACAAGGGCCTGGAAACCTACCAAAGCAGCCAGGCCGGGTTCTTCTTCGCCTTCCAAGGCCGCAACGCCGGGCTGGGCCGCTATACCTGCGTCTCGGCTCCGGACAAGGGACTGGCGATCCGGCTCACGGGCGCCGCCGATCTCCTCATGGCCCAGGGATCGATCCAAGGGTCCTGCCGCGTACGGTCCGCCGACTCCGCCCCCGCGGACTCGACCCTCATTCTCGAAGGCAATTTCCGCCTGAAGCGGAAAACCATCTCCGGCTTTTCTTCGCCCCTGTGGCGGCTGCAATGAGCGCTCCGGAAAGGGATCCCCGTCCGGCCTATCCCGTGCCGGTTTCCATGATCATCCCCACCTATATGCGGGACCGCGTGCTCTGGGACAGCGTGGCGGCCCTGCGCGGGCAGATGCGGGACGGGGACGAATTGCTGGTGATCGATCAGAACCGGCCGCCCCTGCGCGCGCCGGAGGGGATGGAGGGTCCCTGGCTGCGCCTGTGCCGCCTGGACGCGCCCTCCCTGACCCGCGCGCGCAACCTGGGCATCAGCCTGGCCCGGCACGATCGGATCGTCTTCCTGGACGACGACATCATCCCCGCCGCGGACCTGCTGGATCGTCTCAAGCAGCTCAGCCTGGAACATCCCGACCGCATCCTGACGGGCGTGGTCGACCAGGACGACAAGCCCGCCGACGTGCCCACTCCCGGATACGTGAACCTGGACAACGGGGAGATCCGCACCAATTTCAGCCGCCCTTTCACGGGCGAGGTCCCCTTCTTCCCCGGCTGCCTGTCCCTGGTGCCCAAGGCCTGCCTGCCTCCCGCGCCCTGCTTCTGCCCCTCGTTCAAAGGCGCTTCCCAAGGCGAAGAAATCGACTTCTCCCTGCGCGTGCGCTCGCGCGGCGTCCGCATCCTGTCCGATCCCTCCATCCGCATCTTCCATCTCAAAGTGGTGGAAGGCGGCTGCCGCTCCCCGGAGTTCCGCCGGCGCTTCTTCCTGGACCAGGTGTTCAACCAGAGCCTGTTCTTCGGCCGCCACGGCGCGCTCCTGCGCCTCCCCGCGTTCTGGAAAAGGATGAAGGGATTCGTGGAATTCCATTCCCGGAAGGAAGGCGGCAGAGCGCATTCTCCCTGGTTGGTGGCCGCGGCGCTGGGGCGGATGGCAGGGGGGGTGATGACGGGGGTAAGATACCGTTGGGGCGATGCTTCGGGAGTCGGGAGTACGGGCAAATACCCTGGAACCGCTGCTGCGCCCCTCGGAGTCGGGAGTCGGGAGTTGAATACGTAAGATTCTT
>DATENA010000118.1:0-10659 GCA_035275285.1 Fibrobacteria bacterium | reverse complement strand
GGTTCCTGGAGGCGATGGCCTTGATCTCCTCGCGGTGGCGGGAAACGAACTCCAACAAATGCGAGCAGATGCTGTTCAGCTGACCCGCCTTGTACAAACCTTCGATAATCTTCTGCTCTTCATCCATACCGTTTGTCCGTCAAGCAATGTTCCTCAAACTCTCGGCGAAATCAAGTAGCGAAACAAATTCCTTTATATTTTCCCGGTTGTCAACCTGGCCCGTAAGCGGGATCACGCCGCTTTCCGGCTTCAACCACACGCCGGCGGCCCCGGCGTTCACCCCCGCCATGGCATCGGATTCACTGTCCCCGACCATGATGCTGCCGGCCATATCGATATCGTATTTCGCCGCGAGGTAACGCAGCATTCCCGGCTTGGGTTTGCGGCAGTCGCAATCCTTCGCATACCGCTCCACCTTGCCCTCCGGATGATGCGGGCAAAAGACCAGTTCTTCCAGGCGTATGCCCAGGCCGGCCAGATGGGAAGCGATTTTGGCGTGCAGGGCCTCCACGGCCTCGAACGGGAAGAATCCGCGGGCCACGCCGCTTTGGTTGCTGACGACGAACAGGCGATAATCCAATTCCTGCAATAACCGAAGGGCCTTTTCCACTCCGGGAAGAAGCTCAAAATCCTCAAAATCGATCAAATAATGGGTATTCTTGTTCAGGGTCCCGTCCCGATCCAAAAAAACGGCCTTACGGTTGGTTTTCCGTCTGTCTGACACTTGCGAATCCCCAAGTCCCGTGGGTGCCCCCGAAGCCGGCTTCCGGAGCCGGTCCCCTGGGTCGACGCCCAGTTAACATAACAAAATCCCGACCCGGCCACCGGGCGTTTCTGGAAGCAGGGGGTAACCTTGATGTCACCTTCGGGGATCGGGGCCTGGTTCCTGGTCGTCCGCGCCCGGCCTTGAACCCGACCCGGACGGTCCGGCCCGCCGGGGCCCGCCGGGCGCTGCCCAAGACGAGAGTCGAACTCGTACGACCTTACGGCCAAAGGATTTTAAGTCCTCAGCGTCTACCAGTTCCGCCACTCGGGCATCGGCATCCGGGGCCCGGCGGGCCATGACGGCCCGGAGGGACGAAGCGTCCCGGCGGAAAGGTACTTAACCCGGAGGATTTTTTGCGTTCCGGCGGAGTCCATAAAGGTCTTTACAGATCGGCGCAATGGATTTATTTCACCTGCAGGGATCTGATTTTCCGATCCCGCGGGTCCGGGCATTCCGGATCCCCGGGGTCCGGCTCTTCCCGGACGCAAGGAGATGGACTGGACATGGCCGGGAATGCGGGCGCGCAAATGACGGTGATGGTGGTGGATGACGATGAGGCCATCGTCAATCTCGTTTCCGGCATCCTGGAAAGCGCCGGCTACCGGGTGCTCAAGGCCAGGCACAGCGACGAAGCCCTGGACATCAGCTCCGTGTTCAAGGACGAAATCGATCTCCTGGTGACGGACGTGAAGATGGATCCGTTCATGACGGGGTTCCAGTTGGCCCAATGCCTGCGCCTGATGCGGGTGGAAATCAAGGTGCTCTACATTTCCGGATTCGTGGAAGATGAAATGGTGCGCTGGGAAGTGGAGAACGCCGTGGCGGGCTTTTTGCAAAAGCCGTTCCATCCCCAGATCCTGCTGGAAAAAATCCGTTCCCACCTGGGCTGAGCGCAAACGGGGCGAAAACCCGCGGTCCCATACGCCACGGCCCCCGCAACCTACCGGGTTTGCCCGCCGCCGTGGAATCACTTAGTTTACTACTAGTGGACGACGCCCGAAGGACCGGAAGGATTCCGGACTCCCATCGGCGCCAAGCATGCGCAAAGGTACCTGAAATTCACCACGGGTACCGGGCAGAGCCTCCTTTAAAGGGGCTAGACGGAATTGCAAATCCGCCCCTGCGCATCAGGGAACGGGGTCAGGGTCGCTCGGCCCCGTTCCCGCATCGACTAAAACCCAATCAACAAACCGTCTTCTTTCTCTCCTCCTTCTCTTCTTCATCCCTTACCTCCCACAACCCCCTGCCGTGCGAAGCACGCGGCTTTCCGAAGGATCCGCCCAACTTCATTGACCAACATCTTCACCAGGGTGAGGTCCTCCTATCGCTGCATAAAAATGGCCGGCATTCGCCGGCCATTTTTATGCAGCGATAGGAGGGGGGTTAGGCGAGGTAGAGGTGGAGAAGCCCCTGCGCGGTATTGTGCCAGGTATAATGGGTGGCGCGCGCCAGGCCATGGTTGATGGAGGACTTGCGGGCGTCGGGGTTGAGGAGGAGGGTGCGGATGGCGGCGGACCAGGGCACCGGGTCGGTAGGCGGGAGCAGGCCGGGGGGGTAACCGTGGAGTGACTTGAGGGGCTCGATGTCCGAGGAAAGGACGGGGCAGCCGAGGCGCATGGCTTCCAGGACGGGGATGCCGAAGCCTTCGCGGGTGGAGGGGAAGAGGAGGCAGAGGGCTTTCTGGTAGCAAGCTTTGAGGATGCCGTCGCCGGGGTTTTCCAGGATTCGGATCCAAGGGGGGAGGGTGCCGTTTTCGAATCCGGCTGCGCCGCCGCGGACGTCGAGGCGGGCTTCGACGTTGCGGCGGTCGCCGACGATGATCCAGTTGAGATGGACGAATTTGGAGCGGAGGTGGATGAGGGCGTCCCGGGCCAGGGCCAGGTTCTTATGGGGCGTGTCGCCTATGGAGAGGACGAAGTTCTCCATGTTCCAGGGTCCGGGTTCCACGGCGTCGAAGTGGTCGCCGCCGAGGGGCACGACGGTGATGCGATCGGCGTCGACGCGGCCGAGGAGCATGGTGTCGACCTTGATCTGTTCGGCGTCGACGACGATGCGGCGGAGCTTGGGGAGGCGTTTTTTCTGGACGCGGATGCGGACCGTGTTGCGGTAGAAAAGCTCCAGGTTGGAGGCGTCCGGGGCGAACATGTGCCAATCGTGCAGGGTGGCGATGCTCCGGAAGGCGTAGAGGATGGGGTAGGAGATTTCCTGCAGGGGGCCCATGGCCGTGAAATTGTGGAAGATGCGGATGCGATGGCGCAGGAGCAGGAAGGGGAGCACGAGTTGGTCCCAGAGCCAGGGCCGTTGCCAGGGGGGAGCGGTGAGGAGGACCGGGATTTCCGGAAGCGGATTGGGGTGATCGGCGCGCACCAGGCTGAAGATTTTGAACCGGGGGCGCTTCTGGCGGAGTTCCGCTTGGGCGGCGGAGGAGAGGCGGCGGGCGGTTTCCAGGGTGTAGCGGCCGATGCCTTTGCCGGCATAGCCGCATTGCAGGGGCCGAATGTCCAGGACCACGGTCCGGGGGCAGCGCCGAAGGGCCCAGAGGGCGGAGAAGGGATTATTCACGGAAGAGACCTGGCAAGATGCCTAAAGAATAGCCAAAAAAACCAAAACTACGGGAGATGGGCGACAAAAGGTCCGGCTTTTTGTGTAAATTACTCGACTGGGCCGACCGGGACGCATTCCCGGCGGGGCCCATGGGCTTTACCCTATACTAAAATGAACCAGCATGATTAAAGTCGCCGCCGTCGAGGCCGATTCCGACGCGGAGCGCGCGGGCATTCTTCCCGGAGATAAGATCCTCAAGATCAACGAGGAGGAAGTGCGCGATCGCCTGGATTTCGAGTTCCACCGGAGCGGAGGCTTCCTGGACTTCGAGATCATGCGCGGGGACAACGTGATGCGCGTGTCCGTAGAGCGCGACGAGGGGCAGGTCCTGGGCATAGAGCCGGAGGTGATGAAGATCCACCTCTGCAAGAACAATTGCGTGTTCTGCTTCGTCCACCAGACTCCCAAGGGCATGCGCAAGTCCCTGTACGTGAAGGACGAGGACTACCGCTATTCCTTCCTGGACGGCCATTTCACCACGCTTTCCAACATGAAGGAGAGCGATTGGCAGCGGGTGCTGGAGCAGAAGCTGTCGCCCATCTACGTTTCCGTGCATTGCACCGAGCCGGCCATGCGCGCCAGGCTGCTCAAGAACGATAAGCTGGAGCCCGTGCTGGACCGGCTTTCCTGGATGCGCAAGAACCGCATCGCCTTCCATACCCAGATGGTCATCATCCCGGACTGGAACGACAAGGAATACCTGGAGCGTTCGCTGCTGGAGCTCCGTCCCTATTACCCCGATCTCCTCTCCATTTCCGTGGTGCCCATCGGACTCACGGGCCACCGCAAGAACCTGCCGGACCTGCGCCTGTGCACCCGCGAAGATGCCCTGGACATCCTGGAGCGCGTCGAGCGCCATGGCCGGGAGGTGTTGGCCGAGACCGGCGAGATGTTCATCTTCCCCTCCGATGAGCTCTACGTCCTGGCGGGAGTGGAGGTGCCTCCGGCCGGGTTCTACGGGGACTTCAGCCAGTACGAGAACGGCGTCGGCACCATCCGGACCCTGAAGGACGATTTCGCCCGCGAGCTGCCCTACCTGCCGAAGGCCAAGCCCGGTTGGGAGATCACCGTGCTCACCGCTCCCCTGGCGGAGGCCACCCAGCGGGGCATCCTGGATACGCTCCGCAGGGAAAAGGGCCTGGACTCGGAATTGATCGTGTGCGAGAACCTCACCTTCGGCTCCACGGTCACGGTCACGGGCCTCCTCTGCGGCAAGGATTTCGCGGCCGCCCTGGAACGCAGCCGGGGCAAAGGGCCGGTGCTGATCCCGCCCAACAGCCTGAACAAGGACAGCCTGTTCCTGGACGATATGAGCCCCAAGGATCTGGAACGGCGTTTCGGCCGCAAGGTCATGGTCCCCAACAGTTTCCGGAATTATTTCCCGGTTTAGGCCGCGCGCGTCCATGGCTTCCAGGTTCGGCCGCGCTTTCTCCCTGTTCTCCTTGCTCCTCCTCTCCGCCTGTCCCTCCTGGGCCCAGGACCCGAACGACGTGGAGCGGAAGGTCCGGCCCGAAGGATTGGCGGTCCCGAAAGCGCATGCCATCCCCTATCCCAACGGCGCCTTGTACGTGCACCGCGGGATCACGGGCGCGTTCATGGGAGGCAAGCACCGGAACCTGGGCGAGGATCAGAGCCTGTATCAATGGCAGGGCGAGCTGGGTTATTTCTACGAACCCTGGTTGTCCGGAGGCCTGGGGTACAAGATCACCGCGGGCGAGCCCTCCTTTTCCGAACAGAAGATCTTCAACCGCTATTTCATCAATCTCCGCCTCCATAAAAACTGGCGGAGCGCCGCCGCCTACCTGGGAGGGCAGTTGGGCATGGGCAATCTCAACCTCACGGATTCGGCCTCGGACACCAGCCGTACCGTCATTCCGGACGGTCCCATCAAGAGCATCAAGAACACCAAGCCCACCTTGGGCCTGGACCTGGGCGGAGGGTGGATGTTCAGCAAGTACGTGGGGCTGACCCTGGGAAACCACCTGGAATATTCCCTGGTGACCGAAGAAGGCGTGGGTTGGTCGAACGCTCTCAATATCCACGTCAATCCCGGTCTCGCCCTGGACGTGCTGGCCTTTACGGATGCCATGCGGGAGCTGGTGCCCGCCCTGTTCGTGAACGTGGAGGTCCAGAGCGGGTTCCTGATTTTCGAGAAAAGGGGCAAGCGCCAGGACCGGAACTGGGTCCTGGGCCTGAGCCTGGCCTTCTGATTCCGGGGGAAAAGGCCGTTTTTCCGGCCGCAACTCCCCGCCCCGCACGCTCTTAGGGGCCCGGCAGCCTTGCCGATCCATCCCGTTTTTAATAGCTTTCCCGTCCCCGCAGCCCGGCTCTCCGCCGGTTCCGGGTCAACATCAACCTGCTCCGGACACCTTGCCGGGGCCGAGTGGAGCCGTTCAACGACTCCCGAGTCCAAAGGAAGGCAAATTTGGCGAAGCCCTATGAAACCGTAATCGTCGTGGATGCGATGATCCCCGACGAATCCATCGCATCGGAATTCGATGCGATCGGAAAGCTCATCGAAACCCAGGGAAAGATGGTCAAGCTCGACCGTTGGGGCAAGCGCAAGCTCGCCTATCCCATCCGCAAGCGCACCCATGGCGAATACGCCGTGTTCTATTACGAGTCCGAATCCGGCGGCCTTTCCGCCGAGCTCGACAAGCGCCTGCGCATCAATGAGAACGTCCTGCGCTGGCTGACCGTGGCCGACAATCCCGTCGGAGTCCCGGCCGACAAGCTGCCGGAAGCCGAGGGCGGACCCGCCCCCGAAGCGAATGAACGCCCCGAGCGCGGCGGACGCGATCGTGACGACCGCGAGGATCGCGGAGACCGCGGCGACCGCCGCCCCAGAAGAGGAGATGACTGATGGCCGAGCGCAGGGAAAAAGACGGCAAAACCAAACGGAAGAAGATCTGTTACTTCACCGAGAACAAGATCAAGTTCATCGACTACAAGGACGAGAAGCTGCTGCGCAAGTTCGTGAACGAGCGCGGCAAGATCGTGTCCCGGAAGATCTCCGGCACCTCGGCCGTTTACCAACGCGAGCTCGCCATCGCCATCAAGCGTGCGCGTCACCTCGCCCTGCTGCCCTTCGTGGCAGAGAACATGCGTTGAGGCGAAAATGGAAATCATCCTGAAAGAAGACGTGCAGAACCTGGGACGGGCTTTGGAGCTGGTCAAAGTCAAGACCGGGTACGCCCATAACTTCCTGTTCCCGCGCAACCTGGCCGTGCTCGCGACCCAGACCGCCAAGCGCGCCCTGGCCGCCGAGCGCGCCAAGGCCGAAGAACGCTACCGCCAGGAAAAGGCGGTGTTCCAGGTCCAGGGCGAGAAGATGAAGGAGCTGTCGCTCACCATAGCCGCGAAGGTTTCCGAAGGGGAAAAGCTGTACGGTTCCGTGCAGGCCTCGGACATCAGCGCCAAGCTCAAGGAAGCCGGCCACGACATCGACAAGCGCCACGTGCTGCTCGCCGAGCCCATCAAGCAACTCGGCATGTACACGATCAAGATCCAGTTGCACAAGGAAGTCGAGACCAAGATCAAGCTTTGGATCATCTCGGATGAGTCCAGGTAAGATCGAGTCTGGAAGCGGTTCCGCCCCCGGCAGCCTTGCTGCCGCCGGAACCGCAAACGACGATGTCAACGGCAAGGCCGTTGACATCGTCGTCCTGGGCGCCAAGGGGCGCATGGGGCAGATGGTGCTCCAGGCCTGCGCGGGCAAGCTCAAGGGCCCCAACCCCCGGCTCCGCGTGATCGGCGCGGTCGAGTCTTCCTCCAGTCCCAACCTCGGCCAAAAGACCGGGATCGACGGCATCGACGTCCTCATCACCTCGGAACTGGGGCCGCTGCTCCGGCCCGGAGTGGTGGTGATCGATTTCACCGCTCCGCAGGCTTCCCTGGCCGCGCTGGAAGCGGTCCGCAAGCATGGGGCGGCCCATGTCCTCTGCACCACGGGATTGACCCCCGCCCAGAAGCAGACCGTGGCCGAAGCGGCCAAGGCGGTTCCCATCGTCATGGCGCCCAACATGAGCATCGGGGTAACCGTGATGTTCCGGGTGGCGGAGATGGTGGCCAAGGTCCTCGGCGAGGACTTCGACGTGGAAATCGTCGAGGCGCACCACAACCAGAAGAAGGACAGTCCCAGCGGCACGGCCCTGGGGTTCGCCGAAGCCGTGGCCCGGGGCCATGGCGTGGACCTGGAAGCCAAAGCCAACTATGGCCGCGAAGGCATGGTGGGCGCGCGTCCCAAAGGCGAAATCGGCATCCATGCCGTGCGCGGCGGGGACATCGTGGGCGACCATACGGTCCTCTTCGCGGGGGACGGCGAGCGCATCGAGCTCAAACACATGGCCCACAGCCGCATGACCTTCGCCCAAGGGGCGGTCAAGGCGGCTTTGTTCCTGGCGGGCAAGCCCAGCGGCATCTACAATATGTTTGACGTCCTCGGCCTATAAGACCGCCTCCGGAACCGTCTTACCTTACCCGCCCAAAACCCCTGAAAAGCGGCCCACGGCTGTTTTTCGCCTGGGATTTCATGTACATTAAAACCCAATCTCACCGGGGTAGGCCTTGCGAAAATCCACTACCGTTCCTTTCCTCGCCCTCTGTTTGGCGGGCATGCTGACCGCGGCGGAAGCCGCCGCGGCCCCGACCAAGTCCGACAGCGCAAAACCGGCGGCCGCGCCGGCCAAGCCCGATAGCGCGAAACCGGCCGCCGCCGTGGTCCCGGCCACCGATACGGCGAAGACCGCGGCGGCCGATACGGCCAAGGCTGCCGGAGCCGATTCCGCCAAGACCGCAGCGGGGACGGATTCCGCCAAGGTGAAAACCGATTCCTTGGCCGTTACCCCTGCCGCCGCTCCTACCGCCGCCGTCGATTCCATTGCGGGCGCGGATACGACCCAGGCCAGGACCAAGGCCAAGAAACGCAAGCGCGTGGTGCGGGAGACCACGGTCAACACCATCGACGAATTAAAGGGTAAATATCGCTCGCCCAAGAAGGCCTTGTTCATGTCCATGGTCGTGCCGGGCCTGGGCCAGGCCTATGTGGGGCAGAACTGGTTCAACTACACCCGCGGCGCCGTTTATTTCCTGGCCGACGTGGCCATGATCGTCGGGTGGCATCATTACGTGGTGGATCGGCAGGACGCCCAGATCGACAAGTACCAGACTTTCGCCGACAAACACTGGACCCAGGCTAAATACGAGGACAGCATCGCGGTCGCGCCGGACAAACTCGACCTGCGCAATCAGCATCGGGAATCCTATTGCGAAGCTGTCCAGGAGCACGCCACGGCTTCGGGAAATACCCTGTATCGGGCCTGTCTCGATCCCAAGAGCGCGGACTATCCTTCTTTCAAGAACGTGTCCAACGATGCGGATTTCAAGCCGGATTCCATGGCCCACTTCCGGGCGCAATTTCCCAACACCCATGCCTTCTACGAACTGATCGGCAAGGAACAGGAGTTCATCACGGGCTGGGACGATGCGGACAGGGTGCTGATGAGCGATTCGGCCTTCTATGCGATGGACCGGGACGGCAATGCCCTCAAGGACAACCTGGGCCGGTTGGTGCTGGCCACCACGGAGAACCAGCAGACCTACATCGGCATGCGCGCCAAGGCCAATGACTATGCCCGCATGCAGGCCTATTTCCTGGGCGGCATGGTCGTCAACCATATCGTCTCCGCCATCGACGCGGCCCTGACGGCGCATTACCATAACAAGTCCCTGTACCAGACGGAGACCGGTTGGTACGATCGCCTGCGGCTGGACAGCCGGCTGGCTTGGGACGGTTATGCCCCCGTCCCCACGGTAACCGCCAGCTTCACCTTCTGATCGGACCCGATGGATCCAGCCTCTTTCCCAGGTATCACGCCGGTTACTGGCCGCCCCTTCAGGGGGCGGCCGCGAAATGCGGTCCGGAGCGCGGCCCTGGGCCTGGCCTGCTTGCTTTGGGCGGGCATCGCCCGGGCGGAGGATGCACCCGAGGTTGAAACGCCAACGGTGGAAGCCCCCGCGCCGGACTCGGCGAAAGCCGAGCTCCCCTCTCCCGCCACCGCGGCACCGGCCCCCGTTTCCATCGAGGCTCCCCAGGGCCCCGATGATATCACGATCGAAGTGGATCCGGGTCAATCGCGCAACAAGGACAAGTCCCTGCCGCTGGCCATGCTGCTCTCCGCCACCCTGCCCGGCTCGGGCGAACTGTATCTGAATGAAAAGGGAAACGCCAAGGCGTTCCTGCTGACGGAAGCGGGATTCTGGGCTTCGCTGTACGTGGCCTTCCTGGCGCGCGAAAGTTATCTGACCAGCGCGCGCAACAACGCCTCCGAATTCGCCGGCATCGACGCTTCCGGCAAGAGCCCCGCTTTCCTGGAGACCATGGCCAGCTATCGTTCCTATCAGGAAAAGCAGCATCGCCAGGACAGCTATGAGCTGGCCCAGATCCTCTCGGGCAAGCGGGAGCGCAATTACGATATCGCGCCGGTTCCGGAGAATGACTGGGACTTCGGCAGCTCCGTGAATCCCCAGAACACGCAGAACTGGAAAACCTTCCAGTCATCCCTGCGTTTCTACCGCGCCTCCAAGGTGGCCATTTCCTTCGCCATCGGCGCCCTGGCCCTGAACCGGCTGGCCTCCCTGGCCAACACCCTGCGGGTGTACAAGCGGACCAGCGCCAAGGGTCTGGGTCTCAACGTCATGCCGGAGATCGGGGCCGATTATGCCGGCACCCGACTGACATTGCAATTCTGAGAAGCCCAAACCTTGAAGGCGTTTATTGGAAATCAAAGCGGTGAGGCCAAGCTCCAAGTTATTGGTTTTGCAAGGAATAGGCGAATTCGGAGTCTTTGCATTAAATCCAGGAAATGCCAAAAGACCCTAGGAATGGGGACGAAATCAGGACATCAGGCGTTTCTGAAAGGCATTGACTCTAGCCCCACTTTTTCGTTTTCATAAGGAAAACGAAAAGCCTCACATTTTTTTAAAAATCGCCCCCCGAACCTCGCTTTCCGACATACCTTCTTGGTGGCGTCGGCATACAGGGGCAAAAATCGCCCCCTGTGGTTTTCATCAATCGCCCGGCTGACGGAAAAATTGGGGGGGTGTCGTGACCTATTCGTGTGGGGAAAGTATGGAGTCTAATATGTCCTGGATGAAAAAAACCATTCACGCCGTACTGGCCGTAGGAGCGCTGTCCGTGCTTCCAGCTTTGGCGCAGCCCGACGCGCCCACCGCCGCTGCGGAGTACCTTTGCCAGGCCACTCCGGCGGCCAATGCCGCCGACACCATCC
>DATENA010000117.1:0-9218 GCA_035275285.1 Fibrobacteria bacterium | reverse complement strand
ACCGGAGGCGGATGGGTGGTATCCCAGACCAGGTTCCAGGCACCGTATCCCAATACTGTATCGGATACTCCCGATGTCCTTGAGCTGCAAAACATCATCCCGCCAAACAGAGCGCGTGGCGGCGCCACGAATTCAATGGTTTGGCTGTTGATGGCGGGGAAGAATTGGAAATGGTGTTCGGTTTCGAAATGCCCAGCTTCGAAAGAGTAGGGTGAATTCGCGCCATGTACTCCCGCCTTTAATCCATTCAAACAGATTTCATCCGGACAAATCTGAAGATCCCAATCTGCGGAAGTGTCCGCATCCAAATCCTGCGGCAGACCCCAAAGCGTATCGATGCCCACGAAGAAACTGTCGGGGGCGTTCTCAGGATCAGAAAATTTCCAATTAAATAGAAGCCCGCCGGCCTCGGGGAGAATGGTTGAAGAACTGTCATATGTTCTGTACCAGTGCGGATTGTATTGCAACTCGGAAAATCCGGGCTTGCCAACTGCAAAACTCGTGAGAAAAAGAATTACCGACACAAAAACTCGAGGAGACCTGGGTATTCGCTTTGCCGTGAAAACCATAGTGCTTTAAATATACTCGTATATTCGTAGCTACGATGCCAACAATATTCAGGGATCAAATGAGGTCTTCATTAGTGTAGCTCTACCCCCCTGTGACATATCCGTAAAAAGCAAGTAAGGAACTCCATTTCCGTCCAATACCAATGAAATAGTCACCAAATTTTCCGTAAACCCGGGTACACCTACGATTTCCCAAGATGTTCCATTGAAACGCATAATAGATCCTCGAGCACCATCCCCATGACTATCCCCCTGACCGCCGAATGCAACATATGGAATACCCGACTGGTCAATTACAATTGATGTAATACCTGACGGGTCCGGGGAAAAACCTTGGCTACCGACATACTCCCAGTGTCCTTTAATAAACTGCATGACCGTCACCTTTTTGTCCACTGCTTTATCGATAAAAGCAACAAACGGAATATCAGACTCGCCGATTGCTAAAGAACAAAATTCAGTTGTTGCAAAATTGTTACTCCCGACCAAGGTCCATGAATTTCCAGACCACCTCAGCACCGATACGTGGTCACCCGTAGTTGTATCAAAACAGGCAACATAGGGTGTACCTGCTTTATCTAGTATAAAAGCCGGTCCAGTATTGATGCTTGTGAAAAGCGAACATCCACCAAGATCCCCCAGGTTTTCCCATTCGCTTCCGTTGAATCGCATCACTCCACCATTACCCGCGATGTAGGGTATTCCGGTTTTACTTATTGCCAAGGTAGGGTAAGAGAGCTTTGAGTCGGAAAAACCGGCGGGGCCGACATTCACCCAATTTGTACCGTTGTACCTCTTAACCGTGGCCCTACCGTTTAAGGCGGTATCTGAAGCCGCAATGTAGGGATATCCATCGCCCCCTATCGCTAGAGAGGAGTGCCAATCACCAGCTGGTAATAAGCCGGTATTTCCAAGCTCGGCCCAATTGTTTCCATTAAACCGCATGACAGTAACCTTTGCATCATTCTCTGAATTGGGGTATCCCATATAAATTACACCGGCATTTGAGATGCCTAGCGTCAAGTGAAATGCACGGCCGGCCGTAAACCCAGGCGCCCCAACAATCTCACGTAAACTGACCACAATTTCCCTCGAGCCCATCGCCGACCAATTCCCCGCCGAATCCCTCTCCTGAACATACAGCGTATGCTTCCCCTGGCTCAAGTTTGCCGCTGGCTTGAACGCCCCTGTTTGCAGGCTGGTTGCTCCCGTGCCCAAGTCCGCCGCATCGAGTTTGTATCGGTATACACCTATCCCCCCGCCCCCGCTCGCCCAGGTCCAATTCGGCCGGAGACTGTTCAAGGGAGATAATGGAGTCGCAGCGAAAATCGGAGCGGAGGGGGGAGTAAGATCGATGCGAAGGGAGAAGGCCGAGGTTGCGGACCAGTTTCCCGCGGAGTCGCTCTCTTGCACATAAAGGATGTGCGCCCCTTCGCTCAACGAATCAACCGCTTTGAAATTCGCTTTGTTCACCTGGATAGCGCCATTGGCGAGATCATTATTATCGACCTTCACGCGGTAGCTTCCCATTCCATCATTGCCCCCGCTTATCCAGGTCCAAGTGGGCTTGGAGGTATTCACCAGGTTCGTGAAATCGGAAGAAGCCGCGGGAGGATTGGGAGGCACTACATCGATCCGGATCAAGAAGGAGCCGGTTGGCGACCAATTCCCTGCGGCATCCCGCTCTTGGACGAACAAGGTATGCGTTCCCGGAATCAAATCCTTGGGAGACGTGAAAACCGTATCGGCCAGAAGGATTCCAGCCGCCATATCCGCGCCGTCCAGGCGATAGCGAAAGATCCCGGATCCGCCTCCGCCGCTTTTCCAGATCCAGGTGGGAGTGAGGGTACGGACCGGCGTCTGGCCGGCCAGGGCAGGCCTGCCGGGTGGCACGGTATCCAGGGTGACGTTCACCGTATCGAGCCCGGTGCGGCCCAAGGCGGTGGTATCGATGAAGATTTTAGTCTTGCCATCCTTTAGGGCGACGGTTTTTTGGAATGGGATTCCGTTCACGGTGTAAAGGATGGTTATCGCGGGGGTGTTGACCGTGGTATCCCGGCCGGGGGAGGTGATCTTGACCACCAGCGAGGGCGGAACCGCGACATTGCCCACTGTCAGAAGAACGGCGACCATGTCCGAGTCCTTTCCGTCCCATACCTTGAACTTGACCGGATAATTTCCGGTCTGGCCCGTTGCGGGTTTCCAGGTGAAGGTGCCGGAGGAAAAGACCGCGCCCTGAGGAAGGGCCGAACTCGTGAAGCCGAGGGAATCCTGGTCGGGATCCACCGCTTCCACCTTGAATGTGAGGGTTTCGTTTTCCTTGACCGCCTGATCCGAAATGGGGGCCAGCTTGGGCGGCTGGTTCACGTTGAGGACCTTTACGACTACGATCTTTTCGACCTGCTTATCGGCGGCGGAGTACACGAACGTGACGGCATACGGTTCAATTCGGCCCTGGGTGAAGCTGGGCCGCCAGGTGAAATAACCGTCCCCGGGATCCCGCCCCACCGTGTCCAGCGAAGCGCCCGGAAGGGCATTTTTAAGGGCGAGGATAGTGGATCCGCTCCGGGGATTGCGGACGGTGACACGGAAGCGCAAGGAATCACCCTCCGCGATGGAGGTGTCGGACGGGGCCAGGATTTCCGGCGCACCGGGCATGACCGTATCGGGCTTGATCGGCACATCCGTGGACTTCGAGATCTTGCCGATAAAAGTGATTTCCTTGTGAACACCTATTTTTCCGTTTTTATAGCCGATAAGAGTAATGGAGTAGCCTTCGCCCACGCGCGGATCGAGCACCAGCCTTGCCACCTGGTCCGGACTACGCAGGATCCCGTGAAAGGCATCCTGTGAAAAGGAACCATCCTTGCTGTGCACGGTGATAATCAGGGAGTCGAAGGTCAATAGGCTATCGTTGTCCTTGTCGATGGTTACGTGAAGTATGGGATTGCCCTCTTCGGCCGTGGTACACGCGAGGAGAAACAGGGCCGCGCAGGACAGGAAGGCGAAGAAAAGGACGGTGCATTTTTTCATGGCATGCCTTTAGGGGTTCGTGCCTTGGAGCTTTCCGCTTTGTTGCGGGTGCCGTCCAGGTTGAAACCGAAGAAGGCGGGGGTGGGGGCCGGAAAAAGCATCGCAAGCAGCAAGAGGGCCGGGATAAAGCGAAAAGGGCTCATGGTTCTGAGAAAGGTAAAAACACGCGAGTTTTTTGGGGATGGGGATCCCGGGAGAAGGGGGAGTTGAGACATCGATAGAATGCTAATCCTCGATGTCCGCCCCCTCGAGTTGTGGCAGAAAGGCTTGCTTTAGCCGCTGCTTATGGCCCCCTTCCTAAAAGGCGTTGAGGGCGCGGATCAACCACCGCCCAGAGCGCGGCGCATCCCGCACGCAAAAACTCAAGGCCCCGGTCCCGCCCCCTGCGCCGTCACCTCCTGCCCCTTCGGCGCCAATCGCTCGAGCCTTTCCAGGTACAGCGCAATGCCATGGTCCTTCACGGCATGCTCCTGCACTTCGGTCCACCAGGAATCCGGATCATAACGCGCGGTAGGGCTCGCTGAGGCATTCGTAGCCGTTGCCGTCCAGCAGCGCCACCTCTTTGCCGAAATGCTCGTAGGAGCCGAGCTTGCCCGGGCTGAAGCTGAGGGGCGGAACCTGGGTCACCAGGTCGCGGCCGTTGAGGAAGCGCACCAGTTTCAGGGAGTCCGCCCGGAGGGCGCCCGCGGCGTTGGTCACCTTGGGTTGCCCGAAGGTCTCGACTTCCACGTCGAAACCTTCCTGCCGCAGGTAGAGGCCGCTCACCACGGCGATGGCGCCGCCCAGGCTGTGGCCCGTCATGCGGGTGCGGTAGGAGGAACTGAGGTGGGGGCGGATCAGGGGATACAGATCCCGCGCGGCCGCGGCGAATCCGCGATGCAGGCGCATGTGGAGGACGGAGTCTTCGGTCTGGGTATAGTCCGCGTCCAGCTTGATCTCCGCGATGGAGCTGGTGCCCCGGAAGGCTATCCATTGGATCCTGGCCGAATCGTCCACCCGCACGAACGCGCGGGCGTCGCTGGCCGGGCCGCGGAAGAAGAAGCAACTGTCCCAGCCGCATTCCCTGGCCACCACGGTGTCGGGCGCATAGGCCTGGTCGGCGAGGGTGGCGTAGCGGAGCGCCTCGGAGAAATCGACCGCATAATCCTGCGGGCAGAACTTCTTGGCGGGGGCGCAGGCCGCCAAGAGCAAAGCGGCGAATGCGGATGCGGAAAGCCTTCGGGATGCGTGCATGGGAGCCTCCGGGGTATGGATTCCTGATTCCGGGAAAAGGTAACAGAATCCGGGGAGGAAACCCGGGGCGGGAATCGCTAGTAGGGAAGCCACCGGCCGCGGGCATCGGCCCGATCGGCCGCGCTCCCGCCCGGATACGGTACCTTCCAGGTTTCCATCCGTC
Organism: Fibrobacteria bacterium; assembly: GCA_035275285.1. Classification (GTDB taxonomy): domain Bacteria; phylum Fibrobacterota; class Fibrobacteria; order UBA11236; family UBA11236; genus Chersky-265. Next base: position 4,220 of record DATENA010000117.1, on the reverse strand, counting down.
CCGCTTTCGGGGGCGCTTGCCCACCGGAAGCCGGGTCCGGCGCCGGATGCAAAACCGGGATCCCCAGATAGGGCCTGAGGATGGGAACGAGCGCGTCGGCGTATTTCTGCTGCCCGCTCACGTTGGGATGATAGTCGCAGCCGAGATCGGTAGCCGGGTTCAGGGCGGGCATATGGGTCCGGTGGACCTTCGCGTCCCCGGCGGCGGTCACGTCCTTGACCAGCGCGTCTACGTATTTCTGCTGGTAATTGTCCACGGGATAGGTCAGGCAGACGATTTCCGCCTTGGGGAACCATCCCCGGATCTTCTTCAGGAAATCCTTGTAGGCGCCCGCGTACTGCGCCTCCGAGGGCTTGACGGCGGTGCTGAAATCGTTGGTGCCCAGGGCGATGACCACGATGTCCGGGACCCATTTGGACATGTCCCATTTGGGGGTGTCCGCGCCGAACAGGGTGTTTTCGAAATAGGACGGCATGGGGCGGGCGGAGAGCGGGGACGTATCCCCGGAGTTGTGGACCATGCCGCCCCCGGAGACGGCCTGCACGGAATATTCCGCCCCCAGGGCGCGGGCGGCCACGGGGCCGTAGGCGACATAGTTGTTGTCGAAGGGGCGCCGGTCCGGGCAGTTCAATACCTTGGCCTCGTCCCCGTAGCCCGCGGTGAAGGAATCGCCGATGAATTGGATCTTGCCGGCCGGGGCCTGGGGAGGCGGCGCGACCAGGGCTTTGCCGTCCGCGAGCTGGAAGCCCTCGAAGGAGGAGATGCCGTTGAAGCCCTCGGTGCGTTTGCTCAGGAGCAGGGTGTGCGTCCCGTCGGAGAGCCCTTCCGCGGCCACCTGGGACGTCTTCCCGTCCACGGAGAGCTTGGACTTCCATTGGCCGTCGATGAACACGTTGAAGTCGTTGCTTCCGCCGCTGATCTTGACCGTGATGGCCGTGCCGGTGAAGCGCGCCTCGATGGAACAACCCGGCCAGTCGCACCGGGGCTTCTTGGGGTCGGCGGAATCGAAGCGGCCGTGGTATTGGATGAAAGGATGGTCCGCGGTCACCTCCACCGCCGCCGGGGCCGGGACCGTTGCCAGGGCCATGCATACGCTCGCTTGCACCGCGCCGGAATGACGCATCGTCAACCTCCCTGCCTATCCCGCCGTGCCGGCCCGGGATCCGCCGGCCTTCCCGGTACGGAAAGACTCATCGGCTTGCTTGGAGAGTATATATAGGCCCGGCGCGGTTGGCTCGCGGAATTTCCCGGAAAATCGGGGAAGTCGCGGCATCGGGATCACGATTCCCCGGTGCCGCGGCCTTCGCATCACCTGGGGCGGAGCAAGGTGAGCTTCTTTCCGGCGTACTCCACCACGTAGAGATACCCGTTGGCGGGGTTCTCGGCCAGGTCGAGCGGATCCGCGAATTTGACCCCGCCCACGTTGAGGGGCTGGGTGGAGGTGATCTTCTTGGTCGCATTGTCCACGGTCAGGACCAGGATGTCCTTGCCCACGCTATAGCGCGCCACCATGAGCCTGGTCCGCAGGGATCCCCCGAAGGCGTTCGACTTGTACTCGATAAGCCCGTCCGGAGAGAAGTGCAGGCCCAGCACGTATTCGGGACGCTGCCAGTTCCGGTCCGGTTCCACGCCCACGGCGTACTTCTTCTCTTCCAGGAAATCGGCTCCGGAGGTAGGGTTGCCGCCGTTGAGGACCCATTCGCAACGCTTGGGATTGGGATGGCCGTAATACTTGCCCGGCAGCAGCCGGTACAGGAAGTCCGGTTGGGCCTCGATATTGTCGCTGAAGCCCGTGACCATGGGACCGGTATAGGGGCCGTAAACGGCCTTGTCGGCGCGGTCCTGGCAGATGGCGGGCAGGACCGGGGGCGTGGTAGGCGTGGAGCCGCCGGCGGCGGAGCTGTTGCCGGCCGAGTACAGGCTCCCGTTGGAATGCCAGACCAGGTCATAGGCATTGCGGACGCCGGTGGCGTACAGGGTCACGGCCGCTCCGGGAGCATACGGATCATAGAAGTGGTCCTCTTCGGTCTTCACGTTCAGCGCCGGCGGGGCGGAGATGGCGTTGCGATCCACCCTGAGCACGGCGGCGCTCAGGAGACGCTCATCGCCCTTCCAGGTCGAATCGCGCCCCCCGTTGGCGGAACGGCTGCCCTGCATCACGTACAGCGCGCCGTCCGGGCCGAAGGCCAGGCTGTTGGTCATATGGTCCTTGATGGCCCGAGGCAGGCCCACCACGTAGTCCTGCACCGTCCCCAAATCGGGTCCGGAAAGGCGCGTGATCTTGCCGGACCAATCCACCGAATTCGCCAGGGTCGGCGCGTTGTTGGTGATCCAGAGGATGGGCGCGGCGGGAGTGGAGAGGGGATCGAAGGCCATGCCGATGATGGCGCGGTTGGTATTCCCGTTGTAGGCCTGCACGGAAGTGATCACCAGGGGGGTTCCCAAGGTCCCGTCGGCGTTGAAGGGATAGCGCAGGATTTCGCCGGTCAGGGTCGACGCATAGAGGCGGCCATCCGGGCCCATGACGACGCTGGTGAACATGCGGCCGGAGGCGACGGCGCCCAGGGATACCGGATCGAAGCGTTCCACGGTGGGCTGGGTAGCGATATCCGCACCGGTAGTGAAGGCGCTGCTGAACGGCAGGAAGGCCCTGCCCGTTTCGTCCTGGACGGATTGCGAGATCTCCACCCGATAGCCCTTGCCCGCTTCCAGGATTTGGGAAGGTTGCAGGACGATGACGTCTCCTCCCCCGCTGGTATTGACCTGGACGGGGATCTTGAGATTGTCCGCGCTGCGGAAGAGTTGCACGGAGGGATCGCGCAAGGTGTTCGCGTTGATGGCCCCATGGGGCAGCAGCACTTCGGCCGTGAAGGCGGCGTCGCGGGCGACGTTGACCGCCCCGTTGAGCGGGCTGGAGGTGCTCACCGAAGGCCGGCCCGCGGTGGGGATCCCGGATTGGATGAGGACGTAGCTCACCTTGGTGTTGGTGCCGCCCGTGGCCGCCAGGGTGAGCCTGCCGTCGGTCACCTGGACCACCTTGGTGGCGGCGAACAGGGGATTGGCCGCGGTGGGGACGAAGCCGTTGACGGCCGCCTGGCCTTCGATCAGGATGACGTGCCGGCCGTCCAAGTTGGAGGGATCGCCCACCGCCACGGTCACGGTATACCAATTGTCGGGCACGGCTATTTCCCAGGAGCCGGGAAGCGGGGTACCGTTGAAGTTCGCCACCTGATCGCCTTGCATGTGCATGAGGGTGGCGATGCGGACCTCCGCCGGGGTGCCGCGGTTGCGCCCGTTGCCGGGGCCGCTGCCGCCGATGGAAAGGTCCCGCGGCGTGGTCGTGCCGGGAACCACCCAGCCGTAGGACAGGCCGGTTCCCTGGTTCGCGCCGGTGCGGAGGCCGAAGGCCTGGCCGTAATCCCGGAGATACCCCGCGGGCGGGACGGCCGAGGCGTTCTGGAAATTGATCTTCAGGTCCACCGGGGCCGGCTCGGGGGGCAGCCCGGCGGCGGCGATGCGGAGATAGTTCAGCTTGGTGTTGGTGCCGCCGATCGCGTCCACGGTGAGGCGGCCGTCGGAAACCGTCACGGTGACGCTGTCCACCTTGAATTCCTTCGCCGCGGTCCCCACGAAGGCGGAGATGACCGTCGCGCCTTCCGCGCGGATGGTATGGGAACTGTTGTAAGGCGGTTGGTCGCCCACGGAGACCACCACCTTATAGGAGCCGTTGGGCACGGCGTATTCGAACGCCCCGTTCATGCCCGCGGCCGGGTATTGCATGTGGATGAGGGTGTTCTGCCTGGGATCGATGCCGGCCCGGGCGCGATCGCGGGTATAGGCCCGCAGATCGAGGGGCGCATGCGCGGCCAGGGGCACGCTGGCTTCCGTGATCCAACCGCTGCCCGCCGCATCGTCGTAGGGCGCGCCCACGTCCTTCAGATAGCCGAGCGGCGTGGAGGCCCCGATGGGCTCGAAATCGATTTTCACGTTCACCTGGGCCAGGGCCGCCACTGCGGAAAGCGCGAGCGCCGCGGCGATCCGGGCGGCGCGCAGAGTCCCGGCGTCCCGGGTAACGGGATTCCGCAACGATCGGCGGGGGAGCGATTCGGAAAAGGACGGTTCGGTAACATTCCGGCATGGCATGGCAAGTCTCCTGGAAGAGGGAGTTCGGGTTATCGGTCGGTCTCGGGCAGCGCATCCACCCGGGTGGATCCTGGAAG
>DATENA010000116.1:0-5618 GCA_035275285.1 Fibrobacteria bacterium | reverse complement strand
ATTACTACGGATGCAGCCGCTTTCACTTCTTTAGCTCTGAGCAGTCTTGGAGTTCCGTACGTCGGATTCCGAGATGCCTCCGTATCCGATAAAGCAACGGTTATACGAACATCCTTTAACCCTTAGACTTTCCGAATCTTCTGGAATCCGGAGATGATCTTCGTTTTCATCCGATCAGCCCACCTCTTTGAATTCAAGATCGCACGAAACCTTCACCTCTATCCGGAAAAAATTCCGGTCGACATGGGATTTGAAATGAACGCCCTGCTCCACGAGAAATGAGCCTATTCCGATTCCTGGAATTCGATCGGACATTCCGCATGGAAAGCGAACTTCCCCCTGCCGATTTTTTCCATGTGCACCCGGTTCGTCGCCTCTGCAAGCTTGGTCCGGAGCCGATTCCAGCGGGTCTCGAAACTGGACCGCTTGGAATCGGCGAAGATCTCGGGATCGTATTTGAAAGCGCGGAAATCGAAGCTCGACTGTCCCTGGCCGTTCGCAACCAATATTTTCCAGAGTATCTTGGCGGGTACCCCGGAGATGAGCGTCTTGCCGTTCAGGAGCAGGGCCTGGGACAAGGCGCGGTATTCGAAGACCAACTTCTCACTGGAAGCTTGGAGCAGCTCGTGGTATTTTTTCCCGAGCCTTTGCCACTCTTCCGTATCGTCTTTGGTCAATCCCGAGAGTATTTTATCCATGTAGGGGGTAGCGCCGCCAAATTGCTCAAAGTTCGCCTTGCGGGGAAAACCGATGCGGGCCAAGTATAAGGGCGCATCATAAATGCAGTTTTGGAGCAGCACCGGAGACCGGCGTAATGGGCAAAGGTAGTCCCGGTCCATGAGGATGACGTCCCGCTCCGGGACGTTTATCCCCTGGAATTGCAAGGATTGGCTTCTGGACCATTCGGAAAACCGGACCAGTTCGCCATATGGATCGCCTTCGATGAAAAACCGCCCTTTCTTGATTTCCCAGTCTTTTCCCCAGAGAATATGGGCCGGGTGAAGGCAATCGGCCAGCGGGCGAACCTTTTCGAACTCCGGCAACCCGAAAAGGCCGGGAAATATGCGCGCGCCAACCAGGGAAATATGCGAAAACAAAAAAAGATTTCGAAAATGGAATTGAGCATCGAAGGCAAAGGAAAAAACGGATTCGATCCAGCCTTCATCCACTTTTAAATAAGCGATTCGGCAATCGGAACCCGGAACCGCCCGTGTGCAGTAGTGACACAAGGCCTTTTCCAGCGTCAACATGGGATCCGGGTCTTTGTAAAGCTGGGGCAGAAAATCCTTGCTCCAAGCGATATGCTCCGATGACTTCCAAATGCCGCCCTGCTCCAAGCGATAGAAGCGCTCGGTGATGAAGCTTTCAATGGAGCGGCCCCGGCACCAGAGAAAATACTGGAGGGAACTGTAGATCATCTCCACGTGATACTGCCTTAAGCCGTCCTTGTTTTCCCAGAGGTGACGGTACAACTCCCCTTCCAGCAATTTCTTTCCGTCAATCGTTATCACATGGGAGCGCCAGAAGCTGCGGATCTCCTCGATTGGCATCTGTTCAAGCATCATCAGGAGCACGCCGCGGATAGGTCCGCCGGGTATGGCGGGTCCGGGATTGCTTGCGGAAAGCCGGTCGGGCGCCTCGGAACCGAAACCGTTAATCGGGATTTTTACCTGCATGCCTGCTGCGTTTCCCGGAATTCGATCGGGTATTCCACCTGGAGGGCGAATTCCCCCGGTTCCACCGGGAGCGCGAGGGGCGGATAGACGGGTCGGACCGGGATGGATATGCATGACTTCTCCTGTTTGCCAATCAAGTTCCGCCCCCAAAAGACGAAGTCCAAGGATAGAGTGCCGCCTTCAAGCCACAATAACCGGTACAAGTCCTCTTCCCGGATGCTCTCTTTCTTAAAAGCCGGAATGCGGCTTCTCCAGAATTCCCGAACGGAATCCAAACTGAACTCGGTCAGCATTACCGAGTAAAGCGCTTTCAGGAAGAGGTTTGATATGTCCGGATTGAACTTATCCGCGTCGAAACGCGACATAGGGTACGCCAGTGCTGCTGAAGAGTAAGGATTCAAAGGTAAAAAATCCGGAGCCGGGGATGTGTGATGGAGGACACGGATAGGGTTCAGCTTCGCTGAATAACCCGTAACTCTCTACAAACGGTCAATGCCGGAAAAAGCGCCATTGCGGTGAACCATATCCGCATTCTTTTCAGGAAACCGGCCTAGCCGCCGTCGAAATGCCTGCCCGCCGAATCGAACCACGTATCCGGCTCCGTCGGCAACGCCGGATGGAAACCCGCGGCGTCCGGACGGCGGGCGGAACCCTTCCCCGCCTTGCCTCCGGCTTTCGTCTTGGAGCCCGCGCGCGGGCCTTTGATCCCGCTGGGATCCCCCACTTCATAAGCTCCGGCGTCGATCGCGCCCTTGAGCACACGGGCCTGCCGGGATACGGGATGGACGTATTCGAAGAGCGGCGTGAGCGCGAAGTCCCCGGCCGATCCCGCCGCCGTGCCCTTGTTCACGGCGGGGGAGGCCGCGGTGATGCGGTAGTCGTAGGCGGCCTTGTTCACCAGCCCGCCGGTGGCGGAGGCGACGTTGCCCCCGCTGTCCGTCATGGTCCCGGAAACCAGGGTGCCCGAGCCCACGAAGAAGTTGTTCCTCACCTTGGCGACCGCGGCGCCGGCGGAGATGTTCAGGAAGGCGCCTCCGCTGCGGTCGTTGACGAGGGTGTTGTTCACGAAGTAGAGCTCGTTGGGCGCGTTCTTATAGCCCTCCGCGCCATAGGAGACGATGGTGGAATTGTCGGTATCCGGCCCTTGCTGGATGACGTTGCCCATGATGATCGCGAATCCCCCGTTGGGGAGGTCGATATCGTAGCTGGAGGTGCCGTCGGCTTCGTCCATGATCCGGTTGTACAGGATGTAGTTCTTGACGGCCCGGCTTTTGACATTGTGGCCGATGACGGCGTGATGGCTGTAGCAATGCCTAAGAGTCAGGGACGAACCTTCGTCGATGTAGATGTTGTGCGTGCGGCCGCGCTCGCCGAGGCCGTTATGGTTGAACTCCGTGTACTCGATGATCATGTCGTAGCCGGCGCCGAAGACTCCATTCTCGTTGTCGTGGAAATAACAGTTGCGGATGGTCACGCCTGGACCTTGCTGGCGGATGCCCGCTCCGTTCTCGTCGGGCACCTTGGCGCCGGAAAACTCGATGTTCTCGATGGTGGTGTTCTTGCCGTCCACTACCCAGATGCCCTTGCCTTGGACATGGACACCCTTGGAGTCCAGATGCGCGTATTTCGCGGAAACGCCCGCCACCGGCACGCCCCGGATGAGAAGATTGTCCGCGTCCCAGGTGCAGGCGTCGCCGGTGTAAACCCCGACGTCTATGTCCACGGTATCGCCCTTTTGCGCCGCCGCCGCTGCGAGGCTGGGCTTGGCGTAGGTTTTGCCCGGCCCCACCGCCAGCCTGCGCGCATGGGAAGGCTGCGCCGCGAGGGCCAGGGCGGCGGCCAGGAAGAAGGGACGGACGAGCGGGCTTTTCGGACTCATGCGTTCCTCCTCCGGGGCTTGCCCGGTCACTTCGCGCGGATGAAAGGCTGGACGCGCGTCCCGTGCTTGTCTTGCACGGAAAGGAGGAACATCCCGAAAGGCGCGCTTTCCGGGTTCCAACCCAATTCCTGCCGGGCCTCCGGAGCCCGGGTCGAAGGACCGCCCAGCATGGAGATCACGTTTCCGCGCACGTCCGTGATGCATGCGCTCCGCACCCCGTCCAGGCCCGGGCCGGAGAAGACGATCCGGCCCGGTTGCATGGACATGTTCAGGCCCGGGAAACGGGTGTTGATTTGCTGCGGGCGGATGGCGCCCGGTTTGTTCTGATCGAAAAGGGCCCAGGTGTATTGCAATTCGCCCTTGTTGTAGTCCAGGTACTGGTTTTCGCTGGCGCTCGAGAACCGGGAATCGGCGAAATGGTGTATCTGCCCGTCGACGCCGCTGCGCTTGACGGCCTCGCCGTAAATGCCCTTGTTGCCGCGATCGTAGTAATGGAACGCTTTGTCCAAAAGGGCCTTGTCCCCGGTCAGCTTATAGCCCCAGACCAGGGTGTTCACCAAGGAGGTGGTGTAAGCCGGGTCCCAGAAATCGACGGTCGTCTTGGCGCTGTAGTCGTGGTAGATCACCCCGTTCTTGAGCCCGAAGTGGCTGCCGGTATACTCGTACTTCGGATCCAATCCGTACTTCTCGACAAAGCGGGCCATGGCGATCATCTTCTCTTTGATCCTGGGGTCCTGGGTCGTCCGGTAGGCCTGGGCGAACGCTTCGGTCAGGACTCCCAACTGGAAGGAAGGCATGATCCGGATGCCGGCGGCGTAGGATCCCTCCCCGAGCTTGTAGTCGGTCTGCCAATCCCCCACGAAATACATTCCCTTGCCGTCCCAGTCGGGCGATTTCATCCACAGATTGATGAGCAGATCCCGCAAGTCGATCCAGCGCTTCTTCCCGGTGACTTCGGCCAGGCGGGTGATGAGGTGGAGGTGCCGCGCCGGGCCCCGGGGGCCATAGTAGTTCATGGCTTTCTGGCCGGGGACGGGATAAGCCTTGTTGGAGGAGGTGCTCAGGAACTTGTCCAGGCGGTCGCCCAGGGCCTCGGCGGCTTCCAGGGCCTTGGCGTCCCCGGAGTATTCGTACCAGGCGAGAAGGCCCCAGCCGTAGATATGGCAGAGCAGGAACGCGCTTTCGTCGTAGCACAAGGTCCGGTCTTCCTGGCCTTGGCATTTCACGTACTGGTTCATGTGGTACCTGGCCCAGGCGTCCGCGCGTTCCAGGTAGCCTTTCTGGTTGGACCGCAGGTACATCATCAGGTAGGTCCACAGGTCGTCGCCCTCGGTGTCCCCGTGGATGTCGGGGTCGCCGACGGAGAAGCCTTTGGCCGAGGCGTAATTGGGTTCGGCGGCGGCGCTCCAGGTCATGCCATGGGCGCGGTAGGTGGTCTTTTCGTCTTCCACCGAGGGCATGGCGAAACCGCCGATCGGACCGGTCGCCGCAACCGCGCTCGAGCAGGTCAGGCACAGGAAAAGAGCCAGGATGAGGGCGTGGAACATGGATGCCTCCGGTGAAACGGTAGGCCCGCCTCGGCAGGACTCCCGGATCCTTATTATGCATAGAAAAAGCGCCGACTACAACCTGAATCCTTCCGGGCGGCGGCAGGGCGCAATTTGCCAGAAAACGGGCGAATAGGCACATTTCTATCCGCCATTTCGGCCCGGCGGAACAGGTGCGAGAGAGATGAAAACAGGATCGGGGTGGCTGCGGATCCTGAGCGCTTTGAGCCTCCTGGCACCGCTCATCGCCATCTTCTCGATCCTGTTCCCGGAACTCAGGCATTACCACGTGCGCGCCCCGGCGATTTCCGCCGCCGATTTGGCGGAAATGCGGCTGGAGCCGCCGGACACGGTCCTTTCCGAGTTGGGCGGAATGACTTTTTTTCCGCCGCCGGGGTTTTCCGACGCGCAAGTGCTCAAAATGGCCGCCGGGATCCTGGAGGGCCGGTTCGCATACCCCGGATTCGGCGGCAGCCCGCTCGACGTCCCCTTGAAACGGTCCCAGGTGGCCGCGCA
>DATENA010000115.1:0-9997 GCA_035275285.1 Fibrobacteria bacterium | reverse complement strand
CCCGCCGGGCGGGAGCGGTTCGGCAGAGCCTTCCGACGCGGCGCCCGCGGGCGTTCCCGGGCGGATCGGTCCGGCCAAAAGCCGGGTCCTGGGCATCCCCATCCTCCACGAAGACGCGGACCTGCTCGTGCTCGACAAGCCGGCCGGCATCGCGGTGCATCCGGGCACGGGGATCCTGGAAGGGGATTCCGTGATCGAAAAAGCGCGCGCTTACCTGGCGGACGGGCGGAAACGGGAAGAACTTTTCCAACCTTCCCTGGTGCATCGGCTGGACAAGGACACCTCCGGGGTGCTGGTGATCGCGAAATCCGGGGAAGCCTTGCGGGAACTCACCGAGGCCCTGCGCGACGGGCGTTTCCACAAACAATACCTGGCTTTGGTGGAGGGCGTCCCCAATCCCGGGAGCGGGGAGATTTCCGGCCTGCTGCAAAGGGTGGACAGCCGTTCCGGAGGCGCCAAAGCCGAAGTGTCGCAAGGGTACGGAAAATGGTCGGTTACGAGGTATAAGACGGTAAAAGATTTCGGGAATTTTAGCCTCCTGGGTGTTATTATTGAAACCGGTAGGATGCATCAAATCAGGGCACATTTGGCGAGCCAAGGGCACCCCTTGGCGGGGGATCCCCGTTACGGCTCCTTCGAGAGGAACCGCGCCTATCGTAAAACCCTAGGATTGAAGCGCACCTTCCTGCACGCGGCGGATTTGGAGATCGAACTGGAGCGCGGCGTAAAGCTCGCCTTCCATGCGCCCCTGGCCAGGGATCTGGCCGTGGCCCTGGAACGCGTGCCCTCGCTATCGGCGGACCGGGCATGAATCCCCAGGCACCCCCGCCCCCGCCCATCAATCCCAAATCCAATCCGCCCACGGGATCGATCCCCGTTTCCGGGCTCGTCTCGCAATCGGGAACCAATCCCCTCACCGGCACCAACCCCCTGAACACGGCCACCGCCTCCTCCCTGCTCCAGGTCCAGGTGGGCGGCCGCCTCGGCAAGTACGTGATCCTGTCCGAACTGGGCCGCGGGGGCATGGCGGTGGTGTTCAAGGCCCATCAACCCGACCTCGATCGCCTGGTGGCCATCAAGGTCTTGTTCGGCACCGTGCTGCAGCAGCGCTTCGTGGAGCGTTTCCAGGCCGAGGCGCGGTCGGTGGCCAAGATGAACCACCCGAACGTGATCCGCATCTTCGAGGTGGGCGAGCAGAACGGCGTGCATTACCTGGTGATGGAATACATCCAGGGCATGGACTTGCTGGCCTTCCTGCACGAGAAGAAGCCCAGCTTCAACGAGGTGGTGGAGATAGTCAACCAGGTCTCGGAGGCGCTGGCCTATTGCCATCGCCAGGGCATCATCCATCGCGATCTCAAGCCCACCAACATCCTCATGCGGGGCACCACTCCCATCGTCATCGACTTCGGCCTGGCCAAGGCGGTGGATCCCAATCTCAACGTCACCCTGACCTTGTCCGGGGAGGTGGTGGGTTCGCCCGCGTACATGTCCCCGGAGCAGGCCATGGGCCAATCGGTGGGGACCCACTCGGACATCTGCGCCGTGGGCATCATCATGTACGAACTGATCTCGTTCAAGAACCCCTATCTGGATCCGCGTTCGCTGCACCAGACCGCGCTCAACGCCATCAAGGCCGAGCCGGTCCCCCTGCGCCATCTCTCTCCCTGGCTGGACTCGGACTTCGCCGCCATCGTCACCACCTGCATGGCCAAGGAGATCAAGGACCGCTACCAGAGCATAGAACTGCTGCTCAAGGATCTGTATTCCTACCGCAACGGCCTGCCCATCATGGCCAAGCCCCCCAGCGCCCTCAACCTCGCCTGGCGCTTCGTCAAGGCCAACCCCATCCTCTACCTGGGGGCGGGCTTCCTTCTGGTGATGACCGCCATCGTCTTCGGGTTCCTCAGCGTCCAGGAAGAGAGCAAGAAGGCCCCGTGGGGCCTGGTCCAGGAGGAGCTCTTCAACAAGACGGATTCCTCCCTCAAGTTCCTGTCCTTCGACCGGATGAACGGCGCCTGGGTGCCGTCCGAATCGTGGAAGGTGGCGCGCGGGCGCTTGGAGGCGTTCTCTTCGGGCCAATCCTTCGCCGTGGCCAACCAGGAGTTCTTCGGCGATCTCAAGATCGAGTTCACCGTCAAGGGCCTCAACGGCAGCAACAACGATTTCAACGCCTTCCTGTTCGGCGCGACCCCGGACGACGCTTTCCGCTTCTCCCTGGGGGAGTGGGGCACCTCCGTCGCCAACATCGAATACGGCAAGACCGCCCGCTACTCGTTCAACACCGAACCGGTCAAGCTCAACGGAGGCATCGTCTACAAGGTGACCATCGAGAAGGAGGACAACGTCCTCCAGCTCTTCCTCGACGACGTGCTGCTGGTGCGCAAATACTACACCCTGCCGGTCAAGGTGGAGCGCAGCAGCAAGTTCGGTTTCTACACCTGGAATTCCAGCCTGGCCATCGACGACCTGCGCGTCTACAAGAAAGCCGTGGCCCTCTCGGCCAAGCCCACGGTGGTGGCGGACGCCTACCTGGAGGAAGGGTTCATCACCAACAGCATCCCCGCCTACAAGCACGTGATCGAGGCGTATCCCAACAAGAGCATCAGTTTCGAGGCCCGCATGAAGATGGGGGAGAGTTTCATGGTGCTCAAGAATTACCAGGGCGCCATCCAGAACCTCACCCTGGCGGCCAGCAATTCCAAGGATCCCAAGATCATCCCCGAGGCGCTGTTCCAGTTGGCCCAATGCTATTTCTACCTGGGCAAGGCGGGCTCCGGCTACGACAAGCTGAAGCTGCTGCCGGCCAATTACCCGGAATCGGACTTCAACAACATGGTGGTCCAATCCCGGGTGGAGGCGGTCTACCAGTGCCTCAACTCCGGCGAGAACATCGATCTCTGCGCCGCCCGCATGATCGACGAGTTCCGGTTCCTGATCCAGGCCGAGGACGCCCGCCGCAACACCTTCGGCGAGTTCTACACGGACATGGCCGAGATCTTCCGGCGCCTGGGCCAGCCCGCGCCCATGCAGAACGCGCAGCACCTGCTGACCTATTTCCAGGAAAGCGACGGGATCATCTGCTCCCTGCGCCTGATCCTGGCCCGTTATTACCTGGGCGTCCGCGATCCCGCCCGGGCCAACTTCATGGTCCAGTCCGCGCCCCAAGGCGACAACGTGGACCGCGGACTCAAGGCCGAGAAGGATTTCCTCACGGCGCAAATGGCGTTCCTGGAAGGCAAGAACTCCCAGGCGGCGGAACTGTACGGTCGCACCTACCGCCAGTTCAATTCGGTCAACGGCATGGCCTTCAAGTGCATCCTCCATTCCATGGTCATCAAATCCATCGCGGACATCCCCGTGCTCCCGGCGGACCGCAAGCTGTACCTGAACGGGGCCGCTTCGCGCAAGGAGCGCATGCAAATGGCCTACCTGGCGGACAAGATCCCGGAGGATTATTTCCGCCGCGGGGTGCCGGCCGGCTTCGGCCCGCCCGAGTCCTTGGAGGACATGCTGGTCTATTTCCTCAAGGTGGACTCCACCGAAGGACCCTACAAGGCCGCCGCCTATCTGGAGGCCGGCCTGGCCCGTTTTCCCGCCTCCACCTTCGAATACCGTTACCTCGAGTTCCTGCTCAAGCGGTACAGGGAAGAGAAACGGGTTTGAACAGGGACTCCCCGGCGCCATTTCTCCGTTTTAAGATTTCAAAGTGCAAAGTGCAAAATTCAAAGTGCAAAATGGAATGCGAATACTAGATCGGATGTCGGGCATCCATTTTGCGCTGGGAGGATTCTATTTCTTCAGATTTGAACTTTGCACTTTGCACTTTGACTTTTTAGGTTCTTAACGTGCGCCGAAACCACTTCCTCGCCTCCGTCCCCGTTCTCTGCGTTCTCCTCCTCCTCTCCTCCTGCGAATTCAGGTCGCGCCGCGCGGTCTGGCGCCTCGAGGCCGGGGTGACCTATAAGCTGGAGTACTCGGCCGAGCTCAGGGCCAGGGCCGACGGGAGCTGGGGCACCGGTCCCTACGTCTCGGCCGCGCGGGCGGGATTCTCCGTCCGCGCCGTACCGGACACGTCCAAGGGCCAGATCGAGGTTTCCCTGGCCGCGGATACCCTGGACTACCGCAGTTCCGAGCGCGGGCCCGAAGAAGACCAGTACATGACCGGCCGCCTGCGGAAATACAAGGCCAGGATCTCGCTCTCGCGCACCGGCCAGATCCTTTCCCTGGAAGAGGAGCCGGGGATGCCGCCGGTGGAATTCTCGCCCCTGAACTTCGGCCGCTTTCTCGCTTATGCCCTGCCCGCCTTCCCGGACGCTCCCATCAAGAAGGGCTCCCGCTGGGAAATCGTGCAGCCCCTGCTGGACAAGTTCCATCCGGACTCGCGTCTGCTCAAGCGCTTCACCCTTTCGGCCATCCGGGAAACCCCCGAGGGCGACCTGGCCACCTGCCTGGTGGACCTGGAGGCGTTCCTGGACGAGGACCTGGGCAGCGGGGAAAACGTCCGGAAACCGTCCCTGACCGGCAGCGGGCAAATGGTCTTCAACCTCGCCAGCGGCCGGCCCGTTTCGGCCGATTTGGAGTTGGAGGGCCGCTTCATGAGCCATCCTCCCGGTGAGCCGGCGGATTCGTCCGGATCCGGATCCAAGCCGGAAGCATTGCCTCTGCGATTGCAGGAGAAATTGAGCCTCCGCTTCTCCGAATGAAGGGGTTTTTGAGCCTCGCCCGCGCCCTCCCGCGTTTCCTGGACCGGGATGCGATTATCCACTATATTTGGTCTCCTCTTGAGCCATCGATTGAACCAGAGTTACAAGGCCTTCACCTCCAAGGATTGGCCTTCCGCGCCTTCGCCCGCGTCCGGTTCCCCGGCTTCGGCGGCTTCCGCCCAGCGTCCTGCCGGTGCGGCTTCCGGATCCCGCAACGTGCTCGGATTCGTGACCGGCCTGGCCGATCCCGGCCACAGCATCCTCATCCGCGCCCTGCTCGATCGCGAGTCGCTTCCGGTATCGGACCACGCCTCCGGTTTCGCGGGACTCTCGGCCGGACCTTCGGCCTATGCCATGGTCCAGGATCGGGTGGAACGCATCCGGGAGGAATCGGCGCTCAAGTTCCTGGAGTTCCGGGACAAGTGGCGCAAGCGCCTGGCTTTCGTGCAACTGCATCCCTTTCTGCAGCGCAACCAATGGTTCCGGCAGGACCTGGCCGGCTTCTCCCTGGTGGGCAAAGGCACGCGCAAGGAGGCCAAGATGCTCTACCTCCAGTCCCTGCACGACATGGCTTCGGACGGGGAACGCCAGGTTTCCGCCTTGAGCGGCCACATGTTCCGCCTGCAAGGGGAGCTGGCCGCCATCTGGCACCGGGAATCCGTGCGGGATGATCGCAGCAAGCTCCTGCCGGCCCTGGAAGCGGCCCTGCGCAACGGCGAGGCGGAGCTTTTCAAGCGGGTGCGCCTTTCCCTGGGCGATCTGGCCCTGGACACCTTCACCGAGCGGGTGGCCAAATGGGACAAGCGCGTCTACGGCAGCGAGGAAGAGATGTTCCGCGGCATCGCGTGGCCCTGGCAAAGCGCCCGCTACCGCAGCGGCTTCGAAGGGTTCATGGAAACCTTCGCGGACCTAGCCGAATCCGTCTGCGCGGCCATGCTCGCGCATTATGAAGGGAAATGGGACCTTTTCCTGCGGGGGCTGACCCCGCCGCAACAATCCCCGTTTTCGCGCCCGGCCCTGCCGGCGCGCATGTCCGACAGTCCGGCGCCCTAGGCTCCGCCGCAACCTTCAGCTTTATCGCCATCGGGAGAAAATCCATGTCACAGAGAAGAAACTACGGTATCGTCCTCCTCCTCTCCAGCCTGGTATTGGGGGTGTTCCTGCTGACGGGGTCCTTCATCTGGATGCAGGACAAGGCCAACATGATCCTGGCCGTGTTCGTGCTCATCCTGTACGGCATCGGGCAGTGGATGACCGTGGTCTATTGGCAGCGCATCCAGTCGGATTGGGAGGATACGGGAGAAGCGCTCGGCCGCCTGCAGCAGGCCGTCAGCGACATCCCGGCCGCCCTGGACGCCAACCTCAAGTCCATCGCCGTCCGCCTCACGGAAGGCCAGTCCCAGGCCCTCGCCAAGCTCCAGGCGGAAGTCAACGAGGGCGCGCGCGCGACCCTGGAAAAGGGATCCGCCCTCATCGGAGACAGCCTGGCCAAAAACCTGGCCGCCCCCCTGGACACCATGAGGACCGTGCTGTCCGCCTTCGCGGAGAAATCCGGCGAACAGGCCGAGCGCCTGCAATCGCTCACGGAAAGCGTGCGCGAGGATTCGCGCCGATCCCTGGCCCAGGGCGCCGGTCTCATCACCGAAAGCCTGGACAAGAACCTGCGCGCGCCGCTGGCCTCCCTGGAGACCGCCATGGCCGCCTGGCGCAAGCAGGCCGACGCGCAAGCGGAAGCCTCCCGCGCCTTCGGCGAAGAGCTGCGCAATGCGCAGCGCGAGTGGTCCGAAAAGGCCGGTCGCCTGGCCGGGGACGTGACCGCCGAGTTCAAGTCCCTGGCCGCCGCGGGCGCCGCGTCCGGAGAGGCCGCGCAAGCCGCCTGGGCCGAACGCGCCGCGGAAGCGCAGGCCTCCTGGGAATCCCGGATCCGGGAGCTGCAATCCCGCCTGCTGGAAGACGTCGTCACGCGCGTGGAAGCCCTGCAGTCCTCCCAGAGCGGAACGCAGCGGGAGATCCTGGACCGCGCCCTCGCGGGCATGGAAAGCCAGGCCCGGATCGCCCAGGAAGTTTCGGAGGGCCAGGCCAAGGCCTTGCAGGAAGCCGCCGCCCAGCAGATCAAGGCGGGCAAGGACGCCGCCGCCGCGTTCGAGGACGGATTGCGGCGCGCGCGCGAAGCCTCCCTGCAATTGGTCAGGGACGTGGAGGCCAACGCCGGCGCGGGCCATGAGGCGCTGATGGAAGGGATTTCCTTCGCCCAGAACAAACTGATCGGAGAGCTCTCCGCCCTGCAGCGCCAGTCCCTGGCGGATGCCGCCAGGACCTTGGAAGCCCAGGGCCAATTGGGCCTGGAAGTGGCCGGCAAGGTTTCCGACCTGGCGGAACAATTGCGCCAGGGTTCCAAGGACATGGCCGAACTCGCCCACGTCTCCACCATCAACCAGACCGAGATGCAGGCCGGCGTCGCCATGCTCAATGCGGGCCTGTCCTCCATCCTGGGCCGCCTGGAGAAGCAGGCGGACGCCGGGGACGGCTACCAGTCCCTGCTGGCCGAGCTGGGAAGGACGCTCTCGTCCTTCCAGGAACGGGCCGGCGAAGTGCTGGTCGAGAACGCCATGAAGACGCAGGAAATCCTGATGGAAGTGCTGCAGGGGCGGGAGAACCGCGGATCGCGCGCCTCCGCGGAAGGGGAAGCCAGCGAACAGACCCTGGCTTCGGTGCCCTGAGGCGGACATGTCCGGAAGCGAAGGCATGGAGGGGATCCCGGGCGGCGAAGGGCTGGCGGAGAAACTCGCGCGTTACCCCGGCCCGGCTTATCGCAAGGCGTACCTCGCCGGGTTGCTGGCCGGAGGCGCGCGCTTCCTGGCCGCGGGCGATGAACGCGGCGCCCGTTATTGCTTCGGCAAGGTCGCCGAAGGGCTGAACGAATCCGCCCCGCGCGCCGAACCCGGGGAAAAACCGCTTCCGGTCACGGAGCGCATCCGCCGGCAATGGCGCTCCGAGCGCCTCGCGGACGCGGAAAACGTGCTGGGCCGGCATGCGGCCAGGCTTTCCGAGCTGGAGCGGAAGTCCTACCGGGAGCGACTGGACAAGCTCAGGCAATCCGGCCTGGCGGCGTCCACGGCCGCCCAGTCGGACAAGGCCGACGCCGGCATCCTGGAGCTGCGCCGCCGCTTGTACCGGCGCGTGCTCAAGTCGCAGAAAATCTCCCTGGCCCGGCAGCGCATGCCCGTGACCCTGGCCAGACTGGCCCTGCCGTCCTCCCATCCGGTCCCCCGACCCGAAGGTCCCGGAAAGGTCCGCGTCGACGCCCAATGGCAGCCGGTGGTGGGCCCGTACAATGATCGCTACAACATGGAAGATCTGCTGGGCCTGATCGCCGACGCCGATGCCGCCTGGGTGCAGGAGTTCCTGGATTTGTACCGCGGCCTGGCGGACGTCCAGGGTTTGGTTTCCGGAATCGCCCCGCCCAAGAAATAATCGGCCGGAGCCGGTTACTTCTTGGCCGGCCGGGCCTGGATGCCCGTTCCCAGGAAGATCCCCGAGACCCCGGTGAACTTTTCGCCCACCACCAGCCCGCCCTGCTCTATCTTGTACTCGCGGATGTCCTTGTCATGGTCGCTGCCGCGCATCTTGAGCACCATCAGGCAGCGCTTGATCTCCGATTCCATTTCCAGGTACCGCAACAGCACGTAGGTGTCCACGATGAAGGGGATCTTGTTCATGGACACGTCCCATTTGCCGAGCACGTTGGCGTTTTCCTTGAGGAACACCGCGGTCATGCCTTCGCGCTTCACGCCGTTCACGATGTCCGTCTCGATGCTGCGCAACTGGCCGATGTCCTTGGACATCTTCTCGAAGTGGGTGATGCTGTCCAGCACGATGCGCTTGGTATCGTGCTCGCCGATGATCTTGGCGATCTTCCCTTCCGGATCGTCCAGATCGTCCAGGAAATCCTCCGGGGTGGTGAAGACCACGTGGATCTTTTTCTCCGCTTGCAGCGCGCGCAGGTCCCAGCCCAGCTCCCCCGCGCAGTCGAAGTATTGCTCGGGGAACTGTTCGAAGGTGAAGATGACGCCGTGCTCCCCTTCCTTGACCCCTTGCATGATGAATTGCAGGGCCAAGGTGGTCTTGCCCGTGCCGGCGGATCCTTCCACCAAGGTGGCGGAACCCTCCAGGAGGCCTCCCCTGAGGATCTGGTCGAGACCTTCGCATCCCGTCTTGACTCTTTTCGTGGTGACGCTCACCCTGACCTGCCTTTACGGCCAATCGACCTGGCCTTACAAGATTGTTCCCGGAACTTCCGATCAGAAAATAATATTAAACCGTTCCAACGGACATTAAACCATCCCCGCGAAGGCCATTTCAACCTCGAAGCGGTTGGGATAGCGCCCCTGCTTCAGTTCGATCTCGAAGCGCGCCAGGCGCGTGAGGAGTTTTTTCCAGGTTTCCGCGGACCGGGTGGCGGCCTGTTCCAGGTACCGCTCCTTCTGGACGATGAAGGGAGGCCTTTTGATGGTGGGGACGATGTCCTGCTCCCGCAGGCCCTGGTCCATCTGGCTGCGGATTTTCAGGAGCGTGAGGAAATGCCCGAACAGCATCTGGGCCACCACGAAGGGCGCGTCCTTGAATTCGTTTTCGAGCAGGTTGCGCAAGGCCGGGAGCATGTCCGCCTTTTTCCGCAGGCCCATGGTCTTCTGGAACTCGAAGATCCCGACCACTTTCAGGGGGCTCACCAGATCCCGGATGTCCGCCGCGGTCACGGAGCTTCCCTTGGGAAGGAAGGTGTCCAGCTTTTCCAGTTCATGATCCAGTTCGGACAGGTTCTTGCCCACGGTGTCCAGGAGCAATTGGGCATCGACCAGGTTCAGCCGGCGGCCGTACTTTTCCCGGGCGCGCTGGCTCAGCCATTGCGGGATCTTGTCCTCGTACGGCAGCTTGAACTCGAAGAGGGCGCCCGCGGCCTTGAGGGCCTTGGGCAGGGCCGAGCGCCCGTCCAGCTTTTCCGCGGTGAGGAAGACCGCCACGGAGGGATTGCCGGAACGGAACACTTCTTCCAGGTGCTTCTGGTGGGAGGCATGCAACTTGTCCCAGTTCTTGACGATGAGGGTCTTGCGGGAGGCGAACAGATCCTGGGTCTGGTACGATTCCGCCGCGTGCTCCCAGCGCATGTCCTCGCCGAACCACACTTCGCGCTGGCACGTCCCGGCGCCGCCCGCTCGCCCCTGCCATTCGGCCACCGCGGCCTCGAGGGCCTCCTGCTTGCGGAGTTCGTCGTCTCCCAGGAATGCGGTCAG
>DATENA010000114.1:0-6183 GCA_035275285.1 Fibrobacteria bacterium | reverse complement strand
AAGCCCCAGGCGGGGAAAGGGCCGCGGACGGGCGGATCTTCATGAACTTCTGCTATCTCGGCCTGGCCGGAAGCCTTTTCATGTTCCCCGATCTGGGCCTGGGGATGACCCTGGCCGTCCTCGCCTATTCGGCTTGGAAATGCCTGAAAGCGGCCCGGAAACGTGCCAGGGCCGCATGACACCCTCTAGGTAACATGGAAGTTTCCCCACTTCCGGCTTTCCGGAGCCGATGCGATTGGGGATGGAGCGGAGGCATGCGTATACGGCTATTCCCGCGGGGTAACGGGAAAATCTGCAAAAGGAAGGGGAAGCCGTGAAAGCCGGAAAAATCGGGGAAAAGGGCGATTCAGAGGGAGATTTCGAGCGAGCGGGCTTTGCGGATCAGCCGGGCTTCGCAAAGCTTCACGAATTCCAATTGGGTCTGGGCGGCCGAAGAGGCGACGCGATGGCGGAAGTCCCGCGTCGCGATGATCACCTCTTCCTGGATCGTTTCCCGCGGCAGCACGCGGCCGAAATAACGCGCCAGCCCGTGCAGGTTGGAAAAGATGAAGACTTGCGTTCTGCGGTCGTTGCCGCCCGCTTCATCCTGCTTTGCATCCCGGGTTCCATCCTGCATTTCCTACCGCTTTCCGTAAAGACATTGAAAGCCCCACCCGCTGCAAGGATACCCTTTTAGGAACTCGGGCTTCAATGGCCGCAGCTATTGCAGCAATTTGCGGTGTTGTGGGATTTCCAGGGTAACGCGCAAAGGGACCGCTTGCATCCGGCGGCCATTGCAAATACAATACATCCGATCCATCGCAGCGCAAACCGTTGCTTTGCATCGTCTTGAAGGGAATCGCATGGTCTCCTCACCGGTCGATCGGCGCTGCCAGCGCTACGGATTCGAGTCCGTGGACTCGATGACGGTTTTCTTTTCCAAATGGATCCCGGAAACGGAGATCAAGGATCTGGTCGATCGATCCGTGACCGATTTCCGCCCCCGCAGGGAAACTTCCGACGCGGAGACGCAACTGCAGAAGATCCAGAAGGCCGAATTCGCCATCGTGCGCCGCCTGGTGCACCGCAATCCGGCCATTCTCTGAGCGCGCTCCGCCCCTCGCGATTTCCTAGATTTACCGTTCCGGCCTTTCCGGGGCCCGTCCTCGAGATGGGCCCCGCGGGAAAGGTTTCCCGGCCGGTTGCAAAGGATTGCCATGATACTCGATCAGATCAACGCCGACCTCATCGCCGCCATGAAGGACCGGGAGCCCGCCCGCAAGGAGGAGAACCAGCTCAAGGTGCTCACCCTGCGCACGCTCCTGGCCGAAGTGAAAAGCTTCCAGGTGAACAACCGCAAGCAGCCCGAAGATGCGGATCTGGCGGGCATGCTGGCCAAGGCCATCAAGCAGTTCCGGGAGACCCTGGACAATGCCACGGGCAAGAACGCCGCCGGCGTGGTCCGCGAAGACATCGCCACGCTCGAGCGCGCCAAGATCGCCATCGTGGAGAAATACCTGCCCAAGCAGATGGACAGGGCCGAAATCGAGGCCCTGGTGGCCGCGGCCATCGCCCAGGCGGGCGCCACCTCGCCCAAGGACATGGGGGCCGTGATGGCCATCGTCAGGCCGCAAACCCAAGGCAAAGCCGACGGCAAGCTGGTCAGCGAGGTCGTAAAAGCCAAATTATCAGGCTGATTGCCCCGCCGGAACGCCCGGAACCCCGTTTCCGGCCCCTATTTTACCCGCGTCGAATCGGCCGCCGCATTGTATAATATGGCCCATGGAGAGGTGTTTTTCCCGGATTCCGACCCTTCGCCCCGCCTTGTCAGGCGCGGCGCCGCATGCCTTTTCCCGGGGGAAAGCTCTCTACCGCATTTGATCCGCGCCATGCCCGAACTCCTCTGTTACTGCTTCAGGGTGGAGAAGTCCACCCTCGTTTCCGCCATCCAGCATGGCTGCTCGACCGTCGAGGATCTGAGCGCCCTGCTGCGCGTCGGCACCGGTTGCGGCGGCTGCCGCCCGGACGTGGAAGACCTGATCCGCTTCCACGCGAACGAGCCCCCGGCCTGCACCTTCTCCGAAATCCGCCCGAAAAAAGTCGTTTAGACCCCTATTTTTTACTTTGGGGCGGGCAGATCCCAAGACGGTTTGGTAATTTACCCCCGTAAAACATTCGACCCGGCCCGCTTAAGGGCCGTCCGGAACGAAGGAGCGATCCTTGCCGATAAGAGCCTTGATTCTGACATGCCTGACCGCCGCATGGGCGATGGGCCGCGCCGCGGCCCAGGAGACCTTGTCTTCCGTGCAGCGGGAACTGGACCGCGTGGACAAGGAGATCGAACGCGAAAAGGATCTCCACAAGAACGAGCGCAAACGCGCGGGCGAATTCGAGAACGAGAAGGCCGCCAAGCTCAAGGCGCTGCAGGAGCAATTGCGCCTGACCGGCGGCAAGATCGACAGCCTGAAGCGCCAATTGGATCGGGCCCGCCAGCAAAAGGCCGGCTTCAAGGGGCAGATCGCCCAATACCAGAACCGGCAGAAGGAGTTCGTCAAGGCGTTCTCCAAGCAGGTGCGGGACATGTCCGCCGCGCTGAAGAAGGATTTCCCCTATGACCGGGACAAGCGCGTCTCCGACCTGGAAGAATTGGCGAACGCGATCGACAACGGCGTGGTGGGCGTGGAGGACGGGCTCAACCGCTTCTTCACCCTGGCCCAGGCCTCCCTGGACTTCGCCTACGACACCGAGGTGTATCGCGGGACGTTCCACGGCGCGGACGGCTCGGATCACGAAGGGAGCTACGTCCGGTTGGGCGCGGCCCTGCTGGCCTTCGCGGGCGAGGATGGCAAGACCGCGGCCTACCTGGCCAAGGCCGATACCGGCTATGCCTGGCGCGAGGCCGACCTCACCCCGGAAACCCGCCAGGACATTTTCACCGCGGTGAAGGTGGCCCAGGGCAAGACGGCCCCCCAATTGGTGAACATCCCCTTCCAGGCGCCCAAGCCCGTGGAGACCGGAAAGTGACGCGTATGCTTAAGACCAGGAGTCCGGAAATGGATCTGAATATGGGGTTCGCGGGCGCTTGCTCCCGCGCTTCGGAACTCGCGCGAATCCTCGCATTGTGGTTGCGCGCCGGGCTCGCGCTCAGACAAGCCTACGCGCGGGAGCAAGCGCCCGCGAAGCCCCTCCATAACGTCCATTTCCTGACCCCTCGTCCCGCTTTCGCGGGTGGAGGGGGATCGAGAGTGCTATCCGGTGTATTGGCCGCTTTGCTTTTGGGGATCGCGCCTTTGAGGGCGCAGGTCTCGGTGAATGAGAATGCGGAGAAGTTGGAGGCTTTGAAGGAAGAGCTGGAGAAGGCCCGCCAGTTGCGGGACAAGGTGATCGCCAAGCGGTGGGAGGACAAGCGCGGGGACATGGACGCCCGGGAGAAGTTCAACCAGGCTTATGACGATCTGAAGAACCAGTTGGAGACGCGCAACCTGGAGGCGGACCGCCTGCACGAGGAGATCCAGTCCCTGGTGAAGGACGCGGAGGAATCGGAGGCCAATGCCGAGAACGCCAAGGTCCAGTTCCTGTCCCTGGCGTCGCTCCTGCGCGACCGTATCTCGGAAATGTCCTCCCAGGTGGAGAAATCATTCCCCGCCAAGGTACCGGAGCGCCTGCAGCGGTTCAACCTGGTCCTGAAATCCGCGGACTCCAAGCGGGAGGCCCCGGCGGAAATCCTCCAGGACCTGGCGGCTTTCTACGCTTCCGAACTGGCGCTGACGCGGGAAATCTCCCTGGAGAAGCGCGGGTTCACCCGCGCCGACAAGACGCCGGGCGAAGGCGCGCTCCTGCGCCTGGGCATGGCGGCCTCGGCCTACCGGGACGACAAGACCGGTGCGGTGGGGCTCCTCATCAAGGACGGCGGCTCCGGAGCCCTGAACCCCTATGAATGGCGCGAGAACCTGCCCGCGGAAGCCAACGCGGCCCTGGCCAAGACCCTGGAGAAGATGGAACGGGGCGAGGCGACGGCCGTGGC
Source organism: Fibrobacteria bacterium (assembly GCA_035275285.1). Taxonomy (GTDB): domain Bacteria; phylum Fibrobacterota; class Fibrobacteria; order UBA11236; family UBA11236; genus Chersky-265. The sequence continues at coordinate 2,180 of DATENA010000114.1, read as the reverse complement.
CATCCCCATCGACATCCTGCCCAACCAGGCCCAGGGCAAGGCCTATATCCAGAAAGAGGAGAAGAGCTTCTGGAAAAGCCTGATGCATACGGTCAAGACCGGCGGCGTGTTCATGTGGCCCTTGCTGGTGATCCCGGTGGTGGTGCTGGTGCTCTTCTTCGGCAAGCTCTTCGCCGTGTACCGCAGCCGGGCCGGCGGCGCGGGACTTTACGGCCGGGCGGTGGAGAACCTGGCGGCCAAACCCGAAGAGGCCCTCAAGCTGGCGGACAGCCGGCCCTCCAGCTCCGTGCTCAAGGTCATCGGCGCGGTGGCGGCCAACCGGGACAAGGATCGCGAACTGGCCGAGAAGGACGTGAAGGAAGTGCTCCTGCACGAAGTGCCGCGCCTGGAGCGCCACCTGACCACCCTTTCCGTGCTGGCCGCGGCGGCGCCTCTGCTGGGGCTGCTGGGAACCGTATCCGGCCTCATCGCCATGTTCCAGGTCATCACCCAGCACGGCGTGAACGATCCCAAGCTCCTGGCGGGCGGTATCGGCGAGGCGCTGATCGCCACCGAGACCGGCCTGCTCATCGCCATCCCCACCCTGCTGGGGCACAACTTCCTGGCCAACCGGGTGGATCGCCTGGTGACGGACATGGAGTTCTACGCGTTGAAGGCGTTGAATACCGTGTGGCCGAAGGGCTGAGGGGTAAGGAAGAAAAAGTTCAAAGTGCAAAAGTCAAAGTGCAAAGTTCAAAATTGAAGAGAATGAGACGTCCTATTTTGCGTTTTGCATTTTGCACTTTGACTTTTGCCTTTTTTCCGATGCAACCATGAACGTCCAACTCCAGCAAACCTTATTCGACCTCTGGCGCATCATCTCCCAGGGCGGCTGGGTCATGGGCGCGATTTTCCTGGCGGGGCAGCTCGGCTGGTTCCTGATCCTGGAGCGCTGGTGGCATTTCCGCAAGATGGACGGCAAGATCCATAGGGTGCCGGGCGCCCTGGAAGCCGGCCGCGGCGCCAAGGGCTTGTTCGGCCAGGTGGCGCGCGCCATCGGCGAGGCGAGGCCGCAGGGGCAGGAGGCCATGGTCATGAAGGCCCGCGAGGTCCTCCACCGCCACGTGCCGGACCTGTCCCGGCATTTGGGCACCCTGGCCATCCTGGCGGGCGTGGCGCCCTTGCTGGGCCTGGCCGGCACCGTCATGGGCATCATGGAAACCTTCCGCGTCATCACCCTGTACGGGGCGGGCAACCCCTCCATGATGGCGGGCGGCATCGCCCAGGCCCTGGTGGTCACCGAGGCCGGCCTGGTGGTGGCCTTCCCCATCCTGCTCTGCCACGACCATCTGCAGAAACGCGCCGACGCCATCGAAGACGAATGCGTGGCCGGCGCCACCCGGCTCATCCGCCTGTACGCGGGGAAAGGAACGCCCGCATGAGCGCCATCGGCGGCGACGATTTCGGATTGAAGCGGAGGCCCCGCCGCGTGGCGGAGATCAACCTCATCAACATGATCGATATGCTCTTCTTCCTGCTGGTCTTCTTCGTGCTGACCAGCAGCTTCACGCGCGAGACGGGCATCGACATCAACAAGCCCAAGGCGAACAGCTCCAAGTCCCTGCCGCGCCAGCCCTTGCTGATCGGCGTGACCAAGGACGGCGCCATCCACGTGAACGAAAGCCCGGTGAGCCTCAAGGCCCTGGGCACGGTGCTCAAGCATTACATGTCCCAGGACCCGGACCGCGCCGTGGTGATCGTGGCCGACCGGGACGCCTCCATCGCCAAGGCCGTGGACGTGCTGGACGAATGCAACCTGGCCAACGTCAAGAAGGTCTCCATCTCGTCCCTCAAGGAATGAGCGGAGGATCATGCGCCTGACCGCGATCGTCGAGAAGACCGTCCTGTTCGCCGCCGCCGCGGCCGTGAACCTGGGGCTGTACCTGCTCGTCCCCTATATCCAGGTGCTGATCGCCAAGAACGCCGTGGCCCCCAAGTCCCCCAAGCAGGTGGTCACGCAACTGGACTTCACCCCGCCCGCGGCGGAAAAACTGGTGAAGCGCGAGATCAAGGAGATCAAGACCCAGTCCGTCAGCCCTCCCCAGCCCAACCCCACGCGCCCCACCACACCCGGCGGCGGCCTCAAGATCGATTTGAGCCCGGCCGGCGGCGAAGGCCTGGCCCTGGTTTCGGGCGGGGAC
>DATENA010000113.1:0-13261 GCA_035275285.1 Fibrobacteria bacterium | reverse complement strand
CTTACTCCGGTGCGCATTGACAAGATCACGGCCCGCCTCCGTCATTGCCCTCGTCGCAGTACTCGCCGAACCGCAAGCGGTTCGGACGTACAGCTCCTCGGGCTGCTTAGGAGGCGGGGCCGCTTCTCCGTGACACTCCCTGCCCGTGCTCTTGTCAATGCCCCAGCAAAGCTGGGGTACGCGCACCGGAGTAAAAGGGGAGAAAAGTGCGAGTGCCAGGAGTCGAACCTGGAATCTTCTGATTCGTAGTCAGATGCCTTATCCAGTTTGGCCACACCCGCATAAATTGGGAAGGGGAAAGATACACAACCCGGGCCGGTTTGTCAGCGGTTCGGCGGCTTTTTTTCCGCTCCCGGTCCGCAATCCTTTTCAATTTTTGCGTTTTACCATGCGCAGACCCAGACGGTAAAACCCCTCGGTATCGGCCGGAATGCTGAGCCGGATGGCGTAGACGCCCGGAGCCGACGCGGACCCCAGCTTGTCGAAATGGCTGTCGAAACTGGCTTGGAAGCGGGTGCTCAGGCTGCCCCGGGTGCGCGTCGAATCCGAAAAGAAAGAGGAGTCCGCGAACGACAACCTGGCGAGGGTGGCGGCGAGATCCGCTTCGGGCAACGGCCCGGCGATCTGCATCCGGATATTCAGGGCCTTGGAGCAGGTCAGCGTCAGCTTAAGGGAATCCGGCGGGTCCATGCGGATGATTTTGTAATCCTGGCGATCCTCCCTGCCGAAGTTGCTGCTGAAGTCCAGGCGTCCTTCCGTGACCAGGGTGTCGGTGAACGCGCTGCCGTCGATCCAGGTGGAATTCGCGGTGTATAGGGAATCATAGCCGGTGAAGGAAGTGTCGACGAAATCCCGATCCACCCAGGGATAAGGCTGGAACGCCTCGGAAATCTCCCCTCGGCCGTTGCCTTCCAGATCCCGCAGGCCGGCCAGGGTGAGCGAGAAGGGCGAATTGATGTTGAAATGGGAGGCTCCCGAAGCCTTGCCGGTGCCGTAAATGACCAGGCGGGTGCGGCTTTTGAAGCGATGGTCCAGGCCCTGGGAGGGGGAAATGGCCACGGCCAGGCCCGCGGTGTCGATCGCTTCGCTGAAGTCGACGACGATGGTATCGGTCACGCCGTAACGGTATTTCCCTTGCGACTTTTCCAGCTTTATTATAGGATCCGGTGGGGTGCTGTCCGACTCTTCCTGCGGGCCGCAGCCCGCCAGGGAGAGCACGGAGAATCCCACTATCAAAGCGGCGCCGGGCCCACTACGAGATTTCCATGAAAGCATTGGATGACTCCTTGCAAGCCTGCAAGATAAAAAAAACCGGGGACAAAATTTTTACCTTATGCATGCATGTTCAATAAGCTGATCCGGGGCATAGGATCCCTATTCTCCGATTGGTTCCGCCACGTGCGCCGGGATCTGGCCAAGAAAGCCTACCGGCGCAGCGTGCTGCGCTGGCTCGTGATCCTGGGCCTGCTCCCCGCGCTGGGCGCCGTTTCCCTGGCCGCGCTGGTGCTGGTCAAACTCCGGTCCCTGCCCTCCCTGGAGACCCTCGAGCGCATCGAACCCAATCTCATCACCAAGGTGTACGACAAGGATACGGCCCTGATCCACGAGTTCTACACCCAGCGCCGGATCTGGACGCCCGCCGCCCGGATCCCCAAGGCCCAGAAGCTCGCGGTCTTCGCCATCGAGGACCAGAAGTTCTACCGGCATTGGGGGGTCGATCTGGCCGCCTATCCTTCCGCCTTGCTGCCCGTCCTGGTCGGCAAGCGCGCGCGCGGCGCCTCCACCCTGACGCAGCAGTTGGCCAAGAACCTGTTCCTCACGCCCGAGCGTTCCGTGATGCGCAAGCTCATGGAAGTCCTGGTGGCGGTGCAGATAGAAAGGACCTATACCAAGGACGAGATCCTGGAGTTCTATTTCAACCAGGTCTACCTGGGTTCGGGCGCGTACGGTTTCGCGGCGGCGGCGCAGCGTTATTTCTCCAAACCGCTCGACTCCCTCGCCATCAACCAGTACGCCTTGCTGGCCGGCCTGCTGCAGAGGCCGGAGTCCTACCGTCCGGACGTCTATCCCGAGGCCGCGCGCGACCGCCGCAACACGGTCCTGGGAGCCATGAGGTCCATGGGCTACATCTCCCGCGCGCAATTGAAGGAGACCCTGAAGTCCGGGTTGGACGTCAAGATGTGGCAGCCGCCGACGGGCTTCGCCGGCTACTTCGTGGAGACCGTCCGCCAGTTCATGGAGAAGAAGTGGAACGAGGACCTGGTCTACAACCAGGGCGTCACCGTGTACACCACGCTGGATTCCTCCCTGCAGGATTTCGCCGAATCCACCCTGGTGGCCAACCTGCACAAGACGCGCGTGCGCCTGCGCTACCGCACCGCCCGGGCCTTCAACATGGCCGGCCTCATGAAGCAGCCCATGGACTCCATCGTGCGCCATTGGGACGAAACCTATCCCAGGTTCGATTCCCTGTTCCTCCACGAGAACGATACCAGCGTGGCGTACCAGAAGCGTTTCCCGGACTCCATGCGTTACGTCCACGCCCAGTCCGCGCTGCTGATCCTGGACAACGAGACCGGCGCGGTGCGGGCCATGGTGGGGGGCGAGAACTTCGAGAAGTCCAAGTACAACCGCGCCCTGCAGGCGGTGCGCTCGCCGGGTTCGTCCTTCAAGCCTTTCGTGTACGCCACCGCGGTGGACAACGGGGCCAGCCCCGGGGACATCCTCAACGATCAACCCATCACCATCCCCGATCCCATCGACTCCACCAAGTTCTGGCGGCCCCATAATTACGATCCCGGCTTCGACGGGAAGATCAGCATGCGCCGGGCCCTGTACAAATCCAAGAACCTCCCCGCCATCGAGGTGGGAATGAAATACGGCCTCAAGACGGTGGTTTCCTATGCGCGCAAGTTCGGCCTGACCCACAGCGTCCTGCCCGTGCCTTCCCTGGGCATCGGTTCCTGCGAGGCCACCCTGATGGAAATGACTTCCGCCTATACGGCCTTTCCGGACGGCGGCGTGCGGCCCACCCCGTACCTGATCGAGAAGATCGAGGACAAGAACGGCCAGGTCATCCACCAGAACGTGCCCCAGACCCACGAGGTGCTGCGCAAGGAAGCGGCCTGGATCATGTGCACCATGCTCAGGGACGTGAACATCCACGGCACCGCGGCCGCCATCTGGGCCAGCGGCTTCAACCATCCCTCGGGCGGCAAGACGGGGACCACCAACGATTACAACGACGCCTGGTACATCGGCTTCACCAAGCGCCTGACCATGGGCATCTGGGTGGGCGCGGACGACCATGCCTCCATGGGCCCGGGCCACACCGGCGCGGACGACGCGGTGCCGACCTGGATCACGGTGATGACCAAGGCGGAAAAGGGCAAAAAGCCGCTCGCCTTCCCGCGGCCGGACGGCGTGGTGGAAGCCACCGTGTGCCAGACTTCGGGGCTCTTGGCGCAGAAGTTCTGCGGCCTGACCACCACGGACTACTACATCGCCGGGCACGAGCCCACCGAGCCCTGCACCCAGGACATGCACAACCGGACCAATTCCGGCGAGGACATCTTCACGGCCAACCAGCACAAGGATCGCCGCTCCGTGGCGGTCACCACCGCGGCCGGGAAGACCGCGGACGGCAAGGACAAGGACAAAGAGAAGGAAAAGAAGCCGCCCGATCACCGGGTGCGGAAGACCTTCTGACGCCTCCCTGGGGGGCTTGAAGGGCGCGCGTCCGGCCTGAAGGATTATTCCAGGGACATGAGAAATTCCGGATGCGGGAACGGCCCACGAATCTATCTTCTGGACGGACATCTTTCAGGAACGTTTTAATTGATCCCGTTCAAGTTCCCTCCCGGAATCCAATCCCTGTTCGCCGACCCGGAATTCCGCCATTGGTTCCGGGTCCTGGGGTATTGCTTCGCCGTCCCCTTCGCCGCCCTGGCCCTGGTCCTGGCCTGTTTCTGGTTCACCCTGCCGCCCCTGGAGCAATTGGAGCGCCTGGCGCCCAGCCTGATCACCCGCATGTACTCCAAGGACTCGGCGCTCATCCGCGAGTTCTATACCGAGCGGCGCATCTGGATTTCCCTGGACAAGGTGCCGGAGCGGCAGATCGACGCCGTGCTCGCCATCGAGGACCAGGGCTTCTTCCGGCATAGCGGCGTGGACCTGGCCGCCATCCCCGCCTCCCTGCTGCCCGCCATGACCGGCAAGCGCGTGCGGGGCGGATCCACCCTGACCCAGCAACTGACCAAGCTGGTGTTCCTGGGACCGGAGCGGTCCCTGTCGCGCAAACTGCGCGAGATCCTCCTGGCCCTGCGGATCGAGGGCACCTACACGAAAAAGGAGATCCTGGAGTTCTACCTGAACGAGGTCTACCTGGGCGCGGGAGCGTACGGGTTCGCCGCCGCCGCGGAACGGTATTTCTCGCGGCCCCTGGACTCCCTCTCCCTGCCGCAGCAGGCCCTGCTGGCGGGCATGCTGCAGCGCCCGGAACTCCTGCGCCCCGATCGCCATCCCGTTCCCGCCCTCAGGAGGCGCAACGTGGTGCTCCGATCCATGCAGGGTATCGGGGCTGTTACCCAAGGGGAGATGAAGGACGCCTCGGCCCGGCCCCTGGAACTGCGCATGAAGGAGTTTCCGCAATTGTCCGGGGACGAGGCCGGCTATTTCGTGGAGACCGTGCGCAAGGAGCTGGAGGGCCGGTGGGGCAAAGGCTTCCTGGACAGCGCGGGCACGCGCATCTACACCACCCTGGACCGTCGCGCCCAGGACCTGGCGGATTCCTGCCTCGCCGGGCACCTGGCGGGAATCCAGGAGCGCATGAACGCCGTGACCATGCTGGACCTGGGGATGCCCGGGCGGCTGCGGAAATCCCGGGAGGAGATCCTGGCGCATTGGGACCTGTACTACGCCCGTTTCGACTCCCTCTACCTGCGCAAGGACACCCTGGAAACGCGTAAGTTTCCGAAACACGCACGGTACCATAGGGCCCAGGGGGCGGTGGTGGTGATCGAGAACGGCAGCGGGGCCGTGCGCGCCCTCTCCGGCGGCCTGGACTGGCGGGAGTCCAATTACAACCGGGCCACCATGGCGGCCCGGTCCCCCGGTTCGGCGTTCAAGCCCATCGTGTACGCGGTGGCCGTGGACCGGGGCGTGAGCCCCGGATCCATGGTATCGGACCGCCCCCTGTCCATGCCGGATCCGGACGATCCCGCCAAGCAGTGGCGGCCCCACAACCTGGAATACGATTACGAAGGCGACATGACCCTGCGCCGCGCCTTCTATCGCTCGCGCAACATCCCCGCCATCCGCGTGGCCCTGGACGCGGGCCTGGACTCGGTGGCCGCATACGCCCTGCGCTTCGGCATCTCGCGGCCCCTGCGGCCCGTGCCGGCCATGGCGTTGGGCGCCTGCGATGCCTCGCCCCTGGAAATGACGGCGGCCTACTCGGTCTTCCCCGGCGGCGGGGAGTGGGTGCGGCCGCGTTTCCTGGAAGCCATCCTGGACCGCAAGGGCGCGTCCATCCCCCATCACCCGCCGGTGCGCCGGCGGGTGATGGGGGAGGCGGCCGCCTGGATCCTGAGCGGCATGCTGCGGGACGTGAACATCCGCGGGACCGCGGCGGACGTCTGGGCCGGGGGGTTCTACCATCCTTCCGGCGGCAAGACGGGCACCACCAACGATTACCGGGATGCCTGGTACATCGGCTTCACCAAACGCTACACGGTGGGCGTATGGGTGGGCACCGACGATCACGAATCCCTGGGGCCCGGGCATACCGGCACGGACGACGCGATGCCCATCTGGGTGGACGTGATGCGCGGCCTGCACCGGGGGATCAAGGTCAGGGAGTTCGAAACCGAATTCCCCCGGCCCCCGGGCGTGGCCGACGTGCGGATCTGCAAGCTGACGGGGAAGCTGGCCCAAAGCTTCTGCGATTCGGTGGCGCAGGATTTCAAGGTCGCGGGCCTGGGTCCCAAGCTGCCGCCCTGCCGGGCGGAATGGCATGCGGCCCGTCGCGAAAGCCAGGGAGAGGGGCGGAGAGGGTCCGGGATCCGCCGCTATCCGAGCGGGATTTCCATCTTTTCCCGGGCGAAGGAGACCTCCAGGCGCGGGTTTTTCGTCCGGCACTTGTCCTTGACCTCGGCTTCATAGCCTTCCAGGAAATCGTCCGTGTGGCCGGGATCGTGGTGGAACACCACGTATTTCTTCACCTTCGCGTAGATGGCCAGTTCGAAGCCTTTCTCCCAGGTGGAATGGCCCCAACCCTTGTACTTGGACTCGTATTCCTCGGGCGTGTACATCCCGTCGTAGATGAGCAGATCGGCGCCCTGCGCCAGGTCCCCGATGTTGAGGTCCATGCGGTTGGCGTAATGCTCCGTGTCGGTCGCGTAGACGAGGGCGGTGCCCTTGCGCAGATCGTCCAGGCGGTAGACGAGCACGCCGTTGGGATGGCATCCCTGGGCGCAGGTGACCTTGGCGATCACCTCGCCCGCGGGGCTTTTGATGTCGATGGATTGGCCGGGCGTGATGTCCGAATAGGTGAATTTGGCCCCGAGCTGGTGCAGGGAGACGGGGAAGTTCGGCCCTTCCATCTGGCCGGCCAGGATTTCCCCCAGGGTGTTGTCGGCCTTGCCTCGGCCATACACGTCGATGGCGTATCCGTTCCGATAGCCGGGGCCGAAGAACGGGAATCCCTGGATATGGTCCCAATGCACATGGCTGAGGAACATGTCCATTTTCGGCTTGTCTTTGCGCTCCAGGATGGTATTGCCGAGGTTGCGGATGCCGGTTCCGGCATCGAAAATCACCATGTTTCCGCCCAAATCGGCGGAAAGGCAGGAGGTGTTGCCTCCGAATCGTACGGTTTCCGCAGAGGGGGTGGGAATGCTTCCCCTGACGCCCCAGAATTTGAGGATCATGGCATACGGCTCTTCATTTGCACCATTTTACTGCATTTTCCCGGAGTTCCACAATCAATTATTGCCTTTTTTTCCGGATTCGGGCGTGAGCCCGATCACATCCCGCCCGGCCTTCCGGAGCGGGAGCGATCCCGAATACGTCTTTGGGGGCCCATTATGGCAAAATAATTTCCCCGCGGCCGTCCGGAAGGAAAGGTTGACCGCGCTCCGGGGCGGCTTGTACGCTTCACCCGGGGACCGGGTCCCCGCCATCGGATTTTCCAAGGAGCACGGATGGAGTCCATGAGGAGACTGGACGGGAGGACGGCCGTCATCACGGGAGGAAGCAGCGGGATAGGCCTGGCCACCGCCAGGTTGTTCGCGCGGGAAGGCGCGCGCGTCGCCATCGTGGGACGCAATGCGTCCGCGCTGGAAAAAGCCCGCCTGGAATTATTGGACGGCGAAGCCTTGGCGGTTCCCGCCGATCTTTCCGCCCTGGCGGGGGTGGAACGCCTGATGGACAAGGTGGAAAAAGCCTTCGGCCGGATAGACGTCCTCTTCGCCAATGCGGGGGTCTCGGATTCGCCTCCGTGGCAGGAGGCCGGCGAGGCGGATTTCGCGGCCATCATGGACGCCAACGTGAAAAGCGTTTTCTTCACCTTCGCCAAGGCGTTCCCCCTGCTGGCAGAGCATGCCTCGGTCATTTTCACGAGTTCGGTGGCGCATGGCAAGGGCCGGCCGGGAGATCCGCTCTACTCCGCCACCAAGGCCGCCGTGCGCAGCCTGGGCAGGACCCTGGCCTTGGACGAGGCGGTGCTGGGGAAGCGCGTGCGCGTGAACGTCATCAGCCCGGGAGCCATCCAAACGCCTTTGACCCTCCAGGACAGCCCCGAAATGGAGAAGGCCATCAACGCCTACATCAGCGGCGCCGTGCCCATGAAAAGGTGGGGGCGGGCGGAGGAAGTCGCGGAAGCGGCGTTGTTCCTGGCATCCCCGGCTTCCGCCTACCTGACGGGCGGGGAGATCACCGTGGACGGCGGGTTGGCGCAGACCTGAACGTCAGGCCGCGTAGAAGGCCTTGAGGCGTTGCGCGAGTTCGCCCAGCGGCACCTTGGTGAACTCCTTGTCCTTGCGGGGCTTCCATTCGGCCAGGCCCCCTTCGGCCAGGCCCTTTTTCCCCACGGCGATCCGGACGGGGATGCCCCACAGGTCCGCGTCCTTGAACTTGACGCCCGGCCTTTCGTCCCGATCGTCGAACAGCACTTCCCATCCCTGGCTTTCCCATTCGGCGACGAGCTTGGCGCAGGCTTCCATCACCTCCGGTTCGCGGCCGATGTTCACCAGGTGGACGTGGAAGGGCGCGATCTCCTTGGGCCAGATGGGGCCGAATTCATCGTGGGAATTCTCGATGGCGGCGGCCATCAGGCGGCCCACCCCGATGCCGTAGCAGCCCATGGTCGGCGTCTGCTGCTTGCCCGCCTCGTCCAGGTAGCTGCAGCCCATGGACTGGGTGAACTTGGTGCCGAGCTTGAAGATGTTGCCGATTTCGATGCCACGCACGGCGCGCAGGAGGGACTTGCCGTCCGGAGCCAGGTAGCCTTCCTGGGCCTTGGCGAAATCGCCGCAATGGGGGGATTGGAAATCCCGGCGGAAGTTGACGTGCTTGTAATGGAAGCCTTCCTCGTTGGCGCCGCCCACCAGGTTGTTGCTTTCGCTCACGGACAGATCGACCAGCACCAGCAGGTCCTTGCGCTCGGGCAGGCCCATCGCGGAGGCATAGCCGGGAACGATGCCGAAGGAGCGGATGAACTCGTCCGCCGCGGGCAGGAGCCAGGGCACCTTCAGGTAGTTGCGCAGCTTGACTTCGCTGATCTCCAGGTCCCCGCGGACCAGGCCCAGCACCAGGCACTTCTTCTTGTCCTGCTCGGTTTCGAAAAGGACGGCCTTCATGGTCTCCGCGGGCTTGACGCCCAGGAAGGCGGAGACCTCTTCGATGGTCTTCTTCCCCGGAGTGGGCGTTTTTTCCAGGGGCAGGGGAGGGGCCTTGGCGTGCTCCCGGTGGAACTCGGCGATCTCCTGGTTGGCGGAATAGGAACCGTCCTGGGAGATGATGAGGTAGTCTTCGCCGTAACCGGACTCCAGCATGAACTCGTGCGCGATCTTGCCGCCCATGATCCCGGTGTCCGATTTGACCACGATGGGCTTGATGCCCGCGCGGGCGAAGATGTTCTCGTAGGCCCGGTACGCGCGCTGGTAATAGGCGTCCAGGTCCGCGTCGTCCCGGTGGAAGCTGTACGCGTCCTTCATGATGAACTCGCGGACGCGCACCAGGCCGCCGCGGGCGCGGGGCTCGTCCCGGAACTTCAGCTTGAACTGCCAGATCATGAAGGGCAACTGCTTGTAGGAGGAAAGCATGTAGCGCGCCAGGTCCGTGATGGCTTCTTCATGGGTCATGGCCAGCACCATGTGGTGCTCCCCGCGGTCCTTGAAGCGCAAGAGCTCCGCGCCGATGGCGCCGTAACGCCCGGATTCCATCCAGAGCTCGGCGGGCTGCACCAGGGGAAGGTCCACTTCCTGGCCGCCTATCTTGCCCATCTCGTCCCGGATCACGGCCTCGATCTTGTTCAGGATGCGCTTGCCCAGGGGCAGGATGGAATAGAGGCCGGAGGCCAATTGCTTCACGTAGCCGCCGCGCAGCAGGAAAATATGGCTCGGCAATTCCGCCCCGGAAGGCGATTCTCTCAAGGTTTTCAGCAGATATTGGGATACAAGCATGGGAAGAAGATAGAAAAACCCTAAAAGACCTAAGACCTTCGTGGTCTACTGGCGGGGGCCTTCGTCGGGAGTCGGGAGACCCGGCGCGAAGCGCGCCTGGGAGTCGGGAGTTGAAGAAAAACCGAGGATTATCGGGGAAATCTTTTCCCGGTTTTTCTCAACTCCCGACCCCCGACCCCCGACCTTCTTCCGAAACGTCCACTTGAAGCACCCTACCGCCAATCCCTACACTCTCTCCTACGTGCAGTCCTCCATGTTCTCCCAAATAGCCCAAGTCTTCTCCTCCCAGGGCATACTGCTTCCGGGAAGCGAGCGCATTCCCGCCTACGGGAAGTCCAGGGGCGAGGCGCCCTGCGACCATAAGGGGAATTGCTCCTGCTTCGCGCCAAAGTTCGACCAGGCCGCGGCCAAGCTCGAGCTGTCCAAAGGGGCGCGGGACAAGCTGGACGTCTCCGGGGCGGAGGGTTCGGCGGCGCAGTCCGCCGCCGAACCCAAGAAAGCGGACGGCAAGCCTCTCGACAAGGAAGAGCAGAAACAGGTCCGCGAACTGGAAAAGCGGGATCGCGAAGTCAAGGCCCACGAAGCGGCCCACAAGGCCAGCGCGGGCGGATACGCCAGGGGCGGGGCGGGATATGAATACCAGACGGGGCCCGATGGCAGGCAATACGCGGTAGGCGGACACGTGGACATCGACGCGGGGCCGGTCCAAGGTAACCCGCGAGCTACTTTGCAGAAGGCCCTGACGGTGCAACGCGCCGCGCTGGCGCCCGCGGACCCTTCCGGGGCCGATCGGGCCGTGGCCGCCTCCGCGGCCCGGATGGCCATGGAGGCCCAGAAGGAAATGGCCCAGGATCCCGAAGGGAAGCCGGGAGGCGGGGGACGGGATCCCCGCCGCGCCTATGCCCGGCCCGCCGCCTCGACGGGGACGGGCCTCAGCGTCTACGCCTGAGGCGCCTTTTCAGCGGTCGCCCCGGAGGGGCCAATCCTTGCGTTTGCGCTCCTCGTAGTCCGGCACCTGCCTCCGGTATTCCCCGGCCATGAAAGGCGAAGAGAACAGGAAGTCCGCCGAGGCCATATTGCTGACCACGGGGATGTTCCAGACCACGGCGATGCGCAGCAAGGCGCGCACGTCCGGATCATGCGGTTGCGCGGCCAGGGGATCCCAGAAGAAGACCAGGACGTCGATATTGCCTTCCGAGATCAGGGCCCCGATTTCCAGGTCCCCGCCCAGCGGCCCGCTCCTCAGTTTCTCCACCGGCAGCCTGGTCTCCTTTTCGATCAGGGAGCCGGTGGTTCCCGTCGCGAACAATTGATGGGTGGACAAGACTTCCCGGTGGCGTTTCGCCCATTCCACCAACTCGCTTTTCTTGTGATCGTGCGCGACCAATGCGATCTTCTTCCGTTCCGGCATCGTGGAGTTCAGATATTCCAAAGGGTCCTCCTTGCGCGGCAGCGGCCCGCTTTTACCCTATAAGATACCTATTCTTCGTAGAACTCTTGTATTCCAGGTGTTCACAGGGACGCCTGTCGGGAAAGCGTTTTCCGGGGCGGGTTTTGGGCAGTGGGCCTTGGAAGAGGTGAATGGGAGCCGGCCGCGATCCTCATGTGAGCAGGATCACATGCTTTCGAAGGCGGCGTGGATATATTTTTGTTTATGAAGACAAAACACCTCCTGCGCCGAATCACCCTGGGCTTATTGACGGGATGTGCCCTTCCGGGGTGTACCTACAACAGGTTTGAAACCAATACGTTTTACGAAAGCAAGTCCCCCCCTGTTCCCGGGCAATGCATGGACGACCCCAAAGCCTACGTGAAATTGAGTACGTCCCCTCCCTTTGCCGGGTACAGTCTCGACGGCGTTTACAAGGGAGATACCCCCACCTCAGGATTTACGGCGATCCCTCCCGGCACTCATGAACTGGAGTTTTACCATGGGGTGATGGGGAGGGTAGTCGATACTCTGATCACTCTCCGGGCAGGGGAATGGAAAGAAATCCATGTCCGACTCGCGGAGAACCCGAATTGACCTCAACCCCGCCTCTATAGCCCACTTCACCCGGGAAGAGGCCGAGGCCTTGAAATGGCTGCGGGAAATTTTGACGGTCCAGGGTGGCTGAAAAGTGAATTGGGGCTATCCCATTTTGAAGGGAGAGGATGGAGAGGCTTTCATCACGCTCACCTGCACCCAGGCGTCGTGCAACGTGTATCAACCTGCGGCGGCCCCGTGGGCAAGGGCATTGGCGGCCAAAATCGTCCGGATGGTCCGCGCCGTCTTCACCAGGGCAATCAGCCGCAGGGGTCCGCCGCAATGGAGGCAGACGATTTCGCAGCCGAAGGTCCGGCGCAAAAGCGCATGCCAAGGGATGTACCGGCTCCGTCCAGGCCCCGGTTTTTCCTCCGAATCCGCCTCGGTTCCGGAAAAGGGCCGTCCCAAAGGGACAGGTTCGACGTATTCGTAGCGGGCTGGTTCTGCTTCCAGGCTGGCGCCGATCCCGAAGGTCTCTTGAGCACTCTCCGGCGCATTCCGGCGACGGGGCGCTGCGCGCACAGATCGCTATTTCTGCGCCATGAATTCAGCCAGGGCCTTGGTATCGAAGAAGATCGCCGAAGAAGTCAATTTCCCTCCCTCGACGGTGATGAACTCGGCAACGTCGCATGTTCCGGCATTTCCGGCCGGAGAACGCAAATGGTAGCGCGCCAGCACGGCGGCTTTCCCGTTTTCGACGAGCATCCGCCGGATCTCCACCGCCGTCGTGGTTTTGAAAAACCTGCCCGCGCCTTCCAAATACGCCGCCTTGCCGTGGACGACCTTGTCGAGATTTGAATTCATGAAAACGAAGTCCTCGGCAACGAACGATTCCCATTCGCCCTTGTGGAGCGAGTCGAAATATTTTTCAATCGTTTCCTTGGCCTGCATATTTTCCTCTCGATAATTGTTTTTTGCCCCTGGCGGAAAATTATCAATCTTACTTGCAAATCGCAAGTCCGATGGCTTATGCGCGGAGAGAGCATGCTGGAAAAAAGGGCGGCGCTCGGATTGCCCCTTCAGTTTCGGCCTCGACGTCTTCGGGGACAAGTGGACGCTTCTCATCCTTCGGGACATCATGTTCTACGGGAGAACCCGCTATAGCGACTTCACCCCGCGGGAGCGCATTGCCACGGATATCCTGGCCGACCGGCTGCATAGATTGGAAGCCGATGGCATCATCAACAAGAGCCGCTCATGGAGCGGCGGACCGCTTCCGCCACTTCCATGTCCGGCGTGGACTCGGTGCTATGGACGACCAGGCTCTTGCGGGGATGGGCCGAAACCGAGTCGACGGTATGCGCCAGGATATCCGTGGCAATGACTGCGAGGGGTAGCGGCAGATCCCGGAAACGAATAATATTCCCTCCCAATTTCAATCGCAAAGCGCTCCTGATGAAGTCAATGGCCGTTTCGCCCTTCCAGACGGCAGCTATGGCCACCCTTGCCGACACCACCAGGGCTTGCGCCATGAAGAGCGCGCGGATTTCCTGCACAGCTGTCGGGCTAGTGCTGTGACACCCCAATTGCGGGCCGCTTTCGCCGGGTCTGG
>DATENA010000112.1:0-26804 GCA_035275285.1 Fibrobacteria bacterium | reverse complement strand
CGTTTTCGGCTTGGTACTGGGCGGGGAAATGCTCTATGCGGCGGAAAACCAGCGTCCCATCCTCACCTTCCTGGAACGCCATCTGGCGGCCGGAGGCACCGCCCTGTTCGCGGATCCGGGCCGCTCCGCGGCGGAAGGGTTCCGGGAGGCCGCATCGGCAGCGGGCTTCGGGGTGGAAATCCGCACCGTGCCGATCCAGTCCGGGAACCGCAGCGTGCAGGTGTATGAATTGCGGCGCGCCCCCGGATGACCGCGCCCGCGCGGCCGTAAATTTTTATCATTAACGCCTTCGCCCCGGGTAGGGCGGCGGCCCCTGGACCGGAACAGCTTTACGCGAGGGAGGCCCTTTCGGGCGCTCGGGATTACAGCATGGATTTCCGCGATGCCTCCGGCATCATCATCCCGGCCTACAATGCGGAGGCTTTCCTGGGCGGGACCCTGGAAGCGCTCCTCAAGCATGCGGACCCGGCGCGCGTGGCCGTGGTGGACGACGGTTCCTCGGACGGAACGGCCGAAAAGGCCAGGCTGGCGGGCGTGACCTGCCTGCGGCACCCGGCCAACCAGGGAAAGGGCTCAGCGCTGATGACGGGTTTGCTTTGGGCCGCGGAGAAAGGCTGGCGCTGGGCCGTGACCATGGACGCGGACGGGCAGCATGCCCCCGGAGACCTGGAGTCTTTCTGGAAGGCCCCCGTCACGGATCAAACCGGCGTGCTGGTGGGGCGGCGCGGCATCCGCGGATCGGCCATGCCTTGGCACCGGCGCTTCAGCAACACCCTCACCACCCGCATGATCTCCGGCCTGGCCGGAAAGCCCGTGTTCGATGCGCAATGCGGTTTCCGCATGTACCGCCTGGACGCGGTGGCCGCGGCGGGATATCCGCGCCACGGGCGCTTCGAATGGGAATCCCAGGCCCTGGTCCTGGCCTGCCGCAAGGGGTTTTCCATCCTGCCCGTGGACATCGCCACCGTGTATACCGATAATGGTTCGCATATGCGCCTGCTCCTCGATTCCTGCCGTTTCCTGAAAATGTATTGGAGGCTGGCTTGGACGCGCTGACCACGGCCCGCAGGCACATGGTGGAAGGCGTCTGGAAACGCCTGGGCCTGGAGAACGAGGAGTTGAAGGCGGTGATGGCGGCCATTCCGCGCCATCTCTTCCTGGACTCGGCGCTCGGATCCAAAGCCTATCAGGACATCTCGCTGCCCATCGGGGCGGAGCAGACCATCTCGCAGCCTTCCATGGTGGCCATGATGTCCAACGCCCTGGCGCCCCGCAAGGGGGACAAGATCCTCGAGATCGGCACGGGCTCGGGCTATCAGACGGCCATCCTGGCCCACTATACCCCCCGCCTCTACACGGTGGAGCGCATCGCGGCCCTGTCCAAACGCGCCCAGGGCCTGCTGGAGCAATTGGGCTTCCGCAACATCATCTACAAGATCGGGGACGGCAGCCTGGGCTGGGAAAGCTGGGCGCCCTACGACCGCATCATCGTCACCGCCGGCGCGCCGGTGATCTCGGACAAGCTGAAGCTCCAGCTCACCGATGGCGGCCGCATGCTCATCCCCATGGGCGGCCGGGAATCCCAGAAGCTCCTCTGCGTGGACCGGATCGGGAACGCCTTCCGGGAAACCGATCTGGGCGAATGCCGGTTCGTGCCGTTGTTGGGGAAGGAGGGGTGGGAGAAGTGAAGAAGGGTGGGGACGAAGAGTGGAAGGGCGAGTGAGTGCCGACTTGACGCCGCCCCGAGCACCTTTGTCTCTCACCTCACTTCCCACTCCCGATCGCTCTTTTCATTACCCTTTAAACATCTCCCCAAACCTGCTCCCAAGCAACCTCGTCGCCACCCCGATCGCTCCCGCCAATATCCCCATCCCCACTACGGCCAGGGCAGCCGCCAGGTTGTTCCCGTCCCCGGCCCGGGTGGTCAGGAAATACATCGCTTTGGTAATGGGGTAATAGAATTCCCGCATCGCCAGGATGAGGGAGTCGCTCACCTCCAGCATGGAAAAAGCGAATACGAGCAGGCCCGAGGCCAGGAAATAGGGCGTCAGGAGCGGCAGGTGGATGTTCCAGACGCGTCCCCAGAAGTCCTGGCCCAGGGTCTGCGCGGCCTCGTCGATCTGGGCGGGCAGGGTGCGATAGCCGGTCAGGATGCTGCGGAACGCGAACGGCACCCGCCGCATGGCATAGGCCATCACCAGCAGGAACAGGGGATTGCCGGCCGGGTCCAGGCGCGTGCCGGCGAACAGGGCCACGTACCCGAAGGCCAGGATGATGCCGGGCAGGGCCAACGGGGCCATGGCGAGGGTTTCCCACAGGCGCGCCCAGAACCCGCGCGATCCCAGCACCATGCGCGCCAGCCACCATCCCAGGAACATATCGACGAGCACGGCCAGGCTGGACAGGAAAAGGCTGGTCTGAATGCTCCCCCGGGTGATGCGATGGTGGAAAAGCTGGGTGAAATACCCGGTGGTATAAGCCTCCGGTCCCACGGACAGGAACCAGCCCTGCGCAAAGGCCATCAGGACGATGGCCGCCACGGGCAGGAAGGCCAGCAGCAGAAGCGAACCCAGGGCCAGGGAGGCCAGCGGGCCCGCCCAACGTCCGGGATTCTTCTCCGCCGCGGGCCGGGTGCCTTTGCCCTGATAGCGGGATTGCCCCCGCGAAAGCGCCTGGCTGATCCAATATCCTCCCAGGCCCACCCCCCCCATCACCGTGGTCAGGGCGTAGCCCATGGGGTTGCGGTTGAGGTCCGTGATCAGGGAGAACGCCTGATAGGGGATCACCGAGCGGTATTCCATCAACAGGGGCGTGCCGAGGTCCGTGAAGGACCAGACGAACACCAGGGCCATGCCGGCCAGGAGCCCGGGCCGGATTTCCGGCAGCAGGATCTTGCGGTAATACGCGAAGGTCTTGCCGCCGAAGCATAGGGCGGCCTCCTCGCTGTCCCCGTTCAGGGCGGCGAAGTGGTTGACCAGGGAAAAATACAGGATGGGGAAGAGGTGCAGGCCTTCCAGCAGGATCACGCCGGGCATCCCCTGGCCCAGCCAATCTACCGGGGAACGGATCCAGCCCAAGTCCTGCAGGAGGATGTTCAGGGAGCCGTAGCGCCCCAGCAATTGCCGCAAGGCGATGGCGCCGGCGAAAGGTGGGAGCAGAAGGGGGATCATCACGCCGGCCTTCAGCAGGCTGCGTCCCGGCAGGCGGTAACGGCCCAGCAAAGCGGCGAAGGGCAGGGCCAGGACCGTGGCCAGCAAGGTGGCCCCCGAGGCGATGAGCACGCTGTTGAGCAAGGCGCGCATCAGCACGGGATTGCCGGCCATGGCGCGGAACAACCCGAGGCCGAACGCGCCGCCGGGGAAGAAGGCTTCCGCCAGGATGTACAAGGCCGGGGCCACCAGGAAGGCGCCCAGCAACAGCCCCAGGGACGCCCTTTGCGCCCATATGCCCACGGCCGATCCCAGCCCCTTCAATACCACAGGCGATGCTCCGGCGGGAACTCCAGGAACAGGGGAACGCCCGGGGCCAGGGCCTCCGCTTCGGCCAGGCCGGCGCGCGCCAGCACCCGGCCCGAATCCGTGTCGAGCCCCAAGATGGCATGGGTGCCCATGAATTCGGTGAAGGCCAGGCCGGCTTTCAGGAAGCCGCCGCCTGCGGGAGCGTCCGCATGCACGCGCACGTTCTCGGGACGGATGCACAACACGCCGCCGGAGGCGGAAGCCGGAGCGGATCCCGCCGCGCCCTCGCGCATTCCGGCGGGGATCCGCCCGTCCCGGAACACGTTCATGTCCCCCAGGAACAAGGCCGTTTCCAGCCGGCGCGGGCGCGCATAGAGTTCCGCCGGTCGGCCCAGCTCCAGGATCCGCCCGCCCATCATCACCGCGATGCGGTCCGACAGGGCCAGGGCCTCTTCCTGATCATGGGTGACGTAGAGGACGGTGCTGCCCGCGCGGCGATGGAATTCCAGCAGTTCCCGCCGCAGGGATTTGCGCAGGGCCGCGTCCAGGTTGGATAGGGGCTCGTCCATCAACACCGCCTGGGGGCTGACGGCCATGGCCCGCGCCAGCGCCACCCGCTGCTGCTGCCCGCCCGAAAGCTGGTGGGGATAGCGTTCCGCCAGGCCCTCCAACTGGTAAGCGCGCAGGGAGTCCGCGAGCGCTGCGCGGATCTCCGCCTTGGGTTTGCCCTGCACTTCCAGGCCGTAGGCGATGTTCTCCCCCACGGTCAGATGGGGCCAGAGCGCGTAGTTCTGGAATACCAGGGCGCATCCGCGCCGATGGGGCGGGGCTTCCGTCACGTCCCGGCCGCCCACCCTCACCGAGCCCGCGTCCGGTTTCTCCAGGCCCGCCACCACGCGCAACAAGGTGGTCTTGCCGCAGCCGGAAGGCCCCAGCAGGCAGAAGAACTCGCCGTCGGCGATGGCCAGGTCCACGTCCGCCAGCACGGGATTGGCCGCGAAGGATTTGCGGATGCCTTTGACTTCAATCATCCAGCCCCCTCGCCCATGCGGCCATGGTCCCGTTGCGGAAGGACTCGTCCTTCCATTTCGCGGCGTACGTCCGCATCTCTTCCCAAGGCGCCGGGGGCCGGAAGTACCGGCTGGCCTGCAGGGACGCTTCCCAGGCCGCCGGGTCCTTGTCCTTGGGAGCGGCCGCGTTCAGGGCCTGCCAATCCTTGCGCGCCGCGTCGTGGCTGTCCACCATCCACAGTCCCAGGGCATCGTTGACCAGGGCCCAGCGGGACTCCGTCAGCGAATCGGAATAGCGCCATCGCATGCGCGCGGCCTCCAGGAACGGATTCCCCCGCACGAAGCTGTTGGCGCTGTCCAGCTTGGCCGCCACCTTGGGCGACACGCTCATGCGGTTCAGGGAAAGCCGGGCCGGCCCGTTCGGCACCCCCGCCTTGAGCCCCCAGAGCAATTGGCAGCGCTCGGAAAGCAGGAACTCCAGGAAGCGGGAGGCGGGTTCCGGATGGGGGGCGCCCTTGAGCATGGCCGCCGGGTCCGGAGTGGTGACGGTTTCCCCCGCGGGCAAGGCGAACCCGGCCCGGCCTTCCCCCAGTTTCTCGATCAGGGACCAGGCATATTGGTCTATGGCGATGGTATAGGCGGCTTCGCCGGCGGAAACCAGGGGCATCACCGCGGAAGCGCCCTTGGTGAAATGGCTGGAGTTGGCGGCGATGCGCATCAGGAGCTCCCACCCTTTTTCCCAGCCGAACTTCTGCAGGATGATTTCGTAAATGACGTGGGCGGAGCCGCTGCCGCGCGGATCCACGCTGGCCACCCATTGGTCGGCCCGCGGTTCGCCCAGGTCCGACCAGGAAACGGGAACGGGAAGGCCCCGCTCGGCCAAAAAGGCCCGATTATACAGGATGCCGAAACTGGAAAGGGCCACGCCGTACCACCCCTCCGAATCCGAATAGACCCGGGTGCCGCCGACCTCGGGGGGGATTTCCGCCAAGGCGCCGGAACCGGGCGGCAGGGCATGCCCCTGGAGCAGGCCGTCCCGGGCCAGGGTCCGGAAAGGGGGCGTGCCCCCGCCGAAAAACAGGTCGATGCCGATGGAAGCGGGGGTTTTGGCGAAGCGGGATTGGACATACCGCAGGTCCTCGGAAGTCCCTCCCTGATCGATCCAGTTCAGCTCCGGGGAGTCCCCATAGCGGGTCTGGTACCAAGCCTGGAAAGCCGCGCCTATTTCCTGGCGGATATTGTCCCCATGGGGAGTGAGGATGGATAGGGAAGGGGCGGACCCGGGGGCGTCCCGGAAAAAATGCAGGCTTCCCAGGCCGCAGGCGAATCCCAGGCAGGCCAGGAAAATCAACAAGGGCCGGTTGCGAGTCAGGCGGAGTTCCTTCCGTTCGGCAAAAATTTATTGAACATAAGAGCGATCCAGGGCCGATTTTATATCTTTTCGACCTTGATCGGGGGCTTTCAGGGGTCCGGCGGCCGGCAAATCGGCGGCTTGGCCAATCCCGGAGTGACTTGTCGATTGACATGAGAGAGAATTGGCTTATCTTGAGGATAAGGCTTGCTCCGGAAAGGTCGATTGTGCGCATAGGTTTTCCCGTTTACCTGCTTTTTGCTCTTTCCAGCGTTCTTCCCGCTTCGGCTCAATATGAAGACCTGTTGGATTTCCCCGACGCCCCCACCCGCACCAAGGAAGAAGAAGGCGTCATCTGCACTATCGAAGGCGTCCAGTTCACCAAGAAGCCGGGCCCCACCGAGGGGTCGAAAGAGCTGAGCATCGTCTTTCTGCTCACGGAAAAACCTTCCGCCTATTTCAATTATTACGACCCGGTCAAAAAAGCCGTGGTGTTCGATTTCTATGACACCCATATCGGCGAAAGCATCATGGAACCCATCCATGAGCATCCCATCACCAACAGCACGGTGGAATTGTTCAAGCTGGATCTGAACAAGGACGTGGCCGGCCTGCGTCCGGACGTCCGCGACGTGGTGCGCGTCAGCCTGTTCACGGCCTACGACCTGGAATACGACATCCAGGAGGACTATGGCGTCATCACCATGAATTTCAAGTGGAACAAGAAAACGGAAAACGCCTTCAAACGCAAGAGCAACGCCATTTACTGGCAATTCCCCCTGGCCTTGGCCTTCCTGGGCGGAGCCGGTTATGCCGGATATTATTACTTCTACAAAGAGCCCCAGGCCTCGGTCGATTTCCTGCCCACGACTCCGGAACACCCGAAGTAAAAACAGGCGCTTTTCGCGCCATTTCCCCTTTCCCTGCGCCTGGTTCCGCCAGGCCCCCCGCGTTTATTTTATCTTTAAGGTCCAATCCGCACCCACCTCCAGAAGGATGAACGATGCCTTTCAAAATCAAAACGCTGAATAACATCTCGCCCCAGGGACTCAAGCTTTTCGGAGACAGCTACTCCGTAGCCGGCGACACCGCCTCTCCGGACGCGGTCCTGGTGCGCAGCGCCATCGTGGACACGGATGAGATTCCCGGCATGCTGGCCATCGCCCGCGCGGGAGCCGGCGTCAACAACATCACCCTCGACAAGGCCACGGACAAGGGCGTTTGCGTCTTCAACACCCCGGGAGCCAATGCCAACGCGGTGGCGGAGCTGGTCTTCATCATGCTCGGCATCCATGCCCGCAAGATCCATAAGAGCCTGGAGTTCTCCAACGGCCTGGCCGCGGAAGCGGACGACAAGGCCATTTCCGAAAAAGTGGAAAAGGGCAAGGCCGGCTTTTCCGGGTTCGAGTTGCAGGGCAAGACCCTCGGCGTCATCGGCCTGGGAAAGATCGGCGTCCTGGTCTCGAACGCCGGCCTGCAGCATGGGATGAGGGTGATCGGATACGATCCGTTCCCGACCGTCGCCAACGTCCATCTGCTCAATCCCCGCGTGGAGGTGGCCCATAAGCTGGACGAGGTGATCGCCCAGGCGGACGTCCTTTCCGTGCACGTGCCCCTTTCCGACAAGACCCGCAACCTCATCGGCGAGGCGCAGTTGAAGAAGGCCAAGAGCGGCGTCATCCTGATGAATTATGCGCGCAAAGGCATCTACGACGACGCGGCCGTCATCGCGGCCCTGGATGCGGGCAAGGTGGGCGGCTATATCAGCGATTTCCCCTCCAAGGCCCTGCTCGGCCGGCCGAACGTGATCTGCACGCCCCACCTGGGCGCGAGCACGGCGGAATCGGAGGAGAACTGCGCCGTGATGGCGGTGAACCAGCTGCGGAACTACCTGGAGTACGGCATCGTCGCCAACTCCGTGAACTTCCCCGGCATCGAGATCTACCCGGAAGACTCCACCCGCACGCGCCTGGTGGTCATCAACAAGGACGTGCCCAACATGATCGCCCAGATCACCCAGGTGATCGGCAAGGCCGGGTTGAACATCGTGTCTTTCACCAATGCCAGCAACGGCAAGGTCGGTTACAACATCATCGACCTGGAAACGGACCTTTCCGACGCCTTGGTGGAATCCATCAAGGCCATCGGCAACGTGGTCCGGGTCCGGGTGCTGAGGTTCGCCCGCAAGTAGGCGCCGGGGCGGTTTCTTTCCGCATCCGGCTTTGCTTTCGGCCCTTCTCGTTGCATATAATGTTCTCGGTTCCGGCATTCCGCCGGAATCCGGTTTCCTGATTCCGCCGGGACGGGATTTTTACCTTCTTGCCTATGGCCGCACACCCGACATCCGGTTTCCGCCTCCTCCGGCGATCTCCATGGGCCTTCGCCCTGGCCCTGTGCCTTTCCGTGGCCCATGCCCGTCCCAAGGAAGACGAGCTCCGCCTGGAGGTGGCGCGCCAGTGGACGGAAAAGGGGGAATATGACAAGGCCGTCCAGGAACTGAGGCTGTACCTGAACGAGCATCCCGATTCCCCGGAAATCTACGCCCGCATCGGCGGCTTGCGCATGAAGCAGGGCAATTTCAAACTGGCCGGGGAGAATTACAAGATCGCCCTGGCCAAGAATCCCGACCTGGCGGAGGCGCGGGAGGGATTGGCCAATGCCTACGAAAGGGCCGGGGACAAGGCCAAGGCGGAGGAGGAGCGCAAGAAACTGCGCGCGCCTGCCAAGAACCCGAAAGCCGGGGAGATTCCGCCCGTGCCGCCCAAAAGCGCCAAGGCCGCCGAACACCCGCTTCCCAAAGAAGCCATCTCCAAAGAGGCCGCCTCCAAAGAAGCCGTCCCCAAGGATATCGCCTCCGCGGAGACCCTCTATTCCCCCGCCTTGGATTCCGGTGCGTCCAAGGGCGCCGAAGGCATCTATGCCCAGAAGGAATTCCTGGAGGCGCTCGGCCTGTACCGCGAGAACAAGATCGATGCCATGGCCGGCGCGCTCCGCCGCAGCCTGGCCAAAAACCCCGGCCATCCCGGCGCTTATTATCTGGGCGGCGTGATGCGCTACGAGAAAGGCGAATACGGCAAGGCCCTCTTCAATTTCAAGCGGTCCACCGCCTATCCCGATCGGGGCTTCAACGCCTATTTCTACATGGGCCGCATCTACCAGCGCCAGGGGCGCTTGCCGGAAGCCATCGCGGCCTTCGAGAAGTACCTGACCCTGACCCAGTCCGAGCCCGGCCGCAAACAGGCCGAAGCCTACCTGGCGCAGATGCGGGGCAACGTTCCCGCTCCCAAGCCCCCGGCGGAGGCGAAGGCCAGGGCGGCGGACAGCGCCGCGAAGGAGGGTGCCAAGCCCGGGGCGCATGGCCAACCCGCGCCGGGCGGGGAAGGAGAGACGCGCGAGGCTCATCCCCCCGCGCCGAAGACTCCCGCCGAAGAGGCCAAGGCCCTGGTGCTGGGCCGGGACGGCTCTTTCTTCTTCCTGATCCCGGACCATGCCTCGCCTTCGGGGAAAAAGCTCTCGGAAGCTTATGATCTCTGCAAGAAGGAGAAATACGAAAAGGCGGTGGGCACCCTCAAGGAGGCCGTGCTCAACTACGGCGGATCGGACAATGCCGCGGCGGCGAACCTGGACCTGGCTTCGGTCTACCTGCGCCTGGGGCTGTGGGAAAATGCGCGCGATCGCATCTCGGACTATCTGGGATCCGCTTCCGGGGATTCGGCCAAGTACCGGGACGCGGCCCATTACCTGTCCGCCTTGGCCAACCTGGGGCTCAAGGACGGCGACAAGGCCGAAAAGGAGCTGCTGAAAATCAAGCCCGGAACCGGCACGGGAGCCGGGCCCGACGGCCGCAACCCGTCCACGGGGCCGTCCCGGGAGGAGATCGACTACCGCCTGGCCCAGGCCGGGGAACTGTTGCAGGACAGCAAGAAATGGTCCGGGTACCTGGAAAGGGCGCATGCCAGCGCCAAGGATCCGGCCCGCAAGGCGATCCTGGCCCAGCAACTCGGCTTCCTCTATTCCAAATACGGCAACCCGGACCGCGCCATGGAGTACTTCCGCAAATCCATGGCGGATTGCAAGGATTCCTCCCTGGCGGAGATATGCGCGGAGTCCCGGCTCCGCCTGGCGGACATGACGTTCCGCAAAAAGGACTGGAAAGAGGCCATGAACCAATACCGCCAATTCGCGGCCAAATACCCCGATCATAAGGAATCGGCCTGGGTCCACTACCAGATGGCCAATATCTACAAGTCGACGAACAACTTCGAGTCGGCCTTGAATGAGTACAAGCGAGTGATTGATAATTATCCGGACAGTTATTGGTCTTCCCAAGCCAAATGGAAACGCGAGGACACCATCTGGCAGAAGGAATACGAGGAGGTGCTGGATTAGCGGTCAATTCCCATTGGAAACCTTCACCATCCTGCTGGCCAAGCACCTGGAAACCTTCCGCGAACTGGAACGGTTGCAGATGACCGCCCTGGAAGGCGTCAAAAGCCAGGGACTGGAAGGGCTTACCGCCATGCTGACCCGGCAGCAGGAGATCCTGGCGGCCATCGCGCGGGAAAAAGGCGAATTGCGTCCTTACCTGGACCAATGGGAGGCCATGCGGCCGGAAGCCAGGGCCGGCATGCGTTCGGGCCGGCCGGGGGAGATCCTGGACGCCCTGGAAAGCGTGGCGCAAGGGATCCAGGCGCGGCACCAGGAAATGTTCGGCGCGGACGAGCCGGTCGCCGGGACGGGCAATGCGGCCGGAGCCGCGGCTCAGGGAGCCGCGGCTCAGGGAGCCGGGGCTCAAGGAGCCGGCAAGGAGGCCGCGCAAGGTCCCGCCAAGGAGCCGGACCTGTCCCAGATGATCAATATCTACCGCGCGTTGCAATAAGACATGGTCCACGCCGCCATGCAGAACCTCCCAGATGACATGCCTCCGGACGCCTCGCCGTCCGCTGGGAGTCCGCTTCCCCCGGAGAACCGGGCCCAGCTCGATCAGGTCTTCCAATGGTTCAGCGACAACGTGGCCAAGCTGGAAGGGGCCTACAAGGACCTGGGCGTCAAGTTCGACAAGATCAGCCGGGAACTGGAAGAGAAGAACCAGAAGCTGGAGGCGTCCTTCCGGGAAACGGAACGGGTGGAGAACCAGCTCCGCTCCGTGCTGGAAAGCCTGGATTCGAGCGTGGTCATGATCGACACCGATGAGCGCATCACGCTTTTCAACCGCTCCGCGGAACGCATCTACGCCATGAAACCGGAGGACGCCCTGGGCAAATCCTACGCGGAGGTGTTCCGGGCCCAGGCCGATTCCCATTTCCCCCTCATCGAAACCCTGCGCCACAACCGCAACCGGCTCGGCCACGAGAAATACTGGAAGATAGGCGGAGGCGGCAAGCCCATCGGGTACACCACCAGCGTGGTCAAGAACCGCGACGGCGCCGTGCTGGGCGCGGTGGAGATCTCCACCGACCTCACCAACATCAAGCAGATGCAGAACCAGATGCAGCACGCCAAGACCCTGGCCGCCCTGGGCGAGATGGCCGCCACCGTGGCCCATGAGATCCGCAACCCCCTGGCCGGCATCGGAGGCTTCGCGGGCCTGTTGGAGCGCGATCTGGAAGGGGAGGATCCGCGCCGCGCCCTGGTCAAGAAGATCGTCCAGGGCGTCTCCAGCCTCAACAAGATCGTCTCCAACCTGCTGGTCTATACCAGGCACATGGAGCTGAACCTCCAGCGGGTGGATTTCATCGAATGGATGGAAGAGATCCTCAATTACGCCGAGATCGAGATCGCCAAGGAGGGGAAGGAGATCGCCATCCTGCGCGATTACCGCTTCGAGCGCATGGAAGCGCGCGTCGATCCGGAGAAATTCCAGCAGGTGTTCCTGAACCTCATCTTCAACGCCATCCAATCCATCGAAGGCAAGGGGGCCATCACCATCCGGGCGGACCTGGACGAAACGGATTTCCTGCGGGTGGCCATCGTCGACGACGGCAAGGGCATTCCCAAGGACATCATGGACAAGATCTTCAACCCCTTCTTCACCACCAAGGAACAGGGGACGGGACTGGGGCTGGCCATCGTGCAGCGCATCGTGATCCTGCACGGCGGGACAATCGCCGTGACCAGCGAACCCGGCGAATACACCCAGTTCGAGATACGCATCGATACGCGGGGCAGCGTGCATGGCTGAAATCCTGGTAGTCGACGACGAATCCCTGATCCGCGACCTCATCACCACCAGCCTGGGCCGCCTGGGCCACAAGCTCAAGGCTTGCAAGAGCGGTCCGGAGGCGCTGGAAGCCTATGAGGCCGGGCGCTACGACCTGGTGATCTCCGATTTCAAGATGCCGGGCATGACCGGCCTGGAAATGGCCGAGAAGCTCCTGGCCGCCGATCCCGCCGCGCTGATCATCCTCATGACCGCCTACGGGACCATCGAGACCGCGGTGAAGGCCATGAAGGTGGGCGTGCAGGACTTCATCGAAAAGGACGTGGAGAAGGGCTTCCGCGTGGAGATGCTGGAGCACACCGTGTCCCAGGTGCTGCAGATAGGCAGCCTCAAGAGCGAGAATCGCCGCCTGCGCGAGACCTTGAGCGAGCGCTACAAGTTCGTGGGAGCCAGCTCGGTGGTGGACGGCCTGATGAAGACCATCGAAGAGGTGGCCAGCTCCAATTCCACCGTGATGATCTCGGGCGAATCCGGCACCGGCAAGGAATTGCTGGCCCAGGCCATCCATGCCAAGAGCCGCCGCAGCAGCTTCCCCTTCGTGAAGATCAATTGCGCGGCCATTCCCGAGAGTCTCATCGAAAGCGAGCTGTTCGGGCACGAGAAGGGCGCCTATACCGGGGCCATCAAGACCCGCATCGGCAAATTCGAACTGGCCAACGGCGGCACCCTGCTGCTGGACGAAATAGGGGAGATGCCCCTCTACGCCCAGTCCAAGCTGCTGCGCGTGCTGCAGGAACGGGAGATCACCAAGATCGGCGGCAGCGACGAGATCGCCATCGACGTCCGCATCGTATGCAGCACCAACCGCAACCTCCAGGACGAGGTGAAGAAAGGCAACTTCCGGGAGGACCTGTATTACCGCCTCAACGTCATCCCCCTGGAAGTGCCTCCTTTGCGGGACCGCATGGCGGACATAGAGCCCCTGGCCCACCATTTCATCGCCAAGTACAACAAGGAGAACGGGTTCACGGTGACCGGGATGAAACCGGACGCGCTGTCCCGCCTCAAGACCCATTCCTGGCCCGGCAACGTGCGGGAGCTGGAGAACGTCGTCCACCGGGCCGTGGTGTTCGCCAAGGCCGGGGACGTCTCCGTGGAGCATTTGCGCCTGGACGGGGCCCAGAAGCCCGCTCCCGGCGACTCTTCGCCGGGACTGACCCCGGGGATGAGCGTGGCCGAGGCGGAGCGCATCCTGATCATCAAGACCCTGGAAGCTTGCGGCGAAAACCGTACGAAAGCGGCGGAAATGCTCAATATCAGCATCCGCACCCTTCGAAACAAGCTGCACGAATATAAATTGCAGGATCCGTAGGGCCTGGAGTATGGCTCGTCGCTATGCGGTTTGCGGGGCAAACCGCCCGCTCCTCGCTCGTGGGGCCTGGAGTATGGCTCGTCGCTATGCGGTTTGCGGGGCAAATCGCCCGCTTGGGCCTTGAGGAGGATTCGCGATTGAGCAACGGCGCCGCCGAGCCCCCTAAGATACTGATCGTCACCAAGGACCCCGCCTGGGAAGCCCGGTACCGCAAGGCATTGGACGCGTTCCCCTTCGCGGAAGGGGAGGCCACGCCCGGGGACGACTCCAGCCAGGTATGCCTGGTGGACGCGCGCATCGCCCGGGAATTCCCCGCCATGCTGCACAAGGACGCGGACGCCCTGTACGTGCTCGCCAATTCGGTGGCGGTGTCGCCCGAGTCCATGGGCGTCGAGGAGAAGGTGGCGCTCTTCGAGATGGGCTATTCCCTGGTCTCGGAAGGCCCGGATTCCCTCCCCTCCCTGCGGGTGCGGCTCCAGGCCCTGCTGGCCCTGAAGTCCAAGCTGCTGGCCCAGCAGATAGTCAACAAGCGCCTGCGCGCCCGCATCGAGGTCCAGGGCAACAACATCAAGCATCAGAGCGATTTCCTGCACATGGCGGTGCACGATCTGCGCTCGCCCCTGGCCGCCATGATCTGCTACGCGGAGCTGCTGATGGAAGGCGTGCTGGGCAACCTGCAGGCCACCCAGTTGGAGCCGATCCGCACCATCCACCGCAACTGCCAGTTCCTGATCGACATGGTCACGGACCTGCTCGACTCCGCCAAGATCGGAGCGGGCAAGCTCCAGCTCAAGCTCGAGAAAGTCGATTTCATCAAGGAAGTGGAGATGGCGGTGCAGTCCCTGCGCGGCCTGGCCGACGCCAAGAACATCCAGATCGAGCTGGCCCTGGAGCCGGTGCAGGACATGTACCTGGACGTCCAGAAGGTGAGCCGGGTGCTGTCCAACATCCTCGGGAACGCCATCAAGTTCACCAAGGCAAACGGCAGGATCGTGGTGCGCTCCAAGCAGCAGGACAACGTGCTGGCGCTTTCCATCCAGGACACCGGACCCGGGATCGCTCCCGCGGACCTGGATGCGATTTTCGAGAAGTTCCACACCGGCGCGGGCAGCAACCTGGCGGGCAAGGGGCACGGCCTGGGGCTGGCCATCAGCAAATCGTTCGTGGAGCTGCATGGCGGCCGCCTCTTCGTGGAATCCACCCGCCACAAGGGTTCGGTTTTCATCGTCCACCTGCCGGTGGAAAAGCGCAAGGCTTCCGCCCTCCGCCAGATCCAGCGCCGGCTGCTCATCCTGGACCTGGGCCGCGACGTGCCCGGCCTCAAGGAAGCGGCCTCGGAGGTGGAGCTGGGCAATTTCCAGGTGGACTACGTGGCCGCGCCGCTGCGCGACTGGAACAAGACCCCGCTGCCGCGCTTCGATTTCCTGCTCATCAACGAGGCGCCCGGGTTCGAGGAGTTCGGCCGCGACTATTACCTCCTCGGCCTGTCCGGATTGAGCGCCGACGCCCGCTGCGCCCTCCTGATCAATTCCGCCATGACGGACGAAGACAAGGAAGTGCGCCGGTACCTGGGATTCCAGCTCCTAGAAAAGCCTTGCACCCCCAAGGATTTATTCGATAAACTTCAGGGAATCGTCGGATTCGACCGGCGGCAAAGGAACAACTGAGGTTTCAGTGCTCGGAATCCGCAGGAACTCGCTGTCTTACAAGACCGCGATCCTCTACATCGTCCTGACCATCTTCATCACCTCGATCTTCAATTTCATCATCTGGGAGAACCAGAGCGATCTCATCACGCGCAACCAGCAGCTGATTTCCGAGAACCAGTCCGTCAAGCTCAAGCAGCTGTTCACCAAGCAGCGCGACCTCATCACCGACAAGGCCAATCCGGAGGCCTACAAGCGCATCGCCGAGGCCGCCGCCCAGGACGGCTTCGACGAACTCACGGTGTTCACCGAGAAGGGGGACGTCCTCTATTACCGGGGGACCGAAAAGGGCGTGAAGACCGGCCCGGAAGAGAAAATCGTCATCAACCGCGCCATCGCCAAGTCCGAGCTGGAGGACAAGGAGTTCTACCACGACATCCACATCAAGGAACGGCTGATCAACCTCTATATCCCCCTTTCGCTCCGGTCCGGCGAGGTCATCGTGGGGAAATTCCCCATCAAGGTCAAGAGCCTGGAGGCGGAGAAGAACGTCCTGCTGCGCCTCTGCATGCTCGTCACCGTCATCGTCATTTTCCTCCAGTTCATCTTCGCCCTGTTCCTCCGCAAAATCGTGATCGTGCCGATCTCCAAGCTGGAGAAGATCACCCACGAGGTGTCCAAGGGCGATTTCAACCAGGCCATCGACATCAAGCAGGACGACGAGATCGGGCTCCTGGCGAACGCGTTCAAGGAGATGATGCTGAGCCTGGTGCGCATCCGCGAAGAGGCCAAGGGCGCCAATCCGCTCACCGGCCTGCCGGGCAACAACGTGATCGTCAAGAAGATCGAGGAGATGATCCACCACAACTACCAGTTCGCGGTCATCTACGGCGACTTGGACAACTTCAAGGCCTACAACGACAAGTACGGTTTCTCCAAGGGCGACGACGCCATCCTGTACTGCCGCGACTGCTTCCTGGACGCGGCCAAGCGGTTCGGCGACGCCTATACCTTCGTGGGGCACGAGGGCGGGGACGATTTCGTGGTCGTGACCGGCTACAACAATTGGGAAGAGATCTGCAAAGGCATCATCGCCGCGTTCGACAGCGACGTGAAGCAATTCTACAACGAGGCCGACGCCAAGTCCGGGTTCATCGAATCCCTGGATCGGCAAGGACGCCGCATGCGCTTTCCCCTCATGTCGATATCCCTGGCCGTGGCCAGCAACCATTACCGCCCCGTCACCGACCACCGCGCCATCGTGTCCATAGCGGCGGAAATGAAGAAGTACGTGAAGAAGACGGAAGGAAGCACGTATGCGATCGATAAGCGGGTGAACTGATCCCGTGGCCGGCGTGGTAGAAGTCAAAAGTCAAAGTGCAAAATGCAAAGTTCAAAATTGAAAGATCGGGAAAAGAGGTTGACGGCCAAGGTGGAGGTTCCGGCCTCTTCTTCATTTTGCACTTTGACTTTTGACTTTTGCACTTTGAACTCTCTCGGGAGCACCCCGTGAGCGACTCCTCCGGCCAATCCCAATTCGGCCTCATCAGCAACCTCTGGCATTCCTACCGCCCCATTCTCCTGATCGTCGTCCTCATCCTGTTCTCCCTCTACACCAACGAAGCCATCATCCAGTTCCGCATGGACGAGTACAACCGGGCCATGGAGACCCTGTCCCAGACCTCCTATTCCAGCCACGCGCTCAACATGCTGGCCCGCTTCGAATTGATCAAGCAGCGCCAGAGCCAGCCCGAGGAGGACGAGACGGCCCTGGAGCTCAAGATGCAGTCCCTGGCCTCGGGCAAGCTGCTGGTCACGGAGAACCGGGAGTCCTCCTTCAAATCCAAGGTGATCGGGGCCGCCATCGGCGCGGTGGGGTTCATCCTGGGGAAGAAGCGGGCCAAGGCGGACGTGCCCAAGGTGGTGCAGCAGGACCTGGAGGCGGCCTACTATTTCGAACGCTCGCGCAAGTACGACAAGGCCATCGAGATCTACACCAAAGGGCTGGTGGGAGGCAATCTGTCCCCGGAAATCTCCGCCACCCTCATCCTGCACCGCGGTTTCTGCGCCGGGCTCACCGGCGAATACCGCAACGCGATCGACGATTTCGACAGGGTGGCCGCCCTGGTCCCGGAAACGGAAGAGGCCCACGTCGCCGTCAAGCTGCGCGAAATGATCATGGGCTTGCAGGAGCAGGTCCGCCTGGCCAAGAACAGCAAGCAAGCCCCGTTCGCCGCGGGCCGCCAGCTCTTCCTGCTGGCCAATTACGCCGAGGCCGCCAAGAGCCTGCAGAAGGTGATTTCCAGCCCCGCTTCGGATTCCGCCGAGAAATTGCAGAGCCGCTACCTCTATGCCCGCTCCCAGGAGGAACTGGGCCAGGACAGCGACGCCGTGCTGACCTACCGCACGGTGATCCAATCCGCCCCCAATTCGGAGGAGGCCAAGAAGGCCAACCGCCGGCTCTACGTGCTCGGCAAGTTCTACAGCAACGACGAGGACCTGGCCAAATCGGCCATGAAGAAGATCGAGCAATACCAGGACTTCAAGTTCATCAATAGCCTCAAGTCCCTGGACACGCCCAGGCCCAAGCCTCGCGAAACCCCGCCGACCCCCGCCGAAGAGGTGGCCGCCGCCAAACTGGACAAGATGGACAAGCTGGACGTCGGCGACCTGCGGGGCGAGCAGAAAGACAAGGAAGCCAAGGCGAAGGCCGAAAAGGCCGACGCCGAGAAGATGGCCGCCACCCTGAAGAAAGACGTGCGGGCCCGCCGGGCGGCCGCGAAGATCATCGCCGATCCGCTGCGCCAGGAGGCCATCTTCGGCACCATCGAGAGCAACCAGGGCGAGTTGGAGTTCCTGTACCAGAAATTCATGCGGAAGGGCGTGGTCTTTGAGGGAAATCTGACCATCCGCATCCTCATCGATCCGGCCGGGTCGGTCAAGGACGCCCGGATCGTGAACGAAAAGAGCACCATCGACAATGCGGCCTTCAACGCGGAAGTACTCCAAAACGTCCGGAAATGGCGCTTCCGCGAGGACCCGAACGCGAATGGGGACGTTCCCGTATCCTTTCCCATGCGCTTCGTGAACAAACAATAAGGGACCGGGAGGCAGGTTGGCGTTGTTTTCGGGCTTTGCTTTTTTTTACTTTAGCTCAAATCCCATATCCAGGGTCCGTGAATTTCCGGCCAAGAAAGGACCGGCCGCGTCCGATAAATAGGTTGACAATCCTGGATCCCAAGATATATTTGCAAAAAATATGATAAAATTGTAGGAGGCCAGTATGATACCGGAGCATGCCGACAGATGGGAAGCTGGCAGACGTCCGAAGCACGATGACTTCGACGACTTGGAACCTTTCGAAAACGAAGAGGACGAGGTCGACGAGGATGACGAGGAAGAAGACGAAAACGAGGAAGTCGATTTCGACAACCCCAAGTTCAAGAAGACAGACATGTGGAATGATTACGCCGAGGATTTGGATTTCGAGGAGTAGCAAGGTCCCGTCCCCCGGGCCTTTTCGCCTGTTTAGCCTGCTTCGTCGGGCTTCCGCCTTCCCGTCGCCGTCCCGCTTCCCCCTGTCGCCCACCCTGGAAGTGAGGCGTTTTTGAAAAAGCCGTTCTATGTGTTGCCGGCCTTGGCTATGCTGTGGGCCTGTTCGGGAACGAAGCCGACCGCCGGCAAGGCTTCGGGCCTGAAACCCGATTCCCTCGCCGCGAGCGTTTCCAACCCTCCCGTACTGGCCCCGGAAGAGCAGATGTTGTTCTCCGAGGTGGCCGAATTCGTCAAGCTGGGCCAGGAAAGCATCCAGGATTCCCTCTGGTTCCAGGCCGGCCAGGAGTTCGACAGCGCCCTGGTGCGCCTTTCGGCCCTGGAATCCACGGATTCCCTGAGCCCCACGGTCCAATCGCATATCCAAGGGTACCGGGACAGCGTGCAGAAGCTGCTGATCTTCACCGTGGCCATGACCAGCCAGATGTCCGAACCCGTGCCCTGGACCGCCCAGTTCAACGAGGAGATGGAGGAGGTCCCGGATTCCTCCGTCAAGGCCATCGATTCCATTACCCACCAGATCGATCCGCGCGACTATGAACTGCCGCTCACCAACCCCCTCGACCAGCGCATCCTGCAGGCCATGGCCGTCTTCGCGGGCCCGGGACGGGGCTATTTCACCAAGTGGCTGACGCGCAAGTCCCGCTACGAGGAACTGGTCCATAAGAAGCTCGAGGAACGGGGGATGCCCAAGGACCTCCTCTACCTGGCCATGGTGGAAAGCGGCTTCAACCCCAAGGCATGGTCCAAGGCTTCCGCCAGCGGCATGTGGCAATTCATCAGCGGCACCGGCCGCCGCTACGGCCTGCAGGACGATTGGTGGTACGATCCGCGCCGGGATCCCATGCTGGCCACGGATGCCGCCCTGGAGTACCTGAACGATCTCCACGACGAGTTCCAGGATTGGCACATGGCCATGGCGGCCTATAATTGCGGGGAAGGCAAGATCCGGCGCTTCCTGAACCAGGATTCCACCCGGGGCTATTGGCAGATGCCCTTGCCCCGGGAAACGCGCTTCTACGTGCCCAAGATCCTCGCCGCCATGATCATCGGCCACAACCCCGAGCGCTACGGATTCAAGATCGAACAGCCCGAGGCCCCTATCTCCTTCGACACGGCCACGGTGGGCCATTGCCTCACCATCGCCGCCATCGCCAAGTCGGCCGGGGTCAGCGAGGATACCATCCTCTCCCTGAACCCTTCCCTGCGGCGCTGGTGCACGCCGCCCAACCGCACCGCGCACACCCTGTACCTGCCCACGGGGACCCGGGAGGCTTTCTGGCGGAACTACGAGCGGCTGGACAAGACCACCCTGGTGAACTGGCGCCACCATATCGTGGCCAAGGGGGAGAACATCTCCGGCATCGCCTCCAAATACCGGGTTTCCGTGGCCGCCATCAAGGCCACCAACAAGATCAAGGGCAACCGCCTGCACAAGGGGCAGAGCTTGCTGATTCCCCTGGCCCCGGAGGATGCGGGAAAATATCTTGAGCAGGACGTGGCGGAGGCTCCGGCGCGCCAATCCAAATTCAAGGGCGGAACCTACCGAGTGAGATCCGGAGACAACCTGTTCGATATCGCCCGCCGCTTCGGCACCACGGTCTCGGCCTTGCTGGCGGCCAACAACATGTCGCGGGGTTCCGTCCTCAAGGCGGGCCAGCGGCTCAAGCTCACGGGCAGGTCTCCGGCCGGATCGGACGAACCGGAAATCCACCGCGAACCCCCGGTCGCGTCTTCGGCCATCATGCCCAGGGAGAAGGCCCCGCGCGCCGCCGGCCGCACCGAGGCGGCGCGCGCCGCCGGGAAATTCGGCGTGCACACCGTCGGCGCGGGGGAGACCCTGTTCTCGATCACTCGTAGCCTGGGGGTGAGCGAAGACGATCTGCGCCGGTGGAACAACCTGAGGGGCAACCGCATCCAGGCCGGCCAGAAGCTGAAATACCAAGCCCCCAGGGACGGCGAGGCGGGCAGGACCGCGTCCCGGGACGAGGACGCGCCCGACGCCGCCGACGAGCCGGAATACAAATCGCCCGCGGCGGCGGCCAGGGAACTGAAAGCCGCCGGGATCGCGCCCGTGGCCGCGGCCGGATTCCTCGGCGCTCCGGCGCAGCGCTCCAGGGAAGACAGGCAATATTACGTGGTCAAGGACGGGGACAGCCTATGGGACATTTCCGTGAAGTACCGCAGCACCGTCCAGAGGCTCAAGGACCTGAACGGCAAACTGCCTCCGGTCCTCCGCCCCGGCACCCGGATCCGGGTCAAATAATCCAGTTACCGGAGGATTCCCGCTCATGAGCCGATTCGCCAAGATCATGGCCGCCCTCGCGGTCGTCGCAGTCATCGCGTTCTTCCTTTTCCTGGGCTCCCTGGCCAGCCTCTTCGGGCACATGGCCGACGGCGCGGGCGCGTTCAAGGAACGGCGCGCGCACATCACGGAACTCAAGATCGAAGGCCCCATCATGGGTTCGGAAGCGTACATGGAAAGCATCCAGCGCATCTCCGAGGACAAGACCTGCAAGGGCATCCTGCTGCGCATCGATTCCCCCGGCGGAGCGGTGGGGTCCTCCCAGGAAATCCACTCCGCCCTGCTGGACCTCAAGAAGCGGAAAGGCCTGCCCATAGTGGTCAGCCAGGGAAACCTCGCCGCTTCCGGCGGGTATTACGTGTCCTTGGCCGGGGATCGCATCTTCGCCAACCCCGGCACCCTGACCGGCAGCATCGGCGTCATCCTGCAATTCCCGGAAGCGCAAAAGCTGCTGGACAAGGTCGGGGTCAGGATGAACACCGTCAAGAGCGGCGCCCTCAAGGACGTCGGCAATATCTCCCGCCCGCCCACGCCGGAGGAGATCCGCTACCTCCAGGCGGTCATCGACAACACCTACGGCCAATTCGTGGACGACGTGCTGGCCGGCCGGAAAATCGGGAAGGCGGAACTCCTCAAGGTCGCCGACGGGCGCATCCTGACCGGCAGCCAGGCCAGGGACCTGGGGCTGGTGGACACCTTGGGCGGATACCAGGAAGCCAAGCGGTACCTGGCCGGCCTGGCGAAGCTGGAAGGCGAGCCCGTCATGGTGAAAGAACCCCCCGCCAAATCCTGGGTGGAGGACATGCTGGCCTCCCGGACCGCCTCCCTGCTGGGGCCCCTCGCCGCCGCCGCCGGCGACTGGCTTCCCTCCGCGCGCCAGGGCACTTACTTCCTCTGGAAATAGCCCCGGGAACCTACGCTCCGCTTTCCCCGGACTTCCGGACTTTGTAAGTATATTGGACGCAATTTCGCCCTTTCGGGCAAGTCCGGGAACACTGGCGGGGATACATGGCAGGCACGGTTGGACGGATCGGTTCATGGGTTCCCCTCTGGGCGACGGCTTGCCTGGCCCTGTCGCTCACGGCCGCGGCCGCGCCTTTGGAAAAGGTGCTGGAAGACGCCCCGGGACGCCTGGTCCTGGAACTGAGCGTCCCCTCCCCGTCCCTGTATCCGGCCGGCGCCGCTCCCGGCATGAAGGTGGCCTGCGCGGGCTGCCAGCAATCCGGCCGCCCCGGCGCCCCGGACCTTCCCGTCCACCGCTTCGACGTCCTGAGCGGGCCCACTCCTCCCACCGTGACCTTCCGGATCCTGGAATCGGAAACCCGGAGCGTGCCCGAGGGCATAGCGCCCTATCCGCGCACTCCCACGCCTTCCACTGCGGAATACCGCCCGGACCCGGAACTCTACCGGCAGGCCGGAGCGCTCGCCGCCCGTTCCTTCGAGGTCCGCTATCTGCGCGGGGCTCCCGTGCGCGCCCTGGAAGTGCCGTTGTCCCTCTGGTCCGAGAACGCCAGGACCCTGACCTTGATCAAGCGGATGCAGGTGCAAGTGGACTTCGCCGGCGTGCTGGCGCGCCCGTCCGCCCTGAAACTGGAGGGGAACTACCGCCGGGAAGTCCGGAACCCGGTGGGCGGCGCCTATCTCTACGCCTCCCCGCAACCGCGCGCGCGGTCCCTGGCCAAGTCCGCCGCCGCCAGGGAAACCCTGGGCGGCCGATTCGTCAAGATCAGGATCGGGGACAAGGCCGTCGAGAGCTTCGGCGAGGATCGCATGTACTCGGTATCCTTCGCGGAGCTTTCCAAGATCGTCGCGGGCGGGGAACTGAACGGCGTCAGGGTCCCCAACCTGCGCGTGTTCACCGGGATCAACGATACCCTGCCCCGCAAGATGGATTCCGCCGGACCGGTCGCCGGCAGATTGCGGGAGATCCCCATCCAAGTGGTGGACAAGAACGGCAACGGCACCTTCGACGGCGAGGATTCGGTGCGCTTCTTCGCGCATGGCACCAGCATCTGGAAGCGCCTGCCCGCCCCGGCCTCGCGGATCCGGTTCGAGTTCTCCGCGGATCCCTATTCCTTCGAGAACGGGTACTTCCTGGATTTCGCCGGATCCGAGCCCGGCCTGCGGCTTTCCGAGTCCGCCTCCCCGCCCGCCACCGGTTCGCCGCTTACGAACTCCTACGCCTACCTGCGGGCGGAAAAGGACGCGCAGACGGCAGCCTGCGATCCCTCCTCCCACAAGGATGAGGAGACCGGTTTCGACTGGTTCTGGCATTGGAAGGGCCGCTGCGAAAACCGTTCGGACACGACGGTGACCCTGACCCGCGCCAACCTGTCCAGCGAGGAAACCGCCACCTTGCCGAATTACCTCCGCGACGGGGACGGCGATTCCCTGCTCGTGGGCTTCTACACCTACGGTTCCCACTCGGACAGCATCTTCACCGCCTACTTCGGCGGCAAGGGCGACACCCTGGAGCATGTGCGGGATACGGGATCCCCCGGGACCTGGTTCGCCTGGACCGGACCGCTGCCGGCGCCTCCGGCCTTCCAATTGGACAATCTCGAATGGCGCGGCCACGAGAGGCGTTTCGAGGGGTACACCGTCTGTTACCGCCGCAACCACGTCCTTTCCGCGGATCCGCTCTGGATCTTCCCCCCGGAAACCGGGGCGCCGGTCTCCTACCGCGTGCAAGGCGGAGCGGGCGCTTCCTGCCTGCGCGTGGAGGACGGCGTGGCCACGCGCTTGCTGATCCTGGACGGACAGGGCGTCTTCACCGACAGCCTGGCCCCGGATTCGGATGCCCGCTACTTCGTCTTCCGCAATACCTCCCCGATCCCGGCCGGCGCCATGGAAGCGGACGGCCTCGCCGCCGCGAACACGGCCCTGCGCGACCTGTCCACGGGCGACGGCACGCATCCGGAATACCTGATCGTGACCGCCCGGCCCTTGCTGGAGCAGGCCTTGGCCTTGCGGGATTATCGCAATTCCTCCAAGCGCGCCCTGCGATTGAAGACGGAGGTGGTGCTGGTGGAAGACATCTTCCGCCGCTATTCGGGCGGGCGCATGT
Source organism: Fibrobacteria bacterium (assembly GCA_035275285.1). GTDB lineage: Bacteria > Fibrobacterota > Fibrobacteria > UBA11236 > UBA11236 > Chersky-265. Next base: position 2,883 of record DATENA010000112.1, on the reverse strand, counting down.
CGGTTCCCGCCATCCGCGATTTCCTCCGCTACGCATACGAAGGGTGGGGGGACCGTGCCAAATCGGGAAGGCTCAAGTACGTGGTCTTATTCGGGGACGGCAACTACGATTATCGCAGCATCAGGGCCTCCCTGATGAAGGCCCCGCCCCCTAACCTCATCCCTCCCCATGAATTCATCAACGATGACGGGCTCCGGGAAGAGGTCGCGTCCGACGATTTCTACGCCATGCTGGACCCGGGCGATCAGGGATACGCCGGGGCGATGCTGGACGTGGCGCTGGGCCGGGTGCCCGTGCAGACCGCCGGCGAGGCCGCGGACTATCTCAAGAAGATCGCCGACTACGAGAATCCCGCGCTGGGGGGCGAATGGCGCGGACGGATCGTGATGGCCGCGGACGACAACATCCAGCGCGGGCAGCCGAACGGGACGGATATCGATCCGATTTCCCAGGGGCATACCACCGTCTCGGACCTGATGGGCCAACTAATCGCCGACAATGAAAAAGGCGTCACCGTCGACAAGGTGTACCTCCTGGACTATCCGATGAACTCCGCCTACCATAAGCCCGAGGCCGCCCAGGACCTGTTGACCCTGATCAACCGCGGCACCCTGATGATCAATTACGTGGGGCACGGCGCCTCCAACCAATGGGCGGACGAAGTGCTGCTCCAGACCAACGACGCCATTTCCCGGATGCGCAACGAGGGCCGCACGCCCATGGTGAACGCCTTCTCCTGCACGGTGGGCCGCTTCGAAAGCCTTACCAGCGAGGGCATGAGCGAACAGTTCGTGAAACAGAAGGGGGTGGGGGCCATCGGCGCGATTTCCGCCACGCGGGAATCCTTCCCCGACCCCAATATCGATCTAGCCAATGCTTTCTATAAGTTGGCCTTTCCACCGGATTCATCGGGCCAGGTGGTAACCGCCGGCGAGGCCCTGCGACAGGCGAAGAACAGCGCCGAAACGAACAGCAACGACCTCAACGACTTGAAGTACCACTTGCTGGGCGAACCCGTGCTGCTGCTCCGCAAACCCCAGTTGAAAGTGGCCCTGACCCAGGTAATGGACACCATCCAGGCCCTGGACTGCAATACCATCAAGGGCCGCGTGACGGGCGGCAATGGCGCCGGCATGGTCAACGTCAAGGTCGTCGCCGGCTCCGTGCACAAGATATACAAGGCCGAAGGCACCAGCCCCCAGGCGGTCGACAAGCGCGGCAACATCCTGTTCGAGCGGACCTTCCCTTACAAGGATGGCGGGTTCGAAACCGAATATTTCATCCCCAAGCAGATCGCCTTCGGCGATTCCACCGCCCAGGTCCAGGTCTTCGCCTGGGACACCACCGTGGAGATGGAAGGCGGCAACGCCAAACGGAACCTGAGGATCAAGGGCACGGCCCAAAGCGCCTGCGCGAGCGACGCGGACGGGAAGGGGCCGCGCATCCGCATCACGGGATGCCAGGCGAAGGAAACGTCGGACCTGGACTTCCCCGATCGGGTGCGCCTCTCGCTGCCGTATTGCATGCAGATCTACGTGCAGGACGACAAGGGCGGCGTGCTGTCCGCGGAAGGCCCCGACGAAGGCACCACCATCGAGATCCCAGGCGTGCTCGATCCCTTCCATCCCCTGCCCGGCATCGACGAATTGAACCTCAAGTCCTACCAGTTCTCCCTGGACAAGAAGACCATCCGCCCCGGCACCCATCTGCTCAAGGTGTCCGCGCGGGACGGGTACGGCAACATCAGCCAGCGCCGGATGCAGATGGACCTGACCCTGGACAGTTCCATCACCGCGGTCACGGCCTACAATTTCCCCAACCCCATGAAGCGGGCAGGCACCACCTTCCATTTCGCCACCGTCCTGCCTTCGGCCGACCTGGAGTTCGGGGATCCCAACGCGGGCAAGGACAGGCTCGAATACGAGATCCGCGTCTTCAACCAGGGCGGCAACCTGGTCCGCGTCTTCGCCAACGCCGTTTCCGGCGAGACGGGATGGGACGGCCGCGACGACTGGGGCAACCTGCTCGCGAACGGCGTGTATTTCTACAAGGTCACGGCCCGCCAGGTCCTGACCGATTTGAACGCCCGGCCGGATTACCGCACCGTGAGTTCCAAGCGGAACGTCCTGGTCATTTCCCGCTGATCCCGCAGTCCATCCGCCTCCCATCCCCGCACGGAAAAACCGCTCCCGGAAGCGTTCCGGGGTGTGACCCGCGGCCGCGACCTTGGTATACATCTTGGGAACGCGCCCGAGAGTCCTTATGAAAATCCGCGGATACCTCCCGACGATGCTCTTCTGCCTGCCCGCGCTCGCTGCGTCCGGGATCCATCGCGTGCTCGTGGACGCGCCCGGCAGGCTGGAGCTGGAGATCTCCCCATCGGCCTTCACCTTGAGCCGCGTGGAGGCGACCCGCGCCATGCGGGCGGCCTGCGCTCCCGGCGGCGTACCGTGCGGCTCCGAATCCGCGCCCGGGGCGCCCGATCTCCCTTTTTTCGCTTTCGATATGCTCACGGGCCCTTCCGAGCCCCAGGTATCCGTCCAGGTGCTGGAATCGGAGATCCGCACCGTGCCGGAAGGGCTTTCGCCCGTCGGGCGCGTCCTCGCGCCCGATAGGCAGGAGTACCGCATCGATCCGGACCTGTTCCTCCGGGCGGCCTCGCCTACGGCGAGAATCGCTCCGGTGCGGTTCCTGCGCGGCGTCCCGGTGCGGACGATACGCATCCCCCTCGCGCTCTGGTCCGAAGCGGGCCGGACCTTGACCCTGCTGACGCGCGTGCGCGTGGAAGCCGTGTCCGCCGGCGTCCAGGCCAGGCCGTCGCGCATGCGCTTGGAAGGATCCTTCCTGGCGCAGGTGCTGAATCCCATCGGAGGCCCTTACCTG
>DATENA010000111.1:0-10264 GCA_035275285.1 Fibrobacteria bacterium | reverse complement strand
GGTCACTCCCGCCGTGAAGAAATACTTCAGTTCGAAGATCCCGTGGCCGGTCTGCACGTACTTGCCGTTGGTCACCCGGCTGACCGTGGAGATGTGCATGCCGATCTTGTCCGCCACGTCCTGGAGGATGAGCGGACGCAGATTGGTCGGCCCCTGCTTGAAGAAGTCCGGCTGGCTCTCGATGATGGCCTGCATCACCTTGAGCATGGTGGACTTGCGCTGTTCGATGGCCCGGATCAGCCAAGTGGCCGAATTCAACTTCTCGCGCACGTACTTCTTCTCGTCCGTGGAGGCGCGGCTGCCCTTCTTGAGGAGCTCTGCGTAGGCGCGGGACACCTTGAGGGAAGGGACGGTGCGGTCGTTCAACATCAGCACCAGTTCCCCGTCCACGTCCTCCACGATGAGATCGGGGGTGATGGGCGTGGCCACGGTGGCGCTCACCTGGCGGCCGGGATGCGGCTCCAGGGATCCGATTTCCTTCATGGCGGTCTGGATCTGATCGGGCGGCACGTCGAACTTCTTGGCGATGGCGGCCACCTTGAGTTTTTCCAGCAGCTCGAACTCCTCTTCGACGATGCGCTTGGCCAGGGGGCTGACGCGGCCGTAGCGGTAGATCTGGAGCAACAGGCACTCGCGGAGATTGCGGGCGCCGATGCCGGCCGGGTCCATGCCTTGCAGGACGTGGAAAGCCTCCCGCACCACGGGCGAGGCGGCGTCCAGGTTCACGGAGCCGTCGATGATGGATTGGATCTCGGCGATCAGGGGGTTGTTGGCCGCCAGGGCGGCGTTCCGGGCGGCGATGACGTCCGTGGCCGCGGCCGACTCGGAGCGGGCGGGAGCCGGAGGGGCCGGCGTTTCCCCATCCCCATGTCCGTTGCTTTCCGCGGCGTCCCCGGACGCTTTCCCGGGCTTGGCCCCGCCATCCTCTTCCCCATCGTCCTCGTCCTCGTCCCTGGCCGGCAATTGGCTTTCCCGGACCAGGTACCCGCGCTCATCCAGGCTGTTGATCAGATATTCCACCAGCGCGGAGACTTCCGGCGCCACGGTGCGGTCCTGCAATTGCCCGAGCAGATGGTCCTGGAGGGTCTTGGAGTAGACCGGGATCTTCTCGAAGCGTTCGTCCGGGCTTTCCAGCTCCTCGGTGCGCTTGTTGCCGAGATCGAAACCGTCCTCCAGGTAGGTTTCCCAATCGATTTCCTTGGTGTCCTTGGGATCGTCCGAGATGACCCGGTCGAGTTCGTTCTGATCCGGGGGCGCGGGCATTTCCACGTCCTCGGGCGCGTTCTCCGGCGCCGCGATCTCCGGGGTGCGGTCCTCGGCGGAAATGGATCCGTCGTCGCTGGACTCGTTCTGGGGCCGCTCCTGCTCTTCCTCCGCCTCTTCCACGGTCTCCAGGAGGGGATTGGTCTCAAGCTCCTGCTTGACCACCATTTCCAGCTCCAGGGAGTTCATCTGCAGAAGCTTGAGGGATTGGATCATCTGGGGCGAGAGCTTCTGCTCCAACCCGACGTGTAGGTTCAAATCGAGACCGAAATTCATGCAGCCATCATCCTAGGGAGAAGGATTTGCCCAGGTAAATCCGCCGGGCTTCTTCGTCTTGCGCCAAATGCTCCGCCGTGCCCTCCACCAACACCTTGCCCTCGAACATGATATAGGCCCGGTCGGTGGTCGCCAAGGTCTCGCGCACGCTGTGATCCGTGATCAGGATTCCCATGCCCTTGTCCCTCAGGTTAAATATAACCGATTGGATGTCCTCCACGGCGATGGGATCGATGCCGGCGAAGGGCTCGTCGAGGAGCAGGAACCTGGGATTGGTGGTCAGGGCGCGGGCGATCTCCAAGCGGCGGCGCTCCCCGCCGCTCAGGGTATTGGCCTTGTTCCTGCGCAGATGCGAGATTTTGAACTCTTCCATCAGGCGGTCGGCCTCCCGGCGGCATTCCGCGCGGGAAAGCTTGCGGGTTTGCAGGATCGCGAGGATGTTCTGCTCCACGGAAAGCTTCCGGAACACGGAGGATTCCTGGGCCAGGTAGCCCAGCCCCATGCGCGCGCGCTTGTACATGGGCATGGAGGAAACGTCGGCCTCGCCCATGTGGATGCTGCCGGAATTGGCGCGTATCATGCCCACGATCATGTAGAAGGAAGTGGTCTTGCCTGCGCCGTTGGGGCCCAGCAGCCCCACCACTTCGCCTTGGTTGACGTGGAAGCTGACGCCGTCCACCACCCTGCGGCCGTTGTAGACCTTGACCAGGGACTCCGCCTTGATCTGCACTATTTCTTCCTCCAGGGAATGTTGACGCGCGGTTTTTCCGCCGCCGGTTTCGCCGGTGCCGCTTCCGCCGCCGCTTTGGCATCCGGCTTGGCCGCCGGCGTTCCCGCGCCCGCGCTGTCCGTTCCGGGCCTGGCGCCCGCGCTGTCCGCGGACCCGCCCGCCCCGGGTTTCCGCGCCTTTTCGCCGAAGTAGGTGCCCTTGGCCGCGCCCTTGACCATCACCTCGTCGACCTTGCCGTTCTTGAAGGCGAAGTCGATGGTGTCGCCTTGGGCGTCGTTCTTGCCCTTGAGGAGCTTTTTCTCGAAATGGTAGTACGTGCTCTTGGCTCCCCCCAGCACGTTGGCGCTGGCCACCTGCTTGCCGTTGAAACGGAGCACCATGTATTCGCCGCTCATCTCGTTCACGAACTCCGGCTTGTCCACGTCGAAATAGGCGCCGTTGGCGTTCTTGAACACCTGCACGCTGTCGATGGCCTTCTGCTTGAAGGCGAGGAAGAGCGAGTCCCCGCGGATGTCGGACTGGCGCGCCACCGAAGTGTCCGTGGCCGGTTCCGTGGAATGGGCCTGGGCGGATCCCTTGACCAGCAGGCTCTTGATCTCCTCGCCGTGCATGCCCAAGCGCATGATCTCGCCCTTCACCTGGTTGTCGTCCACCACCACCTGGGGATCGCCGAGAAGGTACAAGGAATCCGAAGGGTCGTGGTATTCCGCCTTTTTGCAGGTGATGTTGAGCTTGTCCCGGTGGATGCGCACGTTGCCGTCCGCGATGGCGACCTGCAGGGAATCATCGTAGGTCATGACGTCGCCTTTGATGGACAGGGTATCGGGACCGTCCCCGTCCGATGCATCCGGAGAGGCTTTGGGCGCGCCGGGCTTGGCCTGCGCGGAATCCCTGCCCGCGGCGGCAAGGCCCGAATCCTTGGCCGCGTAGAAGCGGCGCACTTCGGGATTGCCGGTCAGGGTGGCGAGATGCCGGAAGCGCAGGTATACGATGCTCTGTCCCGTGGCCGCGACCTCGCCGCTGCTGTCGCGCATGAACACGTTGCCTTGGGCCGTGGCCTGGCCCAGGTTCTTGTCGTAGGTGCCGCGATCGGCGGTGAGCAGGGATCCGTTGCGGGTGATGCGCATGCCGGATTCGCAGAAAATGATGTTGCGGTCCTTCTGCCACACCGCCCGTTCCGTTTCCACGCGCAATTCGCCGTGGCGGAAGCGCACCTTGCCGCTGAGGACGTACTCCCCGCGGCTGCGATAGCCTTCGAATTTGTCCGCGTTCTCCATGATCAGCGGGGCGTTGCGCTCTTGGGCGGCGGGGAGCGTCGCGGTGGCCTGGGCCGCCGAGGCGGCGAGCTGGACGGCCAGGAGCGCGGCGAGGCCGCCCGGCAGGCGGGAGGACGGGCCGCTCAAGGCGCGGATCCGGGAAGGTGTTTGCCGGTGTCCGGGGCGGGATGCCGGGAGTTGTCGGATGCCGGCGCGGCGCCGGAGGCGGGAGGCGGAACGCCGGCGGAGTCCGGTTTCCCGTTCCCGCTGGAATCCTTCTCGGCGTCCTGGATGCGCGTTTCCACCTTCTGGAAAACGCCTTTGACGTCGGAGAGGATTTGCCAATTGTCCAGCTTGGCATCCGAAAGGAATCCCTTGCCGGTGAGGACGTCCCCTTCTTCGGAAATCACCCGCACGCGGGCTTCGGTGCTGATCTGGTTGATGGCCTTGTTCCAGCGCAAGGAATCCGAGGTGATGTCCACTCCCTTTTCGGAATGCCCGTGCACGTGGCCGGAGGCGACCAGGAAGCTGATGCCTTCGTCCACGGTCCCGGAGTCGGCCGTGACCCGGAACAGGGATTTGCCCAGGGTATCGTATACGATCAGGTCCACGGGACGGGCACGCACCAGATCCGTCCGGGGCCATTTGACCAGGTACTTGGTCTTCAAGACCCAGCTCTTATGGGAACCTTCATACATGTCCAGAATGGTGGTGTCCTTATATTCCGCGAGCGGCAATTCCCGGACCGGTCCCTTGGCAGTGGGCGGATCCCCCACCTTGCTGCATGCGACCAGCAGGAGCAAAATAAATGCCACCCAATACATGGCCTTAAAATACTTAAACAGCATGGGTTTCAGGTATTCTCCCCGTCCATCCCTCGCGGGATTATAGTACCCTGTCCGGCTCCGTTCTTTCAATCCGCTCCCGACAATTCTTGCTCCTCTCTTATAGCTATCTGAGCGAAGCCTGTCTTCCGGCCGCTTATTTACGGGCGGGCCCGGAGAAGCTATCATTAACGGCGAGGCCGAACGGCGATATTTTAGATTAACCAAGGCTCCTTAAGTTGAGAAAAAACAAAGATTTAACAGAGGGGCCCCTCTTCCCTCACATGCTGCGCATGGCCCTCCCCATGATGATCGGCATGACCTCGCACATGTTCCTCAACATCATCGACGGCATTTACGTCAGCAGATTGGGAATGGAAGAAAGCCTGGCGGTGCTCAATTATGGATTCCCCTTTTTCTACCTGATCTTCGCCGTGTTCAACGGATTGACCAGCGGCACCACCTCGGTGATGGCGCGCTTTCTGGGGGCCCGGGAAAAGGAAAGAGCCGAGAACGCCCTGGGCCAGATCGTCTGGATCGCCATGGGGATTTTCATCGCCTTCGTGGCGATCTATCCCTTCGTCCTGCCCCAGTACCTGGCGGCGCAAAAGGCCTCGGCCCTGGGCGGCGCCCTGACCCGGGATTACCTCAACACCATGTTCGCCGGCGTACCCTTCCTGATCCTGGCCTTGCTGTGGGGATCCGGCCTCCGGGCCGAAGGCAATACGCGCACCTTGATGATGGGCCTCATGGCCGGCACCCTGCTCAACATCGCCGGCGCGCCGTTCCTCATCTTCCATGGCTTCCGCTTCGCGGGGATGGATTGGTCCGGCTTGGGCCTGGGCGTGAAGGGGGCGGGCCTGGCTTCCGCCGCGTCCAACCTCGTCACCGCCGCCATCGTGCTGGCCATCTACCTGCGCAAGCGCACGGTCCTGAGCCTCCGCTTCTGGCCGGATTGGAGCGAACGGTCCGGCCTGAAGGACGCCTTCCGCGTGGGCCTGCCCTCCATCGTTTCCCAGTCCCTCACCGGCATCAACATTTTCGTGCTCACCCGCCTGGCCGCCGAGTTCGGCCCCGCGGCCCAGGCCGCCATCGGGATCGGGTCGCGCCTGGAAACCCTGGCCGTGTTCCCTTCCCTGTCCATCATGGTGGCCATCCTCTCCCTGGTCGGCCAGAACTACGGCGCCAAACGGTATGACCGGGTGGCCCAATCCGTGCGCATGGGGCTGGCCACCGCCTTTCTCACCCTGACCGCGGTCGGCATCCTGGTCCATCTGTTCCGGGGCGCCTTGCTGGCGAAGTTCCATCCCGATCCGTCCTCCTTCCCGGCCGCCTACCATTACCTGGGCCTCACCACCCTGGCCTACGGCTTCGCCGGCATCAGCATCGTGTCCAGCGGCGCCTTCCAGGGATTGGGCCGGGGCATGCCCTTCCTGTTCCTGAGCACCCTGCGCCAATTGCTCATCGCCGCGCCCCTGGGCTGGTTCCTGGCGCATACGCGCGGCGAATACGGCCTGCACTTCGCGCCGCTCATAGCCAGCGCCCTCACCGCTCTCATCGCTTCCAGTTGGATCCTGGCGGCGGTGGGCCGCTTGCGGAAACGTCCCGAACCCGCGGCGTCCCCGGCCGTCACCGTCGCGGCTTGAATGCGCCGCCAGCGGATCCTGCCGTGACCGCCCCCGCGCCTTCCAACCAAAGCGAGATCCGCATCCAGGTCCGGTATTCGGAGACCGACGCCATGAAATTCGTCTACTACGCCAACTACCTGGTGTACTTCGAGGTGGCGCGCACCTCGGCCTTGGCGGAACTGGGGCATCCCTATTGGGAGATGGAGAAGGAGAACGTGCTGATCCCGGTTCTGACGTCCCATTGCGAATACCTGAAACCGGGACGTTACGGGGACCAGCTGACCATCCGCACCGTCCGCTGGCGGGTGGGCCTGGCGCGCATCCGTTTCGAATACGGGGTGTTGCGGGGGGAGGAATTGCTGGCGCAAGGCCATACGGAGCACGCTTTCATGCACCCCGAAGGCCGCCCCATCCGGCCGCCCAAGGCCATCGTGGACCTGTTTCCCCCGCGGCCTTAGTGCGCGGATGCGTCGCTCCCGTGCGCCGCGATTAGATCACGCCCGCGCCGCGTCATTATCCTCGTCGCAATACTCGCCGAACCGCAAGGTTCCAACGAAAGGTTTCGCGAGGGCGGTTACGAATCGATTGCGAATCCATTTCACTTCCTTGATTGCCCGGAGTTCCGATCCATCGGGAGCCCGGAACAATGACTAAATTTAAAAAAAAGTGATTGATATTACAAAATCACCGGGGGACGGAATGGATCAAAAAAAAGACCGGGATCGATTCAAGCAACAGGTGGATGGCAGCATGGGAGCGCGCGGCGAGGTGCGAAAGCTGATCGACCTCGGGCGCTCGCAAGAGGCGGAAAAGGACCCGCAACGTCTGCAGGGCTATTACAATCGCAAGAACCGCCGGATCGCGCCTGCGGGAGCGGAGGCCATCATCGGCTCGACCTCGGATTTTCAAACGTCCAGTTTCTTGACGGAAGGCGCTCGGGTCAGACGGGCGGTGGCCTATGTCGAGGTCAACGACATCCGGGGATCGACCGTGGGAACCGGATTCCTCGTCAGCCCCGACCTTTTCCTCACGAATCAGCACGTCATCGCGGATGCGGAAGCGGCCAAAGGCGCCGTCATCACCTTCGATCGGGAGATGGATGAATCCGGCCGCGCCAGGTCGACAACCACCTACCTCTTGGATCCCGGGAGGTTCGCCCTTTTCTCGGAAGAAACCGAACTCGATTACGCCTTGATAGCCATAGGAGCCAAAAACTCGGGAAGCGAATCCTTGGCCGATTTCGGGTATTGCATCCTGTCCGATTCCCCGGATCGCCATCGAATCGGGATGAGCGTCAACATCATCCAGCACCCCCGGGGGTGGCCCAAGATGATTGCGATCAGGAACAATCTCCTGACCTTCCGAACGGAAAGAACGCTTCTCTACGAAACCGACACCGATCAGGGGGCATCGGGCTCGCCGGTTTTCAACGATGATTGGGATGTCATCGCATTGCACCACTGGGGTGGGGCATTCCTGGAAAAGCAGGACGAATCCGGGAACCCGCTTCCCCGCAACGTCAATGAGGGCGTGCGAATCAGCCGGATCTACGGACATCTGGAAGGAATATCGGATTCCCTGCCCGCGGACCGAAAAGGGTTGCTGCGGGAAGCCCTTTCTTTTTCCAAAAGGCAGGACGGCGGCTTCTCCGGCAGAACGCTTTCCGGCCCCCGCAATGCCCGGGGCGCCGAATCGACCTTACCTCCAATCCAGAAAGGCCTCGGCATGTCTCAGCAATCCGGAAACCAGGAAATGCGGCTGAACGGACCCATTGAAATCATCATCCGGGTGGGCGCGCAGGAACCCGCGACCCGATCCGCGGGGGCACCCGCCGCTCCGGTCCCCCCCAAATCCCTTTCGAAAGCGGCCGAAGCTTTGCGGTTGGACAGGGTCTATGCCAATCGGCTCGGCTATCGGGACGATTTCATCCGGGATCACGTGTTGCCTCTGCCGAAGCCCAATAAGACGCTGGCCGGGCAAATCGCTCCGCTTAAGCAGGAGGAAGACGATTTCGCCCAAGGAGTGCTCAAGTACGAGCATTTCTCGGTAGTCATGAACAAGGCGAAGCGGATGGCCATGTTTACCGCCACGAATATCCTGGGCAGCGAGTATTTGGAAGTGAATCGGAAAACCGGAAGGGTTTCCAACCCCGAAGGGGAAACGTGGTACAAGGATCCCCGCATCAGCGCCAGTTTCTATTTGGATCAATCCTTTTATTCGGATTGGTCCACCTATTTCGACCGGGGGCACTTGACCCGTCGGACGGACCCGACCTGGGGAAAGACGGCCGAGGCGGAGAGGGCCAACGCGGATACTTTCCACTTCACCAACTGCACGCCGCAGCACTTCCGATTCAACCAGACTGCGGAGTTCTGGCAAGGCGTGGAACGGTATGTTTTGGAAAACGGCGCGCTCAAGGATGACGACCGGAAACCGATTGCCGTCTTCCAGGGACCGATCTTCGACGAGGATATCGACCGTTGGGCCGATGATGTCCAGATTCCGTCTTCCTTTTTCAAGGTGGTGGTCTGGATGGGCAAGACCCGGCTGAAGGCGGTGGGGCTGGTGGTCGATCAATTGCCGTTGTTGGACGAAAACCGCCGCAATCTCGGCCAACCGCGCGAAATCCCGGAGGTGGACGTCTCCCAATGGCGGGTTCGCATCCAGGACATCGAAAAAAGGACCGGGTTGGACTTTGGCGACGACATCCGGAATGCCGATACCATCTCCAAGGCCGAACAACCCGTCATCGGCGGAGAAGCTATTCAAAGGATCCACGCCTTTACGGAAATCGTCCTCTAGGTTCCACCTTCGGGCAGGGTCTTAGCGGCAGCGGGCGATTTCCGAAATCAATTCCTGCAGAGCGTTCACCGAGGCTTCCGCGGGCCTCAGGGACGGGTATTTCTCATAGGCATAGTTGATGCCCGAGGAACTGTTGATGAGATGCAGGTCCGCATCGCTCCCCGCGTCCCGGATGGCCTGGTAGACTTCCGCCACGCTCCCGGTCTGGCCGCCGGAAACGCCGGCGATGGCGATGCCGGGGATGAGCACGGGCACTTCCCGGCCCTTGGATTTCCAGAGCGCGAGCAATTCCCGCAATTCGCGCGGCGCGGTCGCACCCACCACCGCCCCCAGGTCGCCGGTGTTCCATTCCGCCAGCTTCTCCGCCACTCTGCGGTACAATGGCGCGCCGTCCACGGAAAGATCCTGGAAATCCCCGGCGCTGGGATTGGAAGTGCGCACCAGCACGTAGATGCCCTGATCCCGGGCCACCTGCTGGAACGGTTTGACGGTGTCCAGGCCCATGTAGGGCGCCGCCGTCACCGCGTCCGCTCCGAACACGTCGAAGGCCATGCGCGCATAGGCGCCGGAAGTGCTGGAAATGTCCCCGCGCTTGGCGTCCAGGACCACCAGCATGCCCGCGGCGCGGTAGGCGGCGATCAGATCCTGGAGCACGTGCAGGCAGGCGAGGCTCACGCCTTCATAATAGGCCATGTTGGGCTTGACGGCCGCGGGGAGGACGTTGCGGGACAACATCGCCTCCAGCAATTCCGAATAGAAGCGCTTGATCTTCTCTTCCGGCGCGCCCGATCCCGGGATTTTCCCCAGGACCGGATCCATGCCTACGCATACGGTGTTGCCGGCCTTGCGCGTGCGCGCCGCCAATTTCTCCAGATAACTCATGCCCTTCCCTTTCCCGGGCCGCGCCCGGCGGCGCGCGGCCCGGGAGGGAAAGGTAAACAATACCGGCGGACAATACCGGTGGGCTGCGCCGGCGCGGGGCGGAACAGCGCGGAAAGCGCGAGCAGGGAGGAAAAGGCGCACAGGCGGACGGGCCGGGGGCCGGAAAAGACCTTGGCTCCGGGGGGAAAACGAGTTATTTCAGGGACTGGTCCGGGATTTTCCGAGGCCCAAACAGGAGCCGGAAATGGCAAAGAAACCGTCGGATCAGGACGTCCAAACCCAGGGCTCCCGCATCGATGAACTCGAGATCAAAGTCTCGTTCCTGGAGAAGGAACTGGAAGAATACAAGGACGCCAGCCGGGGGTTCTACCGCCGCATGGCGGACATGGAAGAGGAGCTCAGGAAACTGAACCGGGAAATCCCGGAATCGTCCCTGCCGGCCCCGGAAGTGACCTGGGACGCTGAAAACCACAGCGTGCGGCCCTGAAGGCGACGCCGCGCCGGATTTTCCGGCGCGGGAATCCACGGGGCAGCCTCACGGCGGGAAGAGGGGTGTCGCGGGGACGTCCCAATCCAGTTCCTTGACCCGTAATCCGGCATAGC
>DATENA010000110.1:0-8318 GCA_035275285.1 Fibrobacteria bacterium | reverse complement strand
TTCACGGACTCGGTGGCGGTCAGGCTCGCCCCCCCGGCCGAAGCGCCGCAGGCGACCCTCTATTACTTTATCGGGGCCCTGGGGCCCTTCAGGTTCGCGGACTCCCTGGTGCTGCGCGAATCCGCCACCCTCAAGGCCATCGCCATCTCCGGCTCCCAATACAGCGACACCGCCCAATGGGAGTTCCGGCGGCGGCTGGAAGCGCCCCGCGCCGCGCCCAGGACCCGCAGCTTCCCGGACACCCTGCGCGTGAGCTTCACCAGCAGGGTCGGCGACGCCTCCATCCGCTATACGGCGGACGGGAGCGACCCGACCCCGGCCTCCCCGCCCTTCCCGGCCCAGGGCCTGCTCCTGGATTCCACCACGGTGATCAAGGCCATCGCGGTGAAAGGGAGCGACGTCAGCGCCATCGCCTCGGAGACCTATACCCTCGTCCCGGACGCGCCTTCCGCGTCGCCGCGCGGCGGCGACTACGGTTCCTCCATCACCGTGCAACTGTCGTCCAGGTCCGCGCGCGCGGCCATCTATTTCACCCTGGACGGGACCACTCCGGGTCCGGAACGCGGTCTTCCGGCCTATTCCGTCCCCTTCCGCCTGGACACCAGCGCCGCCCTCAAGGCCGTGGCCGTGGCCGGGCAAGGCGCGAACATGCAGCGCAGCGCTTATCTGATCGAGAACTATACGTTCATCCGCCCCGGGTCCAGGGTGCTCGGCCCCGGCCAGCGCCTCGATCTCTCCAGCAATTACAGCCTGGTAAACCCCCTTCCGGGCGCGGCTCCCGTGGACGTGGAAGTGCTGGCCGCGGACGGCCTGAAGAACCTGAAAGGGTTCCGCGACATCCTCTTCGGCATCCGCCTCTCCGTCCCGGACGGATCCGCCGCCTTCCCCAAGGTGGTCTTCAACGCGCCCGCCGGCGAAACGCGTCTCCTGTACTCCCTGAATCCCTCGGGCACGGCACGCTTCCTCACCGCCGGGGATACTTCCGAGATCACGGCGCCCGGGACCTATTTCATGGCCGTGGACACCCTGGCGCCCACCATCACCTACTCCGGCGAGCCCTTCACGGAAGAGGACTCCACCCGCCTGATCGTCTCCATCCAGGACAATGTCTCCAACCTGCTCCTGGACCTGGAGCGTTCGGACAAGCCGGAGGCCGGCTTCACGGGCCGCGAGATCACCAACGCCATGCTGCTGACCACCTCCCTGAAAAACCCCGAGGGCGCCCTGCGGCCGTTGACCATCCGCCTCAAGGTGGACGATCACAGCCGCAAGACGCTTTTCCCCGCGGACGGGGACGCCTACCCGCTGGCCCAGCGCTCCACCAAACCCGTGCGCACCCCGGCCGCCTTCCGCATCGGATCGAGCGCGGACAATCCCTGGGACCTCATCGCCATCCCCCTGGCCCTGGAACCGCCGCTGACGTTGGCCCAATTGCGCAAGAACAACTCCGCTCCCGGGCTGGAAGGCGTGTCCCTGAACGCGGCCACGGGAGCATACCGGCGCCTGGATGAAAACGAACCCCTGCCTCCCGGCGCCGCCGTGTGGATGGCCGCTCCCTCCAGCCTGCCTTCCATGCTGTTCCCCGCCCTCCAGACGGCCGGACATCGCGGGTCGGCGGGCTACCGGCTGACCCTGCGCAAGGGATGGAACCTGGTCTCCAACCCCACCTTGGACACCCTGTATTGGCCCGTGACCCGGGCGTATCCGGAAAGTTACGATGCCTCGCGGTTGAAAGGCCTGCACGCCTGGAACGCGGGCACCCGGGAATACGAGCCGGCCGAGCTCCTGGATCCCTGGCGGGGCTACTTCGCGTACTACAAGGGCGGCCGGGACACCACGGTGGATCTCCTGTCCCGTCCGGTACCCGCTCCCGCGCCGTCCCGCACCGGTCCCCCGGGCGCCAAGTCCGCGGCCGGATCCGCCGGATTCACGTTCCGCCTGAGCTTGCAGGGATGGGGGCGGGGCTCCGGGGCCGCGGGGCTTTCCCTGCGCCTGGGCGCCACCGCCACGGCCGAGAACGGCCTGGGCGTGGAAGATGAACCGCAACCCCCTTCGCCCAAGGACGACGGACCGCGCCTCTTCTCCGATCGCGGAAACCTCCGCCTGGGCACCGACCTGGTCCGCTGGACGCAGGGGAACCTGTACGCCTGGAAGGTCGTCGCCGGCCTTCCCGCCCGCGCGGATTCTTCCGCGGGTTCCATGCGCATCCTGGGCTCCGCGTTGCCGGAAGGCCACGGAGCCTGGGCCGTGTCCCGCAAGCGCGGCCTGCGCTTCCCCCTGGGCGCGGGCGCGGAAGCCCGGCCCGGTCCCGGTAGCGCCGAAGGCATCCCCATGTACCCCGGCTTCACGGACAGCCTGGAGGTGATCGCCGGGCCCATCGCGGAACTGGAAGCCCGTCTCGGGACCATCCCCCTGGCCGCCGGCGCGTTCGCCGCCAGGGTCTCGGCATGGCCGGGCAGCCTGGCCCTGGACCTGAGGCTGCCCCGGGCCGCGCGCCTGCGCATGTCCCTCTGGTCCCTGGACGGACGCATCCTGGAACGGGCCACCCTGGACCTGCCCCAGGGCATTTACCACCTGGTGCGGAACCGCGGCGGACGGGGCTATGCCCCGGGCCTGTACGTGCTCGCCCTGGAATGGGCCGAAGGCGCCGGGGCCGCAGGACCCCGCGGAAGCGAAGGCCCCCGGAATTTGAGCCTCAAAATCGCGATTCCCTGAAATTCCGGGGTGCCGAAACATGGTTGAAACGCTTTTTCCTTGGCCCCTTCCGTCCTCGCCTAGTAGATTTGCCTCTACATGAATCAAACTACCGTATTGGTCACCGAAGATGATTCGGATATCCTCGAATTGATCACCTACAGCCTCGAATCCGAAGGCTTCCGGGTGCATTCCGCCAAGAACGGCATGGACGCCCTTTCCATCCTCAGCGATGAATCCGTCGACCTCGCCATCCTTGACGTGATGCTTCCGGACATGTCCGGCATCGAACTGTGCCGCAAAATCAAACGCGAAGAGCGCCTGGAGAACATCCCGGTCCTGTTCGTGACCGCCAAGGACGAGGAAACCGACAAGCTGATCGGTTTCAAAGTGGGCGCGGACGATTACCTCACCAAGCCTTTCTCCCCCAAGGAGCTCGTGGCCCGGGCCAAGGCCCTGGTCAAGCGTTCCAAAGGGGCCAAGGACCGCTTCCTCTTCCGCGGCCTGGAGATCTTCTTCGACCGCCACGTGGTGGAGGTGGAGAACAACCGCGTCAACCTGACGCCCCGGGAGTTCATGGTCCTCAAGGTCCTCATCGAAGGGCAGAAGAAGACCATCGCGCGCGCCACCCTGCTGGAACGCGCCTGGGGCATGGAATCCAAGGCGGGGCTGCGCAGCGTGGACGTCACCGTCACCCGCCTGCGCGAAAAGATCAAGCCCTACGGCAAGTGCATCCGCACGGTCACCGGGTTCGGATACCAATGGGATCCGGACGGGTTCGCGGCCGCGGATCTCAAGGTGGCCGCCCCCGCCCAGGAAGCCGGCTGACGCCGATTCCGGCCCCATGGCCGAACTGGAACGCGAATACCCGTCCCTCCGCGCCCATCTCATCGGGATGCTGGGGGTTTTCGCGGCCCTTTTCCTGGGCCTGACCGTTTACCTCTACGCCACGTCCCGCTCCCTGTTCGCGGAAGCCCTGCAACAGGAGCTTTCCGGGGACCTGGAATGGGTGGCGTCGACCATCCACGAACGCCCCGAACTCCTCCTCGATCCGGTCCTTTCGGACTCCCTGTGCAAGGCGGTTTCCCGCTTCAAAGGGTTCCGCGTGACCTTCATCGACGGTTCCGGCCGCGTCCTGGCCGATTCCCACGTGCCCCGCGGCGAGATCTCCTCCCTGGAGAACCACGCGGCCCGCCCGGAAATCAGGATGGCCGTGGAAAAAGGCTGGGGCCACGCCTGGAGGCATTCCAAGACCCTGGACCGCGGGATGCTGTACGTAGCACGCAAGGTTCCGGAACATGAAAGCTATCTGCGCATGGCGGCCGGCCCCGTGACCCTGAACAACTTCCAGCTCGCCTCCCTGAAAGTGTTCACCCTGTTCCTGGCGCTGTTCCTGGGCGCCTCTTTCGCCGTCACCTGGTGGATCAGCCGGAAGATCAGCTCTCCGCTCCTGCGCCTGACGGCCGGGACCGGCGGCCGAGGGGGCGAATCCGATCCGGACAAGCCTCCCCGGTGGGAGGCGGAGTTCCGCGAAGCGGAAATCCTGAACCAGGCCTTCCTGGGATACGTCGGGCAGGTCCGCACCCTGGGCCGCGAGGTGGAAAAGCAGCGCGACAAGCTGGTCACGGTATTGAACCAATTGGAGGAAGGCATCGTCATCCTTTCGCCGGAGGGCACCGTCGTGGCCGCCAATCCCTCCTCCCTGAGGCTGCTGGGGGCCGGGGCGGAATTCCGCGACGCCTCCAGCTGGGTGGGCCGCCCCCTGCGCCTCCTGCTCCCGGGAAGCCCGCTCATCCCCTGGGTGGAGGCGGCCGAATCCCAGGAGCGGACCCCCATGATGCACGTGGACAAGGGGCCGGAGGCGCCCTTCGATCTGTTCTGCCACCTGGCGCCCCTGGAACCCGGTCCCCCTCCCGGGACCGCGCCCGCCCCCGCGGGTTCCGGCCGGGAGACCGGCGGAACGGGCCGGGAATACCTGCTCACCCTGCTCGACGTCACGGAATTCCGCCATCTCGATCGCGTGAAATCCGAGTTCGTGGCCAACGCTTCGCATGAGCTCAAGACGCCGCTCTCTTCCATCAAGGGCTACGCGGAAGCGCTCATGGAGGGCGCGCTCAACAACGCCAAGGTCCGCGAACCCTTCGTGGGGAAAATCCACAGCAACGCCCTGCGCCTGGAACGGTTGGTGCAGGATCTGCTCAGCCTCTCCCACCTGGAAGCCAACCCTTCCCCCAAGGAAACCGAACCCCTTCCCCTGCGCGGCTACGTCAACGCCGCCGCCAACCTGCACCGCCACGCCATGGAAGGCGCGGGCGTGCGCCTGGAGAACCACGTCGGCGAAGACGTGCGCGTACTGATGGAGCCCCGCGATCTGGAGCTCATCCTCAACAACCTGGTGGGCAACGCGGTGAAATACAACCGGCCCGGAGGCAAGGTGAAGGTCTGGACCGAAGCCGGGGAAACCCTCAAGCTCTTCGTCAAGGACACGGGCATCGGCATCCCGCAAGAGATGCTGCCCCGCATCTTCGAGCGCTTCTACCGGGCCGGCGCCTCGCGCGCCACCAAGGAAGGCACGGGCTTGGGGCTGGCCATCGTGAAGCATGCGGCGAACAAGTACGGGATGGCGGTATTGGCCGAAAGCGAAATCGGGGAAGGCAGCCGGTTCATCATCGAAATCCCCGCGACCCTGTTGGAACAGCGGTTGGATCCGGCCGCCGCCCCGGCCCCTTAATCACCTCTTAATGCCCATGCGCATACCTATCCCCCTGCCCATGCCCCATGCCATGCATCTACAATGCATATCCATACGAAGCATCTACAATGCATATCCGTGCAAAGCATCTACAATGCACAGCCGTACAATGCATATACAATGTGCGGACATGCCCATGCGATGCCCAGGGTTCGGCCGGGATCGCCTCGGACCGAACCTTGGGCGTCGTACAGGGGCACCAGGGTGAGCTTGCGGAAATCGATGGTGGCGCCTCAGCGCTCCCCGATCCAATCCAGGGCTTCCTGTTCCGTCGTCACGATTTTCAGGCCCGTCCCGCCCCGGTTGTGGGAGGTGTTCTCCACGATCCCGGTGAGCTGCTCCGCATCGATGATGCAGGCGAAGATGATGTGCGTCTTGAACTTCTCGGCCACGTACTCCCCGATCTTATGCCGCTCGAGGATCGAATAGTTCACCCGGCACCCCTTGGCGTTGACGATGAACTTGCGCACGCCCTTGTCCAGGTACATCCCGTGGATCATATCGAGCATGCGCTTCTGCTTTCCGAAATCGACGACATCCTTATAATCGATGCGGATGTAACGGGCGAAGTCCCGGATCTCGAGAATCGGATCGTTCATCAGCGGAAAAGGTAGGATAGATGCGCCCCCACCGCAACCTCCGCGGGAATTCCCCCGCCAATCGCACTCCCGGCTATCCGTCCAGGAGGCGGAATCCCCATCCGATGGCGAAGGCCACCAGGGCCGTGCACGGGATGGTGAGGACCCAGGCGATTCCCATCTGCCCGGCGATTTCCCAGCGCACCGCGGAGGCGCGCTTGGCGGAGCCCACGCCCATGATGGCGGAGGAGATCACGTGGGTCGTGGAAACCGGCAGGCCCAGATGGGTGGCGGTGAGGATGGTGATGGACGCGGCGGCCTCGGCGGCGAAGCCGTGGACGGGCTGCAGGCGGATCATCTTGACGCCCATGGTCTTGATGATGCGCCAGCCCCCGGCGGCGGTGCCCAAGGCCATGGCGCTGGCGCAGAGGAAGACCACCCAGGTGGGGACGTGGAATTCCTTGCCGCCGTGGACGTAACCCATGCCGACCAGGGCCATGGTGATGACCCCCATCGCTTTCTGGGCGTCGTTGGAACCGTGGCTGAAGGCCATGAATCCGGCCGAGACCAGTTGCAGGTGCTTGAACCAGCGGTTGACCTTGCCCGCCGGGCTTTTGTGGAACAGCCACATGATGGCGATCATCAGGATGAGGCCGCCGGCGAATCCGGCCAGGGGCGAGAGGAGCAGGGACTTCACGATTTTCCAGACGCCCTCCCCGTTGAGGGTGCCGAACCCGTAGCGGGAGATCACCGCGCCGATGATGCCGCCGATCAAAGCGTGGGAGGAACTGGAGGGGATGCCGTAGAACCAGGTGAGGAGGTTCCAGAGGATGGCGGAGAGGATGCTCGCGGCCACGATGCCGTTGGTGACCAGGTGCGGATCCACGATGCCTTTGCCGATGGTCTTGGCCACCGCCGTGCTGATGAAGGCGCCGCCGAAATTGAGGACGGCCGCCATGGCGAGGGCGATGCGCGGGGAGAGCACGCGCGTGGAGACCACGGTGGCGATGGCGTTCGCCGAATCGTGCATGCCGTTGATGTAGTCGAAGATCAGGGCCAGGGCGATGAGCCCCAT
This sequence comes from Fibrobacteria bacterium, assembly GCA_035275285.1. Taxonomy (GTDB): domain Bacteria; phylum Fibrobacterota; class Fibrobacteria; order UBA11236; family UBA11236; genus Chersky-265. The sequence continues at coordinate 1,219 of DATENA010000110.1, read as the reverse complement.
GAGGATCGGAAGCGATTCAGCCATGCTTCAGGACGATCCCTTCGATGATGCCGGCCACGTGCTCGCATTTATCGGTGGCGGTCTCGAGGTTGTCGTAGATGTCGCGCCACTTCATGACGTCGAGGGGGTTGGGCGAACCCTTGAACAGGTCGGCCACGGCCTCGCGGGCGATCTTGTCGCCCAGGTTCTCCAGGCGGTTGATCTCGATGCAATGGGGGATGATCTTCTCGTACTTGAGATCCGGGATGAGGGGGATGACCTTGTTCAGTTCGTCCACCTGCTTGACGATGACTTCCACCAGGGCCTTCATGGGAGGCGTGATGTCCGTGAGGCCGTAAAGCATCATGCGCTCCGTGACGGCTTCCATGTAGTCCATGCAATCGTCCAACCCCAGGGTCAGGTGATGGATGTCCTCGCGGTCGATGGGGGTGATGAAGCTTTTGTCCAGGCGGATGAGGATTTCATGGGTGAGCACGTCGGCGTCGTGCTCGAGGCGCTCCAGGCGGGCGGCGCAGGCTTTGACGTCCGCGGAGGGGCCGGATACCATATCGCTCATGACTTTGGCGCCGTCCTGGAGGATCTTGGCGGCATTGCTGAACATATCGAAGAATTTCGCGTCCGTGGGTATCAGGTTCCTGAACATTCGGCTCCCCCGGGGGGACCTTTCCCCCTGTTATCGGGCCCAGAAGGTAGAAAAAACCCTTCTTTCTATCCTATAATGGTGCCGTTCCCGTACCCGGCAATGGGTTGTTCAAAAGGCGCCTCTCATGAAGATCCCGGTCAATCTGCTCGTTTTCCTGGTGGTGGCGGGCGTTTTCTATCTGTACATCCTCCCCAAGAAAACGAAGTTCGTTTCCGGCGTGATGGAAGGCATGGGCATCCATCGGATGGGGAGGGAGGATTCGGTGAAAACCATGGTGACGGCCCGCATCATCGTGGACCTGTGCCCCAAGGCCGACCTGAGCGAATACCGCCCCGGCCACTGGTCGGAATACCACTCCGACGAGAGCGGAACCAATACGGAAATCACGCATTCCTTCGTCTGCGACGGCGAGGAAAAGCTGTACCTGTTCCGGCTGCACTATGGAGTGCTGGCGGAGATTATCAATTTGAGATAAGAAGAGCAGCGAGTGGAGGGAGGAGGGACCCGACGCTTTGCAGCTTTTCATCGTCATCACGTCGGGAGTCGGGGGTCGGGAGTTGAATGCGGAAGAGTCTT
>DATENA010000109.1:0-5985 GCA_035275285.1 Fibrobacteria bacterium | reverse complement strand
CGTTAAGAAATAACTGAAGCAGTTCGCCGCCCATCTGAGGGCCATCTTGGCCCGATCGTCAATCGCAAAACCTTCGACATAGCGCTGCTATGCCTCAGGTTTTGCTCAATCCGATCGGGCCAATCTGACCCCCATCTGGGGATTCCTTTGATCCATTTATTTCTTAACGGACCCTAAGCATGGGCGCGGGCCCCATGTTGGATGCCATAAGCGGAGTCAACGCATTCCATCTTGCATGGACATCGGCCTTGGTGGCGATCATCCGGTCCAATGCGGGCTCCTTAAAGCCCCTTTCTCTTCAGGCGGACGGTATTGCGGGAACGGCCATTCCTTCCCTTCCTCCAGGCCGCATATAGGTTTCAGGTAAAAATGCATCCTTTTGCCGCCTAAGCGATGGACTGATCCTATCCGGCTTGCTAGCTTTCTCCCCGGCCATCTCGAAACTTACCCATGCCCACCATCACCTACACCAATCGCAAAGGGTGCATTTACGAGAACGTGGGGCCGGACCCCGGAGAATTCAAGGCTTTCCTCGTGCAGCGCCCTGGATTCGGCTTGGGAAGCCGCAACCCTTGGGAAATCGAAGACAAGCATGCCCGGTTCATGCCCGTGCCGCGGTTCATCCTGATGGACGATCGCCGGCGCATTTTCTTCTCTCAGAGGATGTGTTTCCGATCGTCCATTGACGATTGGATCTTGGTCGGTTCCCCCAAGCCGGTTGTGAAATCGGCGGGTGAACTCGTTCCCACGCTCGGCACCGACGCGTTTTACGAGCTGTCGTGAGCCGGTTGCTTCCCTCGGGATGGTGGGACGGCCTTCCCGAAGGCTGCCGCAAGCAGTTTGAACGCAAGACCTTGCGCGAAGGACATTTTCTCCACCTTGATGGAAGCGTGCAAGGATTGATTTTCTTCCGCGGAGCCTACCAGGCCCGTATCCTGGACGGGGAGGACGTCTTCCTCTGCCGATACCGGCATGTCCCGGACGCCAAGGTTCCATTGCAGGGTAACTGCGAATGTTCCTGCGGGAACTCCAAGGTGCATTCCCGCTGCGCCCATCAAGCCGCTCTGCTCTTCCGCGTGCTGTCGGATTCCCAGGGCAAGCCCTTCACCGGCGGATTCCCCGTCGGAGCCGGGTACGCCGGAAGCCTCTGGTCCTGCCTGGCCCTGTGCGCCTGCCGCTCCCATGCCGGAGAGGCCTTGACGCTTTCACTCCAGCCTGGCCGCGCCCAGGTCATCGATGCCGCCGGCCACCTCGTGCTGGAAATTCCCCGGGACGCGGAGTCGCAGGGGTGGGAAGCGGAGGAATACCTGCCCGAGGGCTGGGAGACCTCCACACAAAGCGGGGGATTCGCCTCCTGGGCCCGCCGGGAAATCCGGGCCGAGGATGTGGCCGTCCTGAAGGCCATGGCCCATGCCCCGGCGCAACGGGCCGAATACGGCGCGGCGGGCCAGCTCGCGCGTATCGCCTACCGTTCACTTCCCAAGCCGCAAGGGTGCCTGGATTGGGACGCAGCGAGCGGGCTTATCCGCGTCCGCTTGCATGGGGGCGGCTCCGCGTTTCAGGCCTCGGCGTTCCTGAACGTCGAGCAGGCTTACTCCCTATGCCGGAAATTCCCTGGTCTGGTCCTGGGAGAAGGCTTCGGGGAAACGGAAGAGGCGTGGCGCAAGGGTTTGGAGGTGCGGGTGGCGGAGGATAGCCGGCTGCGGATCCGCCCATTCGCCCAGCCTCCGGGGGCCGAAGAGCCTTCAGTTACACGCGTGTTTCCTCCCGCCGAAGGCGAAGCCGCCCGGTTCGGGGACATGCCTTGCCTTCCCGGAAAAGGATTCCGGCGCCTGCAAGCCGGTCCCGGCCCCTTGTTCCGGCGATACACCGGATGGAAAACCTATTGGGTGGAAGCCGCCGCCGTCCCGGATTTCCTCCGCAAGCATGGGATGGAACTGGCCGGTCCGGCCTGCGATACCGATTCCCTCCTCCGGAACCCCAAGGCCGCCGGCATCCATTGCCTCCATGTCCGCGCCTGGGGCCGCGCCGGGAACCGTTTCCGGGTCGGGATGGAGTACCGCATCGGCGATACCCGGCTGGACCTGGCCCAACTCCAGGCCCACCGGGCGGCCGGCCTGCCCTGCCTCCTCACGTCGGCCGGATGGGTGGAGTTCTCCATGCCGGAATGGGCTTGGATGGGACAAGTGAAAGCCGAGGACTGGGTCCGGGAGGGTGAACAGACTCTCGTCCACCTCGACACGGCCCTCCTGGCCCGCCTCTGCGTCCTGCACGCCCCCCGGTCCATCCAAGTGGAAGCGAACGGTGAACCGGGATTGGACTTCCTGCCCGGCTTGGCGGAAGGGAGTGGAGTGGGCGTTCCCGGGATCGTCCCCGAGGCGGGCCTTCCCACCGAAGGCCTGCGCGCCTACCAGGTGGAAGGCCTGCGCTGGCTGGCCCATCTCACCGCCCTCGGCCTCTCCGGAATCCTGGCCGATGACATGGGCCTGGGAAAGACCCATCAGGTGATGGCCCTGATGGCCTGGCTGCACGGGCGCTCCGAGGGGAAGGACCAGGTCCTGGTGGTATGCCCGACCTCGGTGCTGTATCACTGGAAGGAGCGGATCGAGTCCTTCCATCCCGAGCTGGGCGTAGGGGTCTTCCATGGATCCGGGAGGGATCCGGAGGTACTGGAGAAGGAGATCTGCATCACCAGCTATGGCATCGTCCGCAACGACCTGGAGCGCTTCCGGGCCCGGCGGTACGCTCTACTGATCCTGGACGAAGCCCAGTATTCAAAGAATCGGGATTCGGAAACCCATCAGGCCCTGCGGGGCTTTCCCGCGCGCAGCATCATCGGCCTCACCGGCACGCCCATGGAGAACAATGTCTGGGAGGTCAAGAACCTCTTCGACCTGATCCTGCCCGGGTACTTTCCGGGAGAAGCCGAGTTCCGAAGGGAGATAGCCGATCCCCTCGCGGCCGGCGTTTCAGCGGCGACCGCTTCGGTCGCCGCGGCCAGGGATCGCTTCCTGCGCCTTCTCCGGCCGTTCCTGCTGCGCCGGACCAAGGCCCAGGTCCTACCCGATCTGCCCGAAAAGGTGGAAGAGGACTTCGGGTGCGATATGGCTTCCGACCAGGCCGAACTGTATCACGCCTGCCTCCGGCAGCGGGGCGGACCTCTCCTGCGCGATTTGGTCGGATCGGGGAAGCCGCCCCTGCTGCACGTCTTCCGACTGCTCAACCATTTGAAGCAGATCTGCAATCACCCCATGACCTTGACCGGCGCGGATTCGCCCGACCGGGAATATGGCAGCGGGAAGTGGGAGTTGTTCACCTTCCTCCTGGAGAAGTCGCTGGCGGCGGGACACAAGGTCGTCGTCTTCAGCCAATACCTGCGCATGCTGGAACGAATCGAAAGCCATCTCCGCAAGGCCTGCGTCGGCTTCGCCAGCTTGACCGGCTCCACGTCCGACCGTCCGGCCGTCCTCAAGCGCTTCGCGGCCGATCCGCAATGCCGCGTGTTCTGCTGCAGCCTGAAGGCAGGCGGCGTGGGCATCGACCTGACCGCGGCCGGGACGGTCATCCACTACGATCGGTGGTGGAACGCCGCCCGGGAGAACCAGGCGACCGATCGCGTGCACCGCATCGGGCAAGCGAAGAACGTCCAGATCTTCAAGCTCATCACCCGGGGGACCATCGAGGAGCGCATCGACGCCATCATCCGGAGGAAAGCGGCCTGGATGGACAGCCTGGTGCCCGACGACCCCGAAGGCGGGCTCAAGCTGTTCACGCGGGAGGAGTTGATCGAGGTGTTGCGGGGAGCCGAAGACTGAGGCGTGCGCGTAAGGGGATCGAAATACTTCGGCGCGACGTTCCGGAAATCATCTTGCTCGTGCATCCGATCCGCCACCAGGAAATTTGGTCATGTGGCGGGGTCCGGCGCGTTCAAGGGATATGGAGCTTGGATTTTTACGGGCCGTAAAAAATGCGGATGGTTGTCGGGACGATCGAAGAGTTACAACCCGTAGCTGAAACTCTTGAGGATGCCCGACGCCGCCAGATGACCCCCGATCGCGCGCCGAAAGGCGACGCACCCGACCCCTGGCCGGAAATAATAGTGGGTCAAGGTGTCCCCCGCGGTCTCCTGGAACAGGACGGCCGGCTGCCGTTGGAGGCCATTGCGGATGACGGCGGTGGAATCGGAATCATTCGCGAACACGATGGAAGTCCACACTGCCGTATCCGTGGAAACCACCTCCATCTTGCGGCCCTCTCTGAGCAGCCAAGACGCGCCCTTCGTCGGGTACTGGGGAAGCCATAGGGTTGCGGTCGAGTCCAGGGTCGCGTTGCTTCCATTGAACTTGCCGACGATGTAGATCCCCGTTGAGTCGGACTTCGATTTTCCGAAGACGCGGTAAGCCAACAGGAATCCACGGTCCGTCGTTTCAAAGCCATAGCCGTAGATGCTATTGCCCATCGGGATGATATTGAGGTCCAACGCCTGGTGCACCGCCGCCTTTCCGGGAGTGCCCAGCTCGACGTAGCTGAAGGTTACGGAGATCCCCCGATTATCCAAGGGTACGATAGGCCGCCCCACCAGATTCGGGAACGGATCCTGGGTGCTGTCAATGGGAAACAGGCCATCGTTCTCCACTATCACGCAACCTCCCAGGGTCGTTCCTCCGGCGGTAAAAAGCAGAAAAAACCCGGCGCATGCGGCGAGGGCTCGGTAAGGGATTCTCATAAGTGTCCTCCGGCATTGGAGCGTGTTACGGGAAAAGCGGTCCGGCCCAGTACCTGGAGCGTGACCAGGGCTGCGCAACCCAACTCATCGGCATCCAGGGCCATGCCGGATTTTTCGGCGTGGAATCCGGAAAAGCGGGTGTAATACGGCGAAACCTTCGCGCCCATGATCACGGATTTGCCGAACAGCCCGAAAGGCAGGACATGGCGGTACGCGAGGGCGCCTTCCATGCGGTAACCCCTGCGGGTGGCTTGCTCGCGGTCGGAGTCCCGGGTCCCGTAGAAGGTGCGCTCGAGGGTTCGGGAACCTTCCGCGTCACGCTCCAGAATGGAGAGGCCCGCTTCGGCGGCGAGGGAATGCCCGGGAGCCAGCGGAAAAGCGCGGCCCCCGAAGACTCCGATACGCTGGTCGGTAAAGTCGTAGGACCAGTCCAGGTTCACGGGGTATTGGGCTCGCTCGGCGTCGCTCAGGCCGTCCAGGGGCTCCTGTCCATGCGTATGCATGGCATACTGCATGCCCGCGCTCGCGAGACGCATGCCCAGAAACCATTCGCCGGCCAAGGCATAGGTGAAGTCCGCGCCGAACTCGAGCTTGTACGGCGACCCCGAGAAGGATCCGGTGGTTCCGAAATAGGTGTCCGGGGGACCGTTGGATTCGAGGTTCCGCGCCAGGGTGCGATCGAAAAAGAAGGCGGAGCCGCCCCATGCGCCCCAACCCAAGCGTCCGAAAAAGCGGGCGGGGCGCATGGCCGGAGCGGCGTTTTCCGGAAGCGGTGCAGGCGCATCCGCCTCGCCCAAGGGTCTTTCCAAGGCTCCGCCGGAACCGCCCTTCGGCGCCCCCGCGACGGCTTGTTGGACGCGGAAGGCCTCGAAGGGAAGGCGCGTCATGACGGCCGCTTCCAGATCGAGATCGACCGCCTTGGTGGGACCTCGACCGGGGCGGTACAGCACGCGGTAGCGGCCCGGTTCCAGGGCAAGCGTGAACTCATCCCCTTGGGGGATGTGCAGTTCCCCGATTTGGATTCCGTGCTGGATATCGACCACGTTGTAAAGCCCGGCCGGGCAGGCGTGGAAAAGGATGCCCGTAGAAGAGCGGAGCAGGCGGGCCAGGGTCATGTCGCGCGCGCCCGTGAGGTCCACCTGGAAGGATGGATGCTGGGGTCGATCCAGGTTCTCGGCCGAATAACCGGCGGTGCGGTCGTAGGCATAGTTGTAGGCCTCGAAGAGGGTCACCCGGCCGTCGTGGTTGCGATCGCCCGC
>DATENA010000108.1:0-25011 GCA_035275285.1 Fibrobacteria bacterium | reverse complement strand
TATTTTACTTTGCGCCGGGATTTCCGCAAATGCGCTTCGCCGCTTTGCGGTGGATTCTTCGTCAAGCGGGTCAACCTCGCTTTCACCGTATGCGCCGACGGCAGGCGACAGAAGGAATGTTACGTGGCCGGGCTCGATTTGAGCGCACTCGGCCTCGATCCGGAACAGACGGCGGCCATCCAGGGATCGCCCCAGGAGTTCTTGTTGCGAGGAAAAATCCTTCCGAAGAATTTTCCCGGGTTCGGAAACCTCGGAAACTTCACCGCACGGGAAGCCTGGCGCGGCCACGCAGGCGTGACACCGACGGGATCTTTTTTCCGCGCCAAAAACAACGGAATCGTTTGCATCACCTTCCCCTGCCTTTCCTTCGACGCCGAAAAGCTGAATTCGCTCCGGCGCCCCGTCGCCGTTGCAGGCGTGGACCTTGACGGCATCGTGCCGGATCCCAGCGACGGAATCGGGCAATTGAACGAAAGGGAGGGCCTCCTGGTCGCCGCCGTCTTCACCACCGTGTCGGGTCCGGCGGGCCGGGCTCGCGCCCTGGACGCGAGCGAATACTATATTCCCTTCCGTTCCACTGCTCGTCTTTGCGGCGTCCGTGGCCTTCCGTCCTGTTCCGGGAATGAGTTCTGCGATTTTCCCCGGGAGGCCCAATGTGGCGCGGCGGACCAGCCCGGCGTATGCAGGCCCCGTCCCGACTTCTGTACCCTGGAGTTCAACCCGGTTTGCGGCTGTGACGGCAAGACCTACTCCAATACATGCCACGCGGCGATGGCCGGCGTCAGCGTGGCCCATCGTGGCCAATGCGAACGCACCTGCGGCACCATTGCCGGCCTCACCTGTGAAAAAGGCGAGTTCTGCGATTTCGGGCTGGGCCAATGCAAGATTGCGGACGCTGCGGGCGTTTGCCGGCAGCAACCCGAGGTTTGCCTCGATATATTCGACCCGGTTTGCGGTTGCGACGGGATCACCTACGGAAACGCTTGCGAGGCGAATCGCGCGGGCGCGCAGATCGACCATGTCGGCGCCTGCAAGTAGTAGACCCTGAGGTTGATGTTCCATCCGCTTCGGAGGGCGCTCCGGCCGCCTCCGGCCGGATGCATCGCCGCCGGTTTCCTTGCCGCCCGCCGATCCCGTCCGGAATTCTTATCATTGGGAAGGCACGGAGGGACGGCGACGTGGAGCGGCTATTCAATTTCATCGGCGGGGATTCGGGAGACTGGTTCATCACCGGCGTCAAACCCGTGATCGGAGAATCCCTGCCCGGGGCGGAGCGCTTGGCCATCGTGGGGGGCGAGACCCGGATTCCCGCGGGCGGACTGTGGAGCCTCCGCGGCGTGGTCAGCAACGAGCGGTACGTGACCCACGCGGAACGGGAGGAACTGCGGGCCACCCAAGCCGGCCTGGGCCGGCAGCAGGCTTCCCGGGCCGCGTTGATCCCCATCCGCAAATCCGCCGCCTGGTGGGCGCTGGCGCAGGACGAGCGCCGGGCCATCGTGGAAGATCAATCGCGGCATATCCGCACGGGAATGAAATACCTGCCCGCCGTGGCGCGGAGGCTCCACCATAGCCGGGACCTGGGCGAACCCTTCGATTTCCTGACCTGGTTCGAGTACGCCCCCGGGGACGAGGCCGCTTTCGAAGAGCTGGTGGGCCTGCTCCGGCTCACGGAAGAATGGAAATTCGTGGACCGGGAAGTCGATATCCGGCTGGCCCGCGCCTGACCGATCGCCGTCCGGGCCTCTGGCCAAAAACCACCCCTATTTAATCCCACGTCAATTCTTACTAAATAATCCTGACGAAATTAGGCGTTCTTGTTTCGTTTTTGTACCTTTTTCCCCACCTGGCATCGGGAAGGACTTGGGATTCATGGGACAAAGAATTGTCACTGCCTCCGATACCAAGGGGTGGCTATTGGATAAATTCGCGATGGGAACGGCCAATTATTGGTTCGCCTTCATCGCCGATTTCGCCACTGCCCTGTTCTTTCTCGCCTGGGACGTCACCGTAAAGGGGTACCATCCCTTCTGGGCCGCGACCGCTTTCGCGGCCGGATTCGTGATTTGGGGCCTCACCGAATATGTCTTCCATCGCTGGGTCTATCATCAGGCCGAGGGGATTTTCGGGGCCGGCCACAATATCCATCATGCCGAAGCCCAGGTCCTCATCGCCATGCCCTGGTTCATGACCACCCTGACCATGTTCGGCTTGTGGCACTTCTGCTCCCGGGTCCTGGGAATCCCCTGTTTTTCCAGCGTTCTGGCCGGCTGGCTGGTGGGGTTCGTCTGGTATTCCCTGGTGCACCACAGCCATCACCACTGGAATCTCAAAGTCCTCTGGCTTCGGAAGCTGAAGGCCTATCACCGCGTCCACCACCAGTTCCCGGGATACAATTACGGCGTGACCATGCGCTTCTGGGACGTGGTTTTCGGAACCCTGTACCGCAAGCCCGGCGCGCCATCGCAACGGCTCCCATCGAACCGGCGCCTGGCCGTGGCCGAAGCCGCCCCGGAACCGGTTCTCGCGGACGCCTGACCGGGCCTGGCGGCCTAAAGGGTCTTGGCCCGGGGCGCCTTCGGGCCTTTCCATCCCAAAGCCAGCAAGACTTCGGCGCAGAGGAAGAGCGGAGCCGTGAACACCGCCTGTCCGAAATTGTCCAGCAGGGCAGGCCGTTTTCCCTCGATGGCATGGCCTATCAGCTGGAACGCCCAGCCCAGGACGAAGGTCGCGGCGAACACGGAAAGGGACGTTTTGAAAGGCAGGCGGGAGACCCAATCCCCGGCCAGGGTCACCGGGATCATGGCCAGGGTCATCGCCATTGCCAAAACCGGCTCCAGGAGGAAATAATACCCGAGGGTGCCCACTACGAATGCCATCGCCAAGGTCACCCGTTGGCCCCACACTTCCAAGGACAGCCACCCCATGGGAATCAGGATGGAAAAAGTCACCAACGGCACGCCGAAAAAATGGCTAATCTTGCATCCGGGAGTCCGATGGTACGAACGGTAGAAGGCGAACTGGTCCGCGATGGGTCTCATCCTGTCCATAGTATAGCCGATTATCACCCATGATGAAAGAAACTTTGAAACGGGCGATGCTCCTGGCTTGGAGCCTGCAGGGACCGGCTTCGGCCATGATCATGCAGGATCCCGCCACGGATTTCGCGTTCCTGGAATTCGAGCCCTATCCCAGTTTCGGGGGCGGCGACCGATTCAGCGGACCGGTGGTGCAAGCCAGCGACAAGCGCGCCTGGAGGCTGGCCGGCCAGCTTTCCTTTCCCGCCGGCAAGATCGGATCGAACCAGCTTTTCGGCTCCTTCAAATCCACCCTGATGGATCGCGACATCATCTACCACGACACCATCCTGAACGACGGCGTTCTGCAGCGTTATTGGCTGAGCGGCGGATCCACCTGGCCGGGCCGCGGCGGACAGAGCTCCATGGCGCTGGTCGGGGTGGGCGTCAACAGCGATTTCGCGGACATCGGCTTCTACGACTTCAATACCGAATGGATCTACGCCCATTTCTGGACCCCCAGCCCCGCCTTCAATTGGGGGCTGGGCCTGGACGTGCAGCAGTATTTCCACAAGTACGAGCCGTATCCCCTCATCTTCGTGGATTGGAAGCTCACGGACCGGACCAAGCTGAAATGGGACGCCGATTTCCTGGAGGTGCGCCGCTTCCTGAACCCGTGGCTGTGCTTCACCGCCGGCGTGCGCTTCAACCTGGAGTTCTTCGCCTTGCAGCGGGACGCCGATTTCGAATACAACAGCATGGGCCTGGAAACGGGGTTCCAGTACGCGGTGGGGGGGAATTGCTACGCCCGCATCAAGTACAAGGAGCTCGTATGGGGCAGGGAAACCCTGGGCGTGCCCGATGGCGGCCACCACACCCGGAACATGGCCGCCGGGCGCAGCCTCCGCCTCAACTTCGCCTACGGGCTGTGAAACCGGCCCCGATCATTGCAGGTGCTGCTCGAACCATTGGCAGGCCAGGCGCGACACCTTTTCCGTGACCCGCGGAGAGTCTTCCTTGCCCCCGGCGTAATCGGGAACGAACTCCAGGCGTTTGCGGCCGGGCAGGGCGCCCAGGCATTCGCGGGCGAAGGCCGCGTCCGATTCCCCCGCATTGCCGGCGATGAGCAGGGTAGGGGAGCGTACGCTCCCCAGGATCCCGAACTCCGCGGGCTTGGGTAACCCGGCGGCTACTACGGCCGACACCTGGCCGGCGCGGGAAGCGGCCACGGAGAACGCGGCCCAGGCTCCGGGCCCCGTCCCGAACAGGCCCAGGGGCAATCCGGCGGCTTCGGGCAGGTCCCGCACCCATTGCAGGGAATCGTCCAGCCGCTCCGCCAGCATTTCCGCGTCGAAACAGGTGCCGTCCTCCCCGGGGACGCCGTATTCCTCGGCCTGCTTGGCGATTTCGGACTCTTCCTCGGTCAGCAGGTCCATGACGAGGATGCCGAAGCCGTCCTTGGTGAAATATTCCGCCACGTTCTGCACGCGCTGGCTGTAGCGCTGCCGGCCGCCTGCATGGGCCAGCACTATCAATCCGTTGGCCCCGCCGGGGACCTGCATTTCCGCGTCCAGGATGGACGTGCCGGCCGGGACTTGCACCGGAAAACCCTCGGAAAACCACTCCTGCATCATCATGGGTATGGCCCCCCTTTACACAGAATTAAATCACGCCGCGGAACGTCCCCAATGAATTCGGCATGCCAAGTTGGCATGCGATGTGCTTGGATCGCTCACGTGGGCGCTGCGAATGCTATTTTTCGGGGACATGCCAAATGCCCGGAACGGATTATACCCGGAAATCGAGCCCTACCGCACGGGATACCTGCAGGTTTCCCCCCTCCACAGCATCCATTTCGAAGAGGCGGGCGTTGCCCACGGCGTTCCCGCCCTGTTCCTGCACGGCGGCCCGGGCGCGGGCATCAATCCCAAGCACCGGCGGTTCTTCGATCCCTCCCATTACCGCATCTTCCTTTTCGATCAGCGGGGGGCGGGACGCAGCCGGCCCCATGCGGAGATCCTGGAGAACACCACTGATCACTTGATCGAGGACATCGAGAAGCTGCGCCGCATGGCGGGCGTGGACAAGTGGCTCGTGTTCGGCGGGAGCTGGGGGAGCACCCTGGCCCTGGCCTATGCCATTCGGCATCCCGATCGCGTTTCCGGCTTGATCCTGCGGGGCGTGTTCCTGGGGCGGAAAAGCGAGGTGCGCTGGCTGTTCCAGGAAGGCGCCTCCGCGGTGTTCCCGGATTTCTGGGAGAAATTCCTGGCTCCCATCCCGCCCGCGGAACGCGGGGACCTGGTCGCGGCGTACTACAAAAGGCTTGCGGGCGCGGACGCGGAAACGCGCCTGCGCTCGGCCCAGGCCTGGAGCGGATGGGAGGCGTCGGTCTGCAAGCTGATCCCCGATGAGAACCTGATCCGGGAATCGGTCGCGGACAGGATGGCGCTCGCCCTGGCCCGCCTCGAATGCCACTATTGCCTCAACGGCCTGTTCCTGCCTTCCGAAAACCACATCCTCGACCATGCCCCGGCCCTGGCGGGCATCCGCTGCCGTATCGTGCAAGGCCGCTATGATATGGCCTGTCCGGCCATGTCTGCCTGGGATTTGCACCGCGCCTTGCCCGGATCGGAGATCCGCATCGTCCCGGACGCCGGCCACTCCGCAACCGAACCTGCCCTGGTGCGCGAATTGGTGCAGGCCACGGAAGATTTCAAGCGCTGAGGCTTCGGGATGGAACAAGGTTCCGGACGGAACAAGGTTCCGGACGGAACAAGGTTCCGGGCGGAAGCGTGGACGCGTCGCAGGGCGGGCGACGAGCACCCTCGCCGCGGAAAACGTATTTTCGGGAGAAGACCCGGCGTGGAACGCGCGGAGCACGGAGGTATCGCATGCCCAGAGGGGACAAATCCGCTTATTCGGACAAGCAGAAGCGCCAAGCCGAGCATATCGAGGAAGGCTATGAGAAACGGGGCGTATCCAAGGACGAGGCCGAAAGGCGCGCCTGGGCCACGGTGAACAAGGCCACCGGCGGCGGCAAGAAAAGCGGTTCGGGCCGGGGCGCGCCCACCAACAAGGCGCCCTACCGCAAAGGCGGCGTGAAGGGTGGCCGGGCCGCCGCCGCGCGTCCCGCCTCCGCCCGTTCCGCTTCGGCGCGCAAGGGGGCGCGCACCCGGGCCAAGGCCAAGGCCTGACGCGGATCCGGATGAAAATCGCGTCGCCGGGCGAACCCCCGCTGGCGCGGCGGACCGCACGGAAGTACAATTCCCCCTATGGGCACGATTCCCGATAGGGGGGGCTTCGCTTCCTGGATGGATGGCCGGGCGGGGAAAACCCGGGTCCGGCGCTTCCGCAGGGCCTGGGGGGCTCCCCGGCTCATGTTGGCCGCCGGATTGGCGGCGGGGCTGGCGATCACGGCCTGCAAGGACGGGGATACCGGCATCGATCCCGTCCCCGCCGACGACGGCATCTGGATCCTGGATAGCGCCTATACCCTGGACGAGTTCCCGTTTCGGACGGCGGAATGCGCGGAAGTGTTCCCGGAAGGCTCCGCCAACCTGGAGTCCGTGCCTCCCGGCTCCGTGGCCGATCTCCGCATCATCTCCACCGCCTGCTACCGCTTGCGGGTGCGCGTGGTGGATTCGGACAGCGATACCGTCAGGACCCTCGAGACCCGGTTCGGGATCTTCAACCGCAGCGAGACGGAGAAGAACCGCGGCGTGGTCGGGTTCGTCGCCTGGGACGGGAAGGACGATCAGGGCGCCGCCGTGTCTCCCGGCCGCTACCTGTGGCGCATGGAGTTCGATTTCGGATCGGGACGGATCCGGAAATTCCGCACCGATTTCATCCTGCCCCAGATCCCATCGGACCCTTGATCCGGGCCCGCTCCGCCATGGCTTATGCCACCAGGATCTTCATTTGGGCCCGATTGAAAACACGTCTTTGCGCAACCGTCACGCAATGGAAAAGGGCCGTTCGGCGGAGCCGGAAGCGGGAGACGGAAACCTGGTAAAATGGGAAGAGGGTCCGGGGGGCGGGAAATCTATCTTACCAATGAAGGAAGGAGGCCGGCATGATCACCGGAAAATCCCCGCTCACCATCAAATCCGGTTTCACCCGGGAAGATTTGCGCCGCATCTCCGGAGACGGGGACGGCTGGAGGCTCTCCCTGTACATGCCCCTGTACCGCACGGGCCGGGAAGTCCGGCAAGCGCCCATCCTGCTGAAGGATCTGCGATCGCGGGCCGCCGCGGAGTTGGAGGCGCGGGGATGCGATCCGGAAACCGTCGATTCCCTGCTGGCGCCGGTGAACCAGATCTACGAGGAAACCGATTTCACCCTGCTGCAGGGGGAAGGCATGGCGGTGCTGTCCTCGCGCGGCTACTCGGCGTCCTTCCTCATGCCCATCGCCCCTCCGGCGATGACGGAGACGGGCAAGCGGTTCCTCCTCGATCCTTTGCTGCCGTTGCTGTTCGAGGACGGGCGCTTCCACCTGCTGGCGCTGAGCCTGAACTCCGTGCGGCTGTACCAGGCCGATCGGCTGCGCCTCAGGGAGGTCGCCCTCGAAGGCCTGGCGACCAATATGCGCGAGGCGCTCCGCTTCGAGGATTCGGAATCCTACCTGATGCTCCACTCCGGGACCCCGCCGGCGGGCAAAGCGGGAGGCACCGCCATCTTCCACGGGCACGGGGGCGGGAAAGGCGACGTCAAGGATCGCAAACGGGACATCCTGGACTTCTTCCAGCAGATAGACAAAGGCATACGCGGGCGGCTGCCGGAGCAGGAACTGCCTTTGATGCTGGCGGGCGTGGAATACCTGCTGCCCCTCTACCGCGAGGCCAACACCCATCCGGGGCTGGTGGACGGCGCCGTGCTGGGTAACCCGGAGGTTTCCCTAAGGCAGGAAGACCTGCACGCCAAGGCCTGGAAGATCTACCGCGAGGCGCGGGAAAGGGGGAAAAAAGGCATCCTCAGGCTCTACGGCGAGCGCCTGGCCAGCCCGGAGGCCGTGTCCGGGATCCGCGGCGCGCTCCTGGCCGCCCGGGAGAGGCGCATCCTCCACTTGTTCCTGCGCCGCGGCTACCGCCAATGGGGCGCCTTCGATCCGGACCAGCAACGGGTGGCCTTGGAGGACGGCCCGGGCCCGGAGCGGGAGGACCTGGTGAACCTGGCCTGCATCCATACCCTGCTGGGCGGGGGCAAGGTCCATGTGATGGACGCCGGGGAAATCCCGGAAAGGGCCGAGATAGCGGCATTGTGCCGCTACTGATCCCCGGGGCCTACCGTTCCTTCAGGATGTCCGCGAGCAGGGCGGGCAGTTTGCGCGTATCGATGGGCTTCACGATGTAGGCGTCGCATCCGGCTTCCATGGCGCGCTCCTCGTCCCGCTTCATGGCGAAGGCGGTCAGGGCCACCACGGGGATGCGCCGGGTCGCCTCCTGCGTCCGCAGGTGGCGCGTGAGCGCGAGCCCGTCCATTCCCGGCAAGGCCAGGTCCATCAGGATCAGATCGGGCGGCCGGAGGGCGATGGCCGCCAGGGCGGTGTCCGCGTTCGAGGCGCGGTCCACCACGTAGCCTTCGCACTCCATCATCTCGCTCGCCAATTTCAGGTTGACGGGGTTGTCGTCCACTACCAGGATGCGTTTGCTCACTTCACTCGTCCCCCGCTTGGCGGCGGGGAAAGACGGCCGTGAACGCGCTGCCCTGGCCGGGTTCGCTCTCCACTTCCACGCTTCCCGCGTGCAGTTCCACGAGCTTCTTGGTGATGACCAGGCCCAGGCCCGATCCGGGGTAATGACGCGCCGAACCGGAATCCAGCTGCTGGAATTGCTGGAACAGCTTCCCCAGATCCTCCTTGCGGATGCCGATCCCCTTATCGATCACCTGCAGCCGGATCCCGCCTTGCGCGTCCCCCTTGGCGACCACGGAGACCTTCCCTCCCGGCTTGGAGAACTTGATGGCGTTGGAGACCAGGTTGTACAGCACCTGCCGCACCTTGCTCGCGTCCAGGAAGGCGGTTTCCGCCTCCGGGTCCGACGCGGTCTGCACCGTCACGCCCTTGCCCAGCGCCATGGGCATCAGGATGTCGCACACCTCGCGCATGGCGGAGGGGACGTGGATCTTCTCGCGGAACAGTTGCATTTTGCCGGCTTCGATCTTGGCCAGGTCCAGGACGTCGTTGATGAGTCGGAGCAGGTGCATGCCCCCGTCCAGGATGTCCCCCAGGTATTCCGTCTGCTTTTCGTTCATGGGCCCGACCTTGCGGTCGATCAGCAATTGCGAGAATCCGATGATGGCGTTGAGGGGCGTCCTGAGTTCATGGGACATGTTGGCCAGGAACTCGCTCTTCATGCGGCTGGCCTCCTGGATGCGCAGGTTCTGCTCGGAAAGCTCCTGGTTCTTGCGGCTGGTCTCCTGCTGGCGCTGGCGTTCGATGGCGATGGCCGCCAGGTCCGAGGCGGTCTCCATCAGCTTGAGGTCGTAGGCGGCCGGCTCGCCGGCCACGGGGTAGAAGAAGGCGAACACGCCCAGCACCTGCCCGAACGAACCGCGGATGGGCCTGGAGGCGCACGCCCGCAAGCCGTTCGCGATCGCTTCCGGGCCTCCCCGGGTCCACTCCGGATCCAGGGCGATGTCCGGGGAGCAGGCGAGTTCCTTGGTGACGGCGGAAAGGCCCGGCGCCCCGCCCGCGGCGTCGACGGGGAAGACGCCGACCTGTTCCTTGAAGGCCGAGGGCAATCCCGGGGCGGCCAGCCAGCTCAGGCGCCGGCTGTCCATGTCCAGTTGCAGCACGCAGCCCTTCCCTCCCGAGGATTCCTTCTCCACGTATTGCACCAGGCTGTCCAGGACGTCCTGCAAATGCCAGCCGGAGGCCACCATGGCCAGCGTGCGCTTCTGGCAGGCCAGCAGGATCTCGGCATGCTTCCGCTCCGTGATATCCGTGATGGTCCCTATGAATCCTATGGTCCTGCCGTCCGAGGCCTTGTCGGCCAGGACGTTGCCCATCACCCACACGTTGCGGTTGTCGCCCCGCCGCAGGCGGTATTCGGCGTGGAAGGGGAACCCGCGCGCGGTGGCGGTATGCCAGGACTCCTCGACCCATTCCAGGTCGGCGGGATGGACGATGAAGGTGAGGCGTTCCCCGAGCACCTTCTCCTGGGCCATCCCCAGGATGCCGCGCATGTGGTCGTTCACGTAGGTGCAGCGGCCCTGCAGGTCCGTGCGGTACAGGCCCACCGGGGATACCGTGGCCAGGGTGCGGTAGCGTTCCTCGCTGTGGCGCAGCCTGTCCAGGGTCTCCAGCTTTTCGGTGATGTCGTTGGCCAGGGCGATGGCGGCGCCCCGGCCGGAGAATTCGATGTAATGCTGGAACACCTCCGCGTGGATCACGGAACCGTCCTTGCGGCGGTGCCGGAGCACGCCGTTGGTCTCCCGCAGGGAGACCAATTGGGCCATGGCCGGGGCCAGGGAGGGCCGGTCTTCTTCCAGCCAGAGGTTTTCCACGGTCCGGGCCAGGAACTCTTCGCGGGAATACCCGTACTTGCCGATGGCCGCGTCGTTCACGTCCAGGAACCTCAGGGAATCGGTATCGAAGAGCCACATGGGCTGGGGGTTGTTCAGGAACAGCAGGCGGTAGCGTTCCTCGGAGTCCCGCAGGGCGAACTCGGCCTGCTTGCGGGCGGTGATGTCCCGGATCACGGCGAGCTTGGCCAACTGGCCCCGGTACGGGAACGTGATGGCGCGCGATTCGGCCTCGATGGAGGAGCCGTCCTTGCGCAGGAACTTGTGCTCCATGGGGGGGATTTCCGCGCCGGAATCCAATTGCAGCATGCGCTGGAACACGGCTTGGCGGGATTCGGGATGGAAGAATTCCATCGCGGGCCTGCCCAGGATCCCGCTTTCCTCCGCGACGCCGTAGAATTGCAATCCGGCCTGGTTGACGAAGACGACCTTCCCTTCCACGACGATGGCGATGACGTCGGGGAGCACGTCCACCAGCTTGCGGTACTTCTCTTCGCTCTCGCGCACCGCCTCTTCGGCCCGCTTGAACTCGGTGATGTCCAGCATGGCTCCCAGCATGCGCACCGGGGCCCCGGCCTCTCCGCGCACCACGTAGCCGCGCTCGTAGATGTGCCCGATGGCGCCGTCGCTGCGGTTGATGCGGTATTCCCGCACCCAGGTGTCCGCCCCGCCGTCGGAGATCTTCCGGAACGATTCGAGCACGCGGTCCCGGTCCTCCGGATGCAGGCGCTTCTTCCAGGCGTCCATGCTCGGCGCCATGCGGTCGGAATCGTACCCGAACAGCTGGAAGGTGCGCTCGTTCCACCAGGTGTCGCCGGTGGCGGGCTTGTATTCCCACACCGCGTCGTTGGTGGCCTGGGAGATCAGCTCGAAGCGCTCCACGCTCTGGCGCAGCGCTTCCCGGTTGCGGCGCTCTTCGGTGACGTTCTCGAAGGCGACGGCCACGTTGTCGTTGGGCAGCGGGATGATCTTGGCGGCGTAATGGCCCGCCGGATCGCGGCTGTCGCCGTAGGCGATCTCCCCCAGGTCCAGGGACTCCCCCGTGGCCATGACGTGCAGGCACTTGGCGGTGAGCCCCAGATCGAAGATGGCGGGGAAGGCCTCCTGCATGGTCTTGCCGATCACGTCGTCGATGGACAGGCCGGTCATGCGCGCGGCCGCGGCGTTGGTCGCCAGCAGGCGGAAGCGGGCCCTTTCGGTGGGCCCTTCCAGTTGCCAGACGAAAAGCCCGGCCTGGATGTTGCGGAAGATGTCCGCGAAGACGCGGATGCGGGCCTCGGCCTTTTCGCGCTCGGTGACGTCCAGGGAGACCCCGCCGATCATGCGCTGGCCGTGCCGGCCGTAAAACGGGAACTTGCTCACCCACCAGGTCCGCATCACGCCGTCCGGCGTGCGCGCCTTCTCCACGAACTCGATGGACTTGCCCGTTTCCAGCACCGCCCGATCGGTCTCGTTCATGAGCTTCGGCGTTTCCGGCGGCAGGGTTTCCACCCGCCCGGCCAGATCCGGGCCCTTGGCCTTGATCCGGAACTTTTCCGACATGGAGCGATTGACGTAGAGGTAATCGTTCCGCTCGTTCTTGATGAACGCCAGCAAAGGGCTGTGATCCATGAAGGTCTGGAAGCGCGCCTCGCTTTCGCGCAGGGTCTCGGCGGCCTCGACCCGGCTCGACACGTCCCGGGCGACCACCAGGCGGCTTTCCTCCCCGTTCAGCCGGATGGCCATGGACGCGACCTCGAGGGGGATCTCCTTGCCGTCGTGGCGGTGGTAGCGCATGGTGCGCCGCGCGGTGGGCAGGCCTCGTTGGTAGATTTCCTCCACGTGGCCTTCCACCGCCTCGCGCGATTCCGGCGCGAACAGGGACGAGACCTGCTTGCCGACCACGTCCGAGGCGTCCTTCGAGGCGGACAGCCTCAGCATCGCCGAATTGACGAACGTGACCTTGCCCCGGGCGTGCATGAGGACGGCTTCGGGGATCAGCTCCAGAATGTCCAGGAACTGCGCTTCGATGGGGGCGGCCCTGGCCGGCACGCCGCCGCTGAGTTCCAGCAAGGCGGCCGCCTGGCCGGCCAGCCCCGCCAGGACGTGGCCCTGTTCGGAGGAGATTTCCGTGACCGATCGGTTCAGGATGGTCAGGGTGCCCAGGGCGCGGCCCTCGCCGTCATCGACCGGGATGACCGTCTTGTAAGGGAACGCTTCGATGGGCTCGTCGCCGCAGGCCGCCGCCAGGAAGGGCTGGCCGTTTTCCAGGAAATGGATGGCCACGGAAGGCACGCCGCAGATGCGGGCGGCCAGGCAGGCGAGGTCGTTGAGCGCTTTGGCCGCTATCTCCGGGGACGATCCGGCCTTCCGTCCGTCGGAGCGGGCGGACCCCCGGGGCGGAACGGGAGCCGTCATGCGCCAGCTACCTCAGTTTTCGAATCGGTAACCCAGGCCGGGTACGTTGACGATTTTCTTCCCCAGATCCTGGCCGAGCTTGCTTCTGAGGGAGGACACGTGGACCTTGACGGTGTGCGAATCGACGGGAGCGGAAGCCCCGTAACCCCACACGGTATGGTAGAGTTGGGTGGTATAGACGACCTGGCCCCGTTTGCGGAGCAGGGCGGTGAGCAGATCGAATTCCTTGCGGGTCAGGGCGATGGGCTGTCCCGAAACCAGCACCTTGCGCGCCTTGACGTCCAGCGCCAGGCCTTCGGCCTGCAGCACGTCGGCCAATTCCTCCGCGGAGGCGTAACGGCGCAGCACGGCGCGCACCTTGGCGACCAGCAATTCGTTGGAAATCGGCTTCAGGATATAGTCGTCCGCCCCTTCCTCGAAACCTTGCAGTTGGAACTCTTCGTCCGTCTGGGC
This sequence comes from Fibrobacteria bacterium, assembly GCA_035275285.1. Classification (GTDB taxonomy): domain Bacteria; phylum Fibrobacterota; class Fibrobacteria; order UBA11236; family UBA11236; genus Chersky-265. The sequence continues at coordinate 11,626 of DATENA010000108.1, read as the reverse complement.
GCCGGAGAGCAGAATGACCGGGATGGAACTGGTGTACGGCTGGGCCTTCAGCTTCTGGGTCAGGACGATCCCGCTCTGATCGCCCAGCACCACGTCCATGAGGATGAGGTTGGGCTGGTGGGTCTTGGCCAGGTTGAGCACGTCGTTCAGATCTTCCGCGGCGATGACGAGGAATTTCTCCTCTTCCAGCACGACCTTGACCATTTTCCGGAATGAGGGATTGTCCTCCACGATCAGGATCTTGGTGTCAGGGCGGATGGCGCCGTCTTGGGAGGTGATGCTGCCTTGGGGATTCTGCGACATTATGAAGCTTTCCTTGGTCTTATCCTGGCGGAGGGGATGCGAAGACCATGGTCCTCTTTTTTACCCGCCCGGCCGACCTGAAATTTAGTTGATTTAACGCCTCGACACCAACCTTTTGTCCGGAGAGGGAGCAGGCTTGCAGTTTGCAAGCCTTGGCGGTCATGGAGTAAAGATACCTAATTCCATCCAGTCGACACAAAATCCCAAAAAAGGCTTGCCAAGTCCAGGCACCCCAACGACAAACGGGAGATCGAGGTGATCCCTATATCGTTTCCGATTGGAACTATGAGGCCGTCCGCAACCGTGTTTCAGCCGCGGTATCCAGGGAGTGACCCGGGAGGATGCGCATCTCTCCGCCTTCCAGCACGGCCACCGGCTCGCCGTCGCGGAACAGGACCCGGTTCTTGCGCGTGGCCGGCACTCTCGGTCCGGGAGTGAGGATGCCTTGGAGGTTGGCCGGATCGGCGGCGCTCAAGGAGAGCAATACCCCCGTTTTCTCCTCTTTCCGCAAGAGCCGCAACAGGGCTACGGCCTCCGGCAAGGCGAATTGCTCGCCGTAGAAACCTTCCACGAACCGTCCCCCGCGGATTTCCCCGCGGGCCTCCATCAACCGCAAGGTCCGCACCAGGTCCCGCCAGGGAGGCGCCAGGTTCTCCCGATCGGCCAGCTTCCGGAAGACCACCCCATACCGTTTGAGCAGCACGCGGGCTATGGCCTCCAAGCCATCGGGCTGCATGCGGACGGACCCGTCCGGAAGGACGGTCCTGTCGGCCGGCGGCCGGGCGGCCGGATCTTCCGGACGGGAATGGCGCAGCAGCGACCAGCGTCCGGAGCGTTCCAACCCCAGGGTGGCGCCTGCCGCGCCGCCCGAACCTCCCAGCAAGGCCCGCAATCCCCGGAACCCGTCCGAGGTCAGCCATCCCAGGGAAACCAGCTCCGCGATGGCCTCCCGCGCTTCCGCGGCGGTGAGGCCGGTATCCCAGAGGATGTCCCGCCAGAAGGAAGCGCCGCGCTGCCGCAGGTGATCCAGCATCCGCTTGGCGGGCGGGCCTTCCGGCTCGGGAACCTCGCGGCCTTCGGCTTCCGCTCCCGCCAGCCAATGGTCCAGGTTCTGCCGCCCGAGAAAGGCGATGGGGGTGGCCTTGACCGGCCCCGGCTTGCGGCCTTCCACGCCTTGCGGCTGGGCACCCGGCCGGATGCGTCCCCAGATGAAGTTCCCGGAAAGGGATTGCAGGTCCAGCCAGGCGGGCTCATACCGGCCCAGGCGCGCGGGCAGGATGTCATGCTCCCAGGCCGCGCACGGGGCCTCGAATCCTTCCAGGCGGGACAATACCGCTTCCACGCCTTCGGGCCCGCTGGGCTTATCGTGATCGAGGGTGCGGCCCGGGCCGGGCGCGCCGCCCGCTCCCGGAGCCGCCTTGGCCGCCGGGTCCAGGCCGTGCCATCCGAACAGGAACCGCAGGAAGTCCGCGGTGGAGACGGGCTCGACTTCCCGCCGCAGTTTGGCCAGGGTATAGCGATGGATGCGGGCCAGCAACCGGCGTTCGCACCATTCCGTGCCTTCGGCCCCGGGCGTGAAACGGCCGCGCAGGACGAACCCTTCCTGTTCCAGGGCCAGCAAGGCGAGTTCGATCCGCTCGGACCTCACTCCCAAGGAGGCGGTGAGGGCGGCGTTGGTGGTGGGCCCCAGGGATTCCATGCGCCCGCGGATCAGTTCGACCAAAGCTTCCTCTTCCGTCCAGGCCTTGGCCGGAGCGGCCAGGGCCACCGCGGTCGGGACGGCCGGCGCGGTCCAGAGGCGTTCCGCCCCGGGAAGGGCCGCCAGGGCCTGAGGCAAACGCTCCGCGGCCACCCACACGGGCCGGGCGGCGGGCGTCCCGAGGGACGGCGCTTCCGGCGCGGCGCGCAGACAGGCCACGCGATTGTCGGCCTGGAGGATTTCCAGGCAGGTCCGCCACTCGGCGATTTCCCCCGCGGTCAGGTAGCCGGTCAGCATCAAGGCATCGTGCAATTCGTCGGAACCGCGCACCTGGGGCCAGGCCTCCGCGCGCACGGCGGCGATGGCTAAAGGATCCAGGCGACCCAGGTCGCCGGCCTCGGCCGGGTCCAGATAGCTGCGGCTCCGGATGGCCCGGGTACGGCGTTCCTCCAACGGAGCGTCGTCCAGGAAGGCATAGGGCCGGGCGCTGATGATCTCCTGGGAGAGCGGGGACGGTTCCTTCAGATCCCGCGCCTCCAGGATGAAGCGTCCGCCTTCGATGCCCGCCAAAAGGCTTTCCAGGCTCTCGATGTCCATGGCCTCGTGCAGGCAGTCGTTGATGGTCTGGCGCACCAGGGGATGATCGGGCACCTCCCGTTCGCCCTGGATGTTCTCGAAGCAGGCGCGCTGGTCGGGAAAGACCAGGGCCACCAGGTCCTCCGCGGCCATGCGCTGCAATTGCGGCGGGACCTTCTTGCCGTTGCGGTTGCGCCGGACGGCCAGGGCGCGGGTGGCGTTCCAGCGCCAGCGCACCTCGAACATGGGGGCGTCCAGCAGGGCCTGGATCAGGATGCGCCGCACCGATCCGGCGCGCAGATATCGGAACACCTCCTCCAGGGGGAAGCTGTGGGTGGCGCCCAGGGACAGGATGATGCCGTCCTCGGTGGCGGCGGCCTGCAATTCGAAATTGAACTTCTTGCAGAAGCGTTTGCGCAGGGAGAGGCCCCAGGCCCGGTTGAGGCGGCTGCCGAAGGGCGAATGCAGGATCATGTGCATGTCCCCGGCCTGGTCGAAGAAGCGCTCCAGCACCAGGGTCTCCCGGCTCGGCATCACGCCCAGGGACAGCTTGGCCGCGGCCAGGTAATCGAGGATCTGATCGGCCGCCGGCGCGATGAGGCCGATGCCGGCGGTGAGGTGTTCCAGGGCCTCCCGCTTCCAGGGGGCGTCCGGGCCGGAGCCTTGCAGTTCCACGCGCTCCTGTAACACGGCGGTTTCCCCCAGCAGGGAGGAGACGTCCGTGCGCAGGCGCGAGACCGCCACCGAGAAGGCTTCGCTGCGGCCCGGGGCCTCGCCGAACCAGAATGGGATGGTGGGCGGCTGCCCGTGGGCGTCGGCCACGCGCACGGTGCCGCCCTCCAGGCGCAGGATCCGCCAGCTGTTGTTGCCGAGCTGGAAAATGTCCCCGGCCCGGCTGTCGATGGCGAAATCCTCGTTCACGGTCCCGAGCAGGGTGTTGCCGGGCTCCAGCTTCACGTCGTAGTCGAACGTGTCCGGGATGGCGCCGCCGTTGGTGAGGGCGGTGAGCCGCGCCCCGGGGCGACCCCGCAGGCGATCGTTGACCCCGTCCAGATGCACGTGGGCCGCCCGCCGGCCGCGCCGGGTGGTGAACCCCAGGGACAGCATCCCGGCGATTTCGCGGAACTCCTCCAGGCGCAGATCGCGGTAGGGATAGGCCCGTTTGAACAGCAGATAGAGATCCTCGCCGCGCCACTCCCGGCAGGCGGTCTCGGCCACGATTTGCTGGGCCAGGATGTCCAGGGGCTGGAGCGGGATGCTCAAGGTGTCCAGCTCGCCGCGCCGCACCGCGTCCAGCAAGGCGGCGGATTCGATCAATTCGTCCCGGGTCAGCGGAAACAGGCGGCCCTTGGGCGTCCCTCCCACGGCGTGGCCGGAGCGCCCCACCCGCTGCAGGAAAGCCGAAATGGATTTGGGGCAGGCGATCTGGATCACCAGGTCCACGGATCCGATGTCGATGCCCAGTTCCAGGGAGGCGGTGGCGACCAGGGCCCGCAGCTCGCCGGACTTGAGGCGCTGCTCGGCGCTGAAGCGGCGATCGCGCGACAGGCTGCCGTGATGGGCGGCCACCTTGTCCTCGCCCAGGGTCTGGCTCAGGCGATGCGCCACCCGTTCGGCCAGGCGCCGGGTGTTGACGAACAGCAAGGTGGTCCGGTGTCCGGAGATGAGCCGCTCGATGCGGGCGTACACCTCTTCCCAGACTTCCCCGGACATGACGGCCGTGAGCGGCGAGTCCGGGATCTCCACCTGCAGGTCCAGGTGCCTGCGGTGGCCGGTGTCGATGATGGTGCAGGCTGCGCCGCCGGTCAGGAAACGCGAGACCTCTTCGATGGGCTTCTGCGTGGCCGAAAGCCCGATGCGCACCAGGGGATCGCCCGCCAGGGCCTGCAAGCGCTCCAGGGACAAGGCCAGATGGGCGCCCCGCTTCTCCCCGACCAGGGCATGGATTTCGTCCACGATCACGGTGCGCACCCGTTTCAGCATCTCCCGCCCGCGCTTGCCGGTCAACAGCAGGAACAGGGACTCGGGCGTGGTGATGAGGATGTGGGGATTGGACTTGATCATGGCGGCGCGTTCGGCCGCGGGCGTGTCCCCGGTGCGCACGGCGACGCGTATGTCCACCTTGCGCAACTCCGAATCGAAGATGCCGTCCTGGATCTCCCGCAAGGGCCGGTTCAGGTTCTTCTCCACGTCATTGCTGAGCGCCTTGAGGGGCGAGACGTAGAGCACGGTGGTTTCCCGGGCCAGATCGCCCCGGCAGGACCGCTCCACCAGGTCGTTGAGGATGGTCAGGAAGGCGGCGAGGGTCTTGCCGGATCCGGTGGGCGCGGCGATCAGGGTATGGGTGCCGCGCCGGATGGCTTCCCAGGCCCGCTCCTGCACCGGCGTCGGATCGCCCAGTTTGTCCCGGAACCATCCCGCGACGGCGGGGTGGAAAGCGGCCAGGGGATCGGAGCAGCGGAGGGCGATCATGCCCCTATAATCTAAATAACAATGTTCAAATGTGCAGTAGAGTGAAGGGGCGGTTTCCGGGGGAAACCGGAGGGAAAGGCCGCGATCAGCCCTCTTCCTGCATCCGCTTTTCCAGCGTACGCAGGGCGGGGTAATTGTCTTCGTAAAAGAGCTTCAACAAGGCCAGGGCATCGTCCAAGGACACCAACCCGAAATTCAAGGTGAAGGTCTTATCCTTGGAGACCAACCCCAACAGGTTCCATTTGTCCAGGACCCGGGCGGTGACCCGGATCCCGTCCGGTTCGGGCATGACCATGAAAAAGGATTCCCCCTCGTCCAGGAACAGCATGAATGGCGCGTTGGGTTCTCCGTCCTCGCCGGCTTCCGCCGACGGGTCGGGAAGCTTCCAATCCATGCCGCGCAGCAGGCTTTCCGCCACGGCGAAGGAAACGGGAGCCTGATCCCGGTGGGTGGCATCGGACAGCTCCAGAAAGTACCGCAATTCGCGCATGCCTGACCAGGAAAGGTTTCCTCATTTTCGCTTCCGGAAGCCGTTTGCGTCAATGGATTTTGGATCATGGAGGTGATCTTTGCTCGGCGCTTTACCCGCGTCCTCGTCGAAAAGGGTCATATCCTCGATTTCATTCTCGGAGACATAACCGTGGCGCGATCCACCTTTGCCCGTCTTTTTACCGCCGTGCGGTTCATGGGGCCTCACCAAATCAGGATCGTCTTCGAGGGTATGGTAGGGAGGGCGATCTTCGGCCATTTCGAACTCCTTGGTTGCAGGACCGGCGGTAGGCCTGGATCCGGAGCGGTGGAACCTCCCTGGCCGCTCCCGAATTCGGCATACCGGTCCATGCGATCAAAATAGGACTCTTGCAGGGGGGAGGAAAGTGCCGGTAATTCCGGCCAATCGGGGCTTATCGGTAGGGGCCGCTATTAATATCATCCCTTTTCCGTCATACCGGGCTTCCCGGATGCAATCATTAATCGGTCCGGGAACCGTGACTACGGGCACACGCGGATTATCGCAAACCGATGCCCCGCGCCATGATCACCGCGAACAGGGGAATCAGCAAGGCGATGGCCAATTCGATCCGCAGGATGCGGCTCACCGAGGCCGGAACCGCCACCACTTCCTCCGGCGCGCCTTTCCGCTGCTTGAGGAAGAACACCGTGGGCACGATGGAGAGCAGGCCGACGATCAGGAACAGGCTTAGCTTGGCGTGGAAGACCGGATTCTTGAGATAGAACGCGGTCCCTTTCCCGTATTTGAACCAGAGCAACAGTCCCGCCGTCAAGGTCGAAACGGCGCCCAGGCCGAAAACCGCATCCACCGAGGCGATCCGGGACAGCTCCTTGCGCGTCAGGGAGTTCCGGATCAGGACGTTCTCCGCCAGCAAGGTGCCGCACAGGACGATGAGGGACAGGAAATGCAGGTAACGGACCAGTATCGCCATGGATGTTTCCTTCCGGTTTCAGGCGGCCGGGTTCATGCGTTTGAACATGACGTCCAATTGTTCCCGCGAGGCGCGGCTGGCATCCGCCGACATGCCATAGGCGGCCTCCTGGCTGCCCTGGCGCAATTGTTCCCAGATGGAATCCGTGAACGTGTTCAACGGGGCCCCGAAGGTGTGCAGTCCCACGCCGCCCAGGTCCGTATCCACGGCGGGCGGGATGATCTCGACCACGGAGACGGAGGTGCCCGCCAGTTGATGGCGCAGGGACAGGGTGAAGGAGCGCAGGGCGGCCTTGGTGGCGGAGTAGACGGGCACGTTGGCCAGCGGGGAGAAGGCCAACCCGGAAGTGACGTTCACGATGGCCGCGTCCCGCTTTTTTTCCAGATGGGGGATGAACAGGGCGGAGAGGTGGATGGGCGCATCCAGATTGATGGCCAGCTCCTGGCGCATGGCCTCCCAGGCCGGCATGGTCCGCAGGGGAATGCGCTGCTGGATGCCGGCGTTGTTGACCACGACGTTCAGGTCCGGGAAATCCCGCGTGGTCCGCACGTACAAGGCCACCCGTTCCTCCGGGTCCGCCACGTCGCAAAGGAAGGTATGCAGGCGGGGATGCCTGGTTTTCGCCTCCTGGAGCTTCTCCACCCGGCGTCCGCAGATGATCACCGTGTTCCCGGCTTGCAGGAACTTCTCCGCCAGCGCAAAGCCGATGCCGGACGCGCCTCCGGTGATGAGTACGGTATTGGAGTCGGTTTTCATGGCATTCCCCTTCGCTGTCCGCCAGGGAAAATACCTCGCCCCGCCGAAACGTCAAGGGCGGGGGCGGTTATTCGGCGGTCCGCTTCCTCCAAGCGCCGCATCCGGCTCTGCACCGCAAAGGACCCCGTCGATTTCACTTCCCCAAATCCTATAGAAACCCAAATCCTGGGCCCGGCTCTCCGATTATAATGCAATTTGCTTGAATCCGGGTCCAAAATAACTGTACATTTGTGCAGTATATGCCCCACGACCCGCTGAACGCCCACCGCACTCCCGGAAACGCCCAAACGGCCCCCGTCCCCATCGTCCCGGCCGCGCCCGCGGCACCGCATCCCTTCGTCCATCTCCACGTCCACTCCGAGTTCTCCCTGCTCTCGGGCGTGCCCAAGATCAAGGAACTCGTGGCCCATGCCAAGGCCTTGGGGATGAAGTCCCTGGCGCTCACGGACACCAACCGCATGAGCGGCCTCATCCTATTCTACAACGAATGCAAAGCCCATAACATCCACCCCATCCTGGGCGTGGAGCTCAACGAGGCCTCGCGCCCAGGGGAAACCGTGGTGCTCCTGGCGCGCGACGCCGAAGGCTACGGGGACCTCTGCGAACTCATCACCCGCCGCCAGAAAGATCCCGCGGCCTTCACCTTCGCCAAAGCCTTCGCCAAGGAATGGCCCCGCCTCATTTGCCTCACCGCCTTCCCGCGCCCTCTCAAGACCCTGTGCGAAAGCCCCAACCGCCCGCATCTGTATGGGGAACTGCTGCGCCATTCCGCCGAAGCCCGCGAACGCGGCAAAGGCATCGAAGCCTTATGCGAAGCCTGGAACCTGCCCACGGTCGCCGCCGGGGATTGCCGCTTCCTGGTCCCGGCCGATTTCGAAGCGCATCGCATCCTGCGCGCCATCGATCTCAACTCCACCCTCTCGCGCCTCAAGGCCGGAGAGACCGCGCCCGAAGGCGCGTGGTTGCGCTCCGGCGGGCAGATGGACGAACTGTTCCACGATCGTCCCCAGGCCCTGGCCAATGCGGCCCGCATCGCCCAAGCCTGCAACGCGGAGCTGGAACTGGGCAAATGGATCATGCCCAAAATCCACCTGCCCCACAACGTGGATCCGAACAAGGCGCTGGCCCGGGCCGCCTTGCAAGGCCTATGGCGCAAGTACGGCAATACGCCCCGGTTCGCCGAGGCCCGCGCCATCCAGGAAATGGAGCTCGCCACCATCCGCAAGCTCGGCTACTCCTCGTACTTCCTCATGGTCAAGGAAGTGCGCGACTGGGCCAGCCGCACCCTGCGCGGCAAATACCGCCGGGCCCGCGACTGCAGCATCCTGCGCGGCAGCGGCGCCAACTCCATCACCTTCTACAACCTGGGCGTCTGCAACCTCGATCCCATCGCCCTCAAACTCTACTTCCAGCGCTTCCTCAACGAAGACCGCGCCGCCCCGCCCGACGCCGATCTGGACTTCGGCTGGGACGAGCGCGCCCGCGCCCTCAAATGGATGGCGGACCACTTCGGCCGCGACCGCGTGGCCATCACCTGCACCACTAACACTTTCCGCGGCCGCGCCGCCTTCCGCGAAACCGCCAAGGTCTTCGGCTATTCCGACGAACAGGTCTCCACCGTGCTCGACAGCTTCGAGACCAAGTCCCGCCGCCTGGACGACGATCAGATCCGCGGCATCCTGGCCTGGGCGGAACGCCTGCGCGGCAAGCCCCGCTTCCTGGGCCAGCACCCCGGCGGCCTCATCATCACCAACCGGCCCATCTGGCGCCACGTGGCCTGCGAGTGGAGCCGGAACGCCTCCGGCGATTCCTTGGTAAGCGCAAGCGGGGAAGGGGCGGCTGGGCAACACGGCGGAGCATTCTCTGCCGCTTCCAAGGGGCATAAGGGCTTGAACAACCGCGGCGGCCGCGATCGCGTCGATGCGGATGGTCCCGACGGCGCGCGCCTCATCACCCAAATCGACATGCACAACGGCCTCGACGATCTGGGCCTCATCAAGTTCGATCTGCTCGGCAACGGCTCCCTCTCCGTATTGCGCGACACCCTGTTCCAGGTCGAGGAGCAAGGCCTGCCGGACCCGGAAGTCTGGGACGTCCGGAAATGCTTCAACGACCCCGCCATGCCCAGGATGATGGCCGAAAGCCGCACCCGCGGCGTCTTCTACATCGAAAGCCCCGCCCAAATGCGCCTCAACCAAAGGGCCAAGGCCGAGACCTTCCCGGAAATCGTCATCACCTCCAGCCTCATCCGCCCCGCGGGCACGGCCTATTGCAAAACCTTCGTGGAAAGGCACCGAAAGATGAAAGAGAACCGGTTCACCGGCCAGGCCCCGGATTGGGAGTTCCTGCATCCCTCCCTGCAACCGCTCCTGGACGAGACGCACGACGTATGCGCGTTCCAGGAAGACGTGATCCGCATCTGCCACGAGGTGGCGGGCCTCTCCTACAAGCTTTCGGACCGCATCCGCAAGATGATGAACAGCCAGCACGAGGGCGCGCCCGACGAAGGGGAATGGAACTCGGTGCGCCGCAGGTTCCTGGCCGGCTGCATGGATCCGGACCGCCACAAGCCGCCCTTCACGCTCCTCCAGGCCGGGGAACTCTGGAAGCGCGTCTCCTCCTTCACGGGCTTCTCCTTCTGCAAGTCCCACAGCGCCAGCTATGCGGAACTGTCCTTCCAATGCGCCCATCTCAAGTCCCGCTACCCGGCCCAGTTCCTCTCCTCGGTCATCAGCAACCGCCACGGCTTCTACAACCGGGACGTGTACCTGGACGAAGCCCGCCGCTGGGGCCTGAAGATCCTGCCCCTGGACGTGAACGTCTCCCGCCTGGCCTACCATGGCCGCGACAATTGGATCCGCCCCGGCCTTAGCCCTGTGCGCGATTGCCGCGAAGCGGCCCTCAAGGTGCTGGTGCAGGAACGCGAAGCCGACGGCCCCTTCAAAGACCTGCTCGATCTGCTCAAGCGCGTGCCCCTGCACAAGCGCGAGGCCGAGAACCTGATCCTGGCCGGCGGCATGGGCGGCTTCGGCATGACCCAGCCCGAACTGCTCTACCTGCTGGACGCGGCTTATGCCAAGATCCGCCCGGCCCAAGGCGATCTCTTCGGCGGCTTCGGCGACGCCTTCGGCACCACCTTGGCCGCCTCCGTGGGCCCCGGCTCCGCGGCCGAGGCAGGGCGCCGCCGGGCGGGCATGCCCTCGGGCTTCACCCCCGCCGGCCTGCGCGACTATTCCCTGATGCAGAAGTGCATGAACGAACTCCGCATGCTCGGCTACGTGCTCTCCGCCAACCTCCTGGACGTAGTGGAAAACCACGTCCTGGCCCGCGATGCCGTGCGCGCCTCGGACCTTCGCCGCCACGTGGGTCGCCGCGTCAAGGTGCTGGGCGTTCCCGTAACCGATCGGTTACACCCGGTGGCCCATAGCGGCGAGTACATGAAGTTCCTGACCCTGGGCGACAATACGGGGTATCTGGACGTGATCTTCTGGCCCAAGGCCCTGGAGAAGTGGGGCGACGTCCTGGCCGGGCAGGCGCCGTTCAGCGGGAGCCTGCTGGAGGTGTGGGGAAAGGTGAGCGAGGAGTGGGGGACGTTCTCGGTGGAGGCGGAGGCGGTGCGGATCGCGGAGTGGCTGCCGAACCAGGTGGACTTCGAGGCGGCGTCGCGGCGGTTGCAGGAGGGGTTGAAGAGTTATCCGGGGTACGTGAATGGGATGGAGTCGTTGGCGGCGTGAGGGGGGCGGTGCGGGTGGGGGGTGTAACTTGGAGGGTTATGATGGGGTTGGGGCGAAGTATGCACAGTTGCTGCATCATAGGAGAAAGTTGTACAACATTTCGCATTTTATGTGCGGCCCTTTAGGTTCGACCTAAAGGGCTGTTTTATCAAACATTTTTAGGGGGGTGAAAGAAAAGAGTTTCTACCTATTCGACTAAGTCAACGATCTTTCGCCGAGGAAAAAATGGGAAATAGAGTGTTTGACGCTTTGCTTGTCGAGCAATTCGAAATTTTCAAACAAGCCTTTGTCTCATCCTCAAGGCAAATATTTTTCGATGAGTCAACGCAAAGACTCATACATCCCGGAGAATTTGGGACTTTCAGGGAAACTATTTGTAAAGATTTTTTAAGACATTTTGTTCCAAGAAGACTTGGCTTTGGCACCGGATTTCTGATAAATACATTTGATGAAATAAGCACACAATGCGATATCGTTGTTTACGATTCAAACGTCACCCCTCTTATACAGTCGGAAGAGAAGCAGCGCTTTTTTCCAGTAGAATCCGTTTGTGGGGTTGGCGAAATTAAATCGGTTTTAAATAAAACGTCGTTAAAATCCGCCCTGAATAAATTGGCGGAAGTAAAGCGTATAAGTGAAAGAGT
>DATENA010000107.1:0-21697 GCA_035275285.1 Fibrobacteria bacterium | reverse complement strand
TGGCCCAGGCCGCCGCCGAAAAGAAGGCCAGGGAGGAAGCCCAGAAGCTGGCCAGGGAAGAAGCCGCGCGCCGCGCCAAGGAACGCGCGGACAGCCTGGCGCAAGTGGCCGCCGAGAAGAAAGCCGCCGCGGAAGCGGAAGCGCAGGCCAAGGCGGAAGCCCAGCGCCTGGCCAAGGAAGAAGCGGATCGCCGGGCCAAGGCCCGCGCCGATAGCTTGGCGCAGGTGGCCGCGGAGAAGAAGGCCGCGGCGGAAGCGGAAGCCAAGGCCAAGGCGGAAGCCCAGCGCTTGGCGAAGGAAGAGGCGGAGCGCCGGGCCAAGGCCAAGGCCGACAGCCTGGCCCAGGTCGCCCTGGAAAAGAAGAAAGCCGCCGAGGAAGCCGCCCGCCTGGCCAAGATCGAGATGGAACGCCGGGCCAAGGAACGCGCCGACAGCCTGGCGCGCGCCGAAGAGGAACGCAAGGTCCGCCTGGAGCAGGAGCGCAAGGCCAGGGAAGAGGCCGCGCGCCTGGCCCGGGAAGAAGCCGAACGCAAGGCCAAGGCCCGCGCCGACAGCCTGGTGAGGGTGGAGGCCGAACGCAAGGCCAAGGCCGAAGCCGAGCGTCTGGCCCGCGAAGAGGCTGAGCGCCTGGCCCGGGAAGAGGCCGAACGCAAGGCCAAGGCCCGCGCCGACAGCCTGGCCAAGGTGGAGGCGGATCGCCGCGCCGCCGCCGAGGCCGAGAGGGAATTCCAGGGCCAGGTCTCGGCTTTGATCTCGGAACAGCCCGCGAAGATGGATACCGCCGCGGTATTGGGCAAGATCCAGGACCGCAGGGCCACCGCCAAGGTGCCCGAGCCCCGCCTCATCGAGGCGGAAGCCGTCATCCATTTCCGCCAATGGAACTTCCGTCCCGCCGTGGAAAGCCTCCGCAAGCTGAAGACGCTTTCCGTATCCGGCAACCGCATGATGGCGCTTTCGCTCTTCGAGCTGCAGGATTATCCCGGCGCCCTGAAGTACTTCCAGAAGATGCCCAACGTGTCCGCCAACCGCGTGGAATGGGGCAAGTACATCAAGACCCTGCTGGAGAACAAGCAGCGCCCCATGGCCGCTTCGCAGTACGAGGCCTACCTGGCCAAGTACCCGGACGCGGACGACGCCTTGTCCTTCCTGGTGGACTATTACCGCCAGCCCCTCCAGAAGGAGAAGCTGATCCCCAAGCTGGAAATGCAGCTCGCCAAGAGCCCCAAGGACGCGGCCCTGCTTTCGGAGCTCATCGCCCTGGGCGAAAAGACCGGCCCCAAGGCCATCGAGTACCGCGAGCGTTACCTCCGGCAGAATCCCGAGGACACCAAGCAGACGCTTTCCCTGGCCCAGGCCTACGAGGCGGGCGACAACCTGCCGGCCGCGTTCAAGATCTACCAGAAACTGGCCAAGGACGCTCCCGCCGACAAAGCGCTCAACCTCAAGACGGCGGAACTGCTCTACGCCGGCGGCAGGAAGGACGACGCCGTCCGCTACTTCGAACAGGCCCATGCGGCGGATCCGGCGGACCGGAAGCTGACCCTGCGCCTGGCCGGAGCCTACGAAGAGCTGAAGAAATCCGACAAGGCCGCGGAGACCTATGCCCTGGCCCTGGAGGCCGATCCCAAGGACAAGGCCGTCCAATCCAAGCTGTTCCAACTGTACACGGCCAAGGGCGACAAGGAGCAGATCCGCGCCTTGCTCATGAAGATGGACGACGCGGATCCTTCCGCCCATCAGGCCCAGTTCCAATTGGCCAGGACCTTCCTCGCCGAAGGCGACAAGGACAAGGCCTACGTCTACCTGGCCAAGGCCCTGCGCAACCAGCCCGCCAACCCGGAATACCTGGCCTTGCTCCCTTCCGTGGTCCAGAGCGACGACCAGGTCGACACCCATTTCTCCGCTTTGCAGGTCGCGGCCTTGCAGCCCAACGCCAAACCGGAATTGCAGGCCATGGTCGCCCGCGGGTATTCCAAGCGCAAGAACAACGCCATGGCCGCCAAGCTGTACGCCGAGGCCTACGCCAAGAACCCCCGGATCCTGGACGGCAAGCGGGAAGCCGTGATCGCCACCTATGAAGCCAAGAACCTGGAATTGTCCGGGGCCCTGGCCGAGAAGTACCTGGCCACGGACGACAAGGATCGCCAGATCCACGAGATCCGGGTCAACTCCTTCATGGCCACCAACAAGCCCGCGGAAAAATTGCGCGAAGCCATCAAGGGCCTGGCCGCCCTGGATCCGGAGAGCGCCACCAAATGGTCCATGCGCCTGGCCCAGCTCGATCTGGCCGCCCGCGATACTTCCGCCGCCATCGCCCATGCCAAGGAGTTCCTGGACAAGAACCCCAAGAACACGGAGGGATGGCGTTTCCTGCTGCCTCTGGTGGCCAAGCGCTCCGGCCAGGAGGACACCTATATCACCGTGCTGGAAAAACTGGTGCAGTTGGAACCGGCCGGCCGCGGCCGCTATGATCTGGAGCTGGGGAACCTGTACCTCGAGAAAGGCGACTTCGAGGACGCGGAGAAATCCCTGCTGAGCGCATCCAAGGCCAATCCCGCCAGCGCCGCCCTGTGGTTCAAGCTGGGCGAGACGGAAACCAAGCTGCGCAAGGAGAAGGACGCGGCGGAGAAATACCAGCGCGCCTACCTGTTGGACAGGACCAACCTGACCTATGCCCGCGCCTACGCCTCGTCCGTGGACACGAAGGACGAGATCCGCGCCGGCCTGCCCCTCTTCCAATTGCTGTCCCGGAACGGGCCCAGCGTGGACGAGCGGAAGAAGCTCGCCCAGGCCTATTTCCTGAACGGCGATTTCGCCAATGCCGCCAAGGAGTTCGATTGGCTGCTCAAGGGGGATCCCGACCTCGCCGCCGGCGAGCCGATGATCCCGGAAGCCTACATGCGCTCCGGCCAGACCGCCAAGGCCCGCGGCTTGTACGAGCAGCGCCTGAAGGACGCCCCCGACAACCTGCAGATGCTGGAAACCGTGGCCAACATCTACAAGGCGGAAGGGAACCAGGCCGGCTACGTCTCCACCGTGGAGAAGATCGTGAACGTGGATCCGAAGTACAAGGGCTACCAGCTGGCGCTGGCCGTGGAAAAGGAGAAAGCCAAGGACTACAAGGGCGCCTTGGATCAGTACGGCCAATGGGTGTCCCGCAACGGGGGAGACCTGGCCGCGGTCAAGGCCATGCACCGCCTGGCGGACATGCAGAAGGACACGGCCGCGCTGATGGACGCCCTGGTGCGCCTCAACCGCGAGAAGAACGCGGACAACGCCTACAAGTTCCAGTTGGCGGAACTGGACTATAAACGCTCCGGCAGCCTGGTGGGCGTGGAGCGCCTGGTCAAGACCCATCCCGAATGGAAGCGCGGCAAGGAAATCCTGGTGAAGGAGTACCTGCGCCAGAACGCCATGATCAAACTGCTGCCCTTGCAGGGTTTCCTGCTGGCCGAGTCCAAGACCAACAAGGATCTGCTGGAGCCCCTCGGGGACCTGTACGTCATGCAGAAGAAGCCGTTGCAGGCCAACATCGCCTACCACGATCTGTTGGTCGCCAACCCCAAGGACAGGGACATCTTCCTCAAGGTGCACAAGTATTCGGCGGCGAACAATTCGCCCTACCTGCCGGACGTCCTGCGCATCGGATACCAATCCTTCCCGGACGACATGGACGTCAAGCGCGCTTACGCCGCCACCCTGGGCAAGACCGCCGAGGCCCTGGCCGTCTACCAGGAAATCCTGGCCAAGGAGACGGACGTCAAGGTCGTCGCCCGGGCCCTGGACATCGCCCTGGCCCTGAACCAGACCCAGGCCGCCGCGGCCCTGCTGGACAAATGGATCAACATCGAATCCAAGGATCCCAAGGTATGGGAACAGGCCCTGGCGGTGCACACCCGGATGGGCAACAAGCCCCGCATGGTCGAGGACCTGGAGCAATTGGTCCGCTTCTACCCGTCCCGCAAGGAATTCCCGCTCCAGTTGGCCCGCCTGTACGAGGATCAGAAGCAGCCGGACAAGGCGGCGGACATGTACCAGAAGGCCCTGGCCCTGGATCCCAGGAACAAGGGCGTCCAATCCAAGCTGGTGTCCCTGCTCACCGCCCAGAAGCGCGAAGGCGAACTGCGCGATCTCTTGCTGAGCATCGACAAGAACGATCCCACCGCCAACGAGGCCCAGTTCCTGCTCGCCAAGTCCTACCTGGCCGAGAACGATCGCGACCGCGCGTACGTGTTCGCGACCAAGGCCTTGCGCAACCAGCCGGCCAATCCGGAATACCTCGCCTTGCTGCCGCTGACCGTGGTCAGCGACGAGCAGGTGATGGCCAATTTCCCGGCCCTGGAGAAGTTCGCCTTGCAGCCCAACGCCAAACCCGAATTGCAGGCCTTGGTGGCCCGCGGCTATGCCAAGAAGAAGAACCACGTCATGGCGGCCAAGCTCTTCTCGGAGGCCTATGCCAAAAACCCCAGGCTCCTGGACGGCAACCGCGACGCCGTGATCTCCCTCAACGAAGCCGGGAATTTCGAGCTCGCCGGCAAGCTCGCGGAGAGCTGTCTGGCCAAGGACGACAAGGATCGCCGGATCCGGGAAATCCAGGTGAACGCTTATGCGGCCACCAACAAGCCCCCGGAGAAGATGCGCTCCGCCCTGAACGGCCTGGTGGCCGTGGATCCGGACGGGAAGAAGTACTCCCTGCGCCTGGCCCAATTGGATCTGGCCGTCAAGGACACTTCGGCCGCCATCGTGCACGCGCGCGAATGGGTGGACCGGAACCCCAAGGACGCCAATGCCTGGCGTTTCCTGCTGCCCCTGGTGGCCAAGCGCCCGGGCCAGGAAGACACCTATATCATGGTGCTGGAAAAGCTGGTGCAATTGGAACCCGCCACCCGCGCCCGCTACGACCTTGAGCTCGGCAGCCTGTACTTCGAGAAAGGCGATTACGAGGACGCGGAGAAGTCCCTGGCCAACGCGGTCAAGGGCTCTCCCGCCAACGCCAGGCTCTGGTACCGCCTGGGCGAAACCCAGGTCAAGCTGCGCAAGGAGAAGGAGTCCTTCGTCCAGTTCGGCCGCGCCTACCAGATCGAGCCGGGCAACCTCACCTATGCGCGGGCCTACTCGCGCAGCGTGGACACCAAGGAAGAGATCAAGGCGAACCTGCCCCTTTTCAAGACCCTGGCGCAGAACGGCCCCAGCGTGGAAGAACGCAAGAAGCTGGGCCAGGCCTATTACCTGAACGGCGATTACGCCAATGCCGCCAAGGAGTTCGATTGGCAGCTCCAGGGGGATCCCTCCCTGGGCTCCACGGATGCCATGTACGCCGATGCGTACATGAAGACGGGGCAGGCCGCCAAGGCGCGCGGACTCTACGAAGCCCGGCTGCAAACCGATCCCAACAACCTGCAGGTCCTGGAAGCCCTCGCCGGCATCTATAAGGTGGAAGGCAACCAGAAGGGTTACGTGGCCACGGTGGAGAAAATCGTGGCCGTGGATCCCAAGTACAAGAGCTACCAGCTCATCCTGGCCGTGGAAAAGGAAAAGGCCAAGGACTTCAAAGGGGCCTTGGAGGAGTATGGCGAATGGGTGACGCGCAACGTCAACGACGACGTAGCCCTCAAGGCCATGCACCGCCTCGCGGATCAGCAGAAGGACACCGCCAACCTGATGGACGCGCTGGTGCGCCTGACCCGCCAGAAGAGCGCGGACCCGGCTTATGCCTTCCAACTGGCCGAGGTGGACTACGTGCGCTCAGGCAACATCGCCGGAATCGAGCGCCTGGTCAAGTCGCACCCGACCTACACCCGCGGCAAGGTCATCCTCATCAAGTCCTACTACAAGAAGGGCGCCTTTTCCAGGATGGTCCCCTTCCTGCCGTTCCTGAACGCGCAGGCCAAGCAGGACAAGAGCCTTTCCGAACCGCTGGCGGACCTGTACGCCTCCATGAAGAAACCGGTCCCCGCCAACGAAGCCTATTTCGACGCGGTGCGCTTCGACAAG
Organism: Fibrobacteria bacterium; assembly: GCA_035275285.1. Classification (GTDB taxonomy): domain Bacteria; phylum Fibrobacterota; class Fibrobacteria; order UBA11236; family UBA11236; genus Chersky-265. Next base: position 15,704 of record DATENA010000107.1, on the reverse strand, counting down.
AAGGACCGCGACCTGTTCGACAAGGCCTACAAGTACGCCAAGGAACACGATTCCCCGTACCGGGCGGCCCTGCTGAAGCAAGGGTATGAAGGTTTCCCGGACGACGTCGGCCTCAAGTACGACTACGCCTTGACCCTGGGCAGGACCCAGAAGGCGCTGGACCTTTTCTCGGAGATCCTGAACAAGGATCACAACAACCTGCCCGCCGTCCGCAATGCCTCGGAGATCTCCGTCACCCTCGGCAAAACCGCCGACGCGGCCGATCACCTGCAGCATTGGGTCACCCTGGAGCCCGAGCAGCCCCGTCCCTGGACCTTGCTGGCGGATCTGTACGCCCTCACCAGGAACGACGCCAAGCTGGCGGACGCCCTCGATCACCTGTCCGGCCTGTCCCCCAAGAACGGCGACCTCGCGTTCCGGGCCGCCATGGCCAACAAGAAGATCGGCAACAAGGACAAGACCCTGGAGCTTTTGACCAAGGCCGTGGCCCTCAACGGCACCAATCCCCTGTACCAGAAGGAATTCGGCCTGCTGCTGTTCTCCTCCGGACAGGTGGCCAAGGCCAAAACGCCTTTGCTGATAGCGGACCGCACCCTCAAGAACGATGAGGGCATCAACTCGGCCCTGTACAACATCTACCTGAGCGAGAAGAACAAGGGCCTGGCCCGGGAGCGCTTGCGCTTCCTGTTCGCGCTCCGATCCTCGAACAAGGACTACGCCTATTCCCTGGCCCGGTTGGAGTCGGAGCTGAAAAACCCCTCCGAAGCCGTCAGGATCCTGGAACGGCCGGCCCTGAAGGACGAACTGAACGCGGAAATGTCCTTTCTGCTCCTGGACGGCTATTTCAAGCTGGGCCAGAAGGACCGCGCCGCCGCCCTGGGCCCGGCGCTGATCCGGAAGTTCCCGGAAGAGGCGAAGCAGTCCCTGCCCCTGGCCATCCTGTTCTACGAAACCAAGAACAAGTCCAAGGCCAAGGAAATCCTCGAGACGTACGTGCGCAACAGCCCGTCGGAAGAGGCTTTCTACTACCTCGGCAAGGTCTGCTTCGACGAGAAGAACTGGCAAGGCGCCATCAACAACCTGGACCGCGCGGACCTGAACCGGCCGGACGTGCTCAGCATGCTGGGCCAGTCCTACATCCGGAACAAGGAACCCGAGCGCGCCATCAAGGCCTACGAGGACTATTACGCCAAGACCAAGGACATCAAGGTGCTGGCGGAGCTGTACAGCCTCTACAAGAAGACCAACGATCCGGAAGGCACCCGCGCCATCCTGGAGCGCTTGATCGCGGCCGAGCCCGGCAACTACGACTATCGCGTGGAACTGGCGGAGCTGTACCGCGGCAAGGGTGATATCAAGAAGGCCGAGGCCCAGTACGAGATGATCCTGAAGAAGCTCCCGGGCCATCCCGCCTCCAACATGAACTACGGCATGATCCTGGCGGGCCGGAAGGAATACCCCAAGGCCATCCGCATGCTCGAGGTGGGCCTGGCGAAGTATCCCGACAGCGCCACGGCCTGGCGTTTCCTGGGCGATGCCTACCGCGCCGAAAAGCGCTACGCCTCGTCCCTGCAGGCTTACAAGAAGGCGTTCAAGCTGCAACCGCAAAGCCTTCCCATCGCCATCGCCAAGATGCAGATGTCCAAGGAACTCAGCGCCGGGGACGAGCTGCCGGCGGCCTATGCCGACGTCATCCGCCTCGATTCCTCCAATTCCGAGGCCGCGTCCGCCCTGGCGGAGATCCGCTTCGGAGAACGCAAGTACCGCGATGCGGCCGCCTTGTACGCCAAGGTGACCGCCGTCAAGGGCGCGGACAAGGCGGTCTGGGCCAACTACGGGTACGCCTTGATCGAAATCAAGAGCATCGACGAGGCCAAGCGCGCCCTCCAGCGCGCCGTGGACCTGGGCGAGAAGAGCCCCCGCGTCATGACCAGCCTGGCCCGCATCTACAAGGAGGAAGGCAACAGCGAAAAGGCCGAAGCCATCCTTTCCGAGATGGTCAAGAAGGATCCCCGCAACCATCTGGCCTATTATTGGCTGGGCCAGATCGCCACCGAGCGCAACCAGCCGGGCGTGGCCGAGGATTACTTCAAGAAGGCCCAGGCGCTGGCCCCGGCCAACGGCGATTACGCCGAGGCCCTGGCCCGCATGCAATACGCCAAGGACGAGTACGCGTCCGCGGCCCGCCTCCTGGAGCCGGTGCGCGCGAACCTGTCCTCCTCCGGCCGCCTGATCTACGGCGATTGCCTGATGAAGCAGGGGAAGAACGAGGCCGCCCTGGCGGAGTTCAACTCCGTGTTCGCCAAGGATCCTTCGGCCCCGGTGCTGGCCAAGCTGGCGGAGCTGCAGATCAACAAGGGCAACTCCCGGGAGGCCATCCGCACCATCGAAAGCTCGGAGTACAAGGACGATTCCACCGTCCAGTTCGCCCTGGCCAAGGCCCGCATCGAGACCCGCGAGACGGAAAAGGCCCGCGAGGTGCTGGAACGCCTGATCCGGGCGAACAAGTACAGCGCCCCTTATTACCACTACCGGGGCCTGGCCTATTACTACGATCACAATTACGCCAAGGCCAAGAAGGATTTCGACCAGGCCCTCAAATACAACCCGGACTACATGGACGCGGTGTACCACATCGGCCTGTGCCTGTTGCGGGACGGTAGCCCGGCGGATGCGAAGAACTATTTCAAGGAGCTCTCCCAGCACGCCAACGCCAACTGGCAGGCGAAGGGCTTCCTGGGCCTGGCCATGGCGTTCGAATCGGAGAAGAAGTACGAGGCGGCCGAGAACTTCCTGCAGAAGTCCGTGAACGCGGACGAGTCCCCGGAAGCCCTGAGCCTGCTGGCCAGGGTGCTCCTGAAGATGAGGAAGCCGACCGAGGCGGAGAAGCATGCGCGCAAGGCCCTGGAGCTGCAGCCCGGCAACGCCACCGCGGTGGTGGCCATGGGCGACGTGCTCCTGGCCCAGAACCGCAAGGCCGACGCCCTGACCCTGGCCAAGAAGGCGCTGGAAGGCAATCCCAATTCCTGCGAGCTCCTGATCGGGTCGGCGAAAATCAACTTCGCCGCCGGCAACTACGAGACGAGCAAGTCCAACAGCACCTATGCCATCTCCATCTGCCCGGAAGAGGCTTCCCCGTACTACTATGCCGGCGTGGTGGCCGACAAGAAGTACCAGAAGAAGGAGGCCAAGGATTACTTCAAGGCCTTCAAGAAGCACGGCGGGGACGAAGGCATGCTGCCGGCGGACTATCGGTAGGCGGACCCTCGGTGGACGGAAAACACCGCGCGGTTTTCCAGGCGGGCCGCAGGTTCCAAGCGGCGGATTCCAGACGGGGCGATGGCCCCGTCTTTTTTTTATCCGTGAACGCCGATCTTGGGATAGGACCAGTTCCATTGCTCCGGCGCGCGGGAGATGGCCTCCTCCAGGAAGGCCCGGATGGAAGCGGGCGATGCCTCCCGGGTGGCGGGGTGGAACCGGAAGGCCGAGGAGCCGTCGGTTCCCCTGCGGACGGAAACCGGCACGAAGAGGAAGCCGGCTTTGGTCAGGAAGCGCAGCAATCGTCCGGGGTAAGGAACCCGTACCCTATCCCATAAGGCCAGGTATTCGCAGGCTTCCGGCTGGCCGGGATGTTGATCGGCCATCAAGGCCAGCACGCCGTTGCCGGCGATGATCCGGCGCAGGCCGGCTTCCAGTCTCCGCTCGGCCTCCGGTCTCTGCCCGGCCTTCGATCTCTGCGGTCCCCGGCTTCCGATCCAGAGGATTTCCTTCCCGGCCGATCGGCGGCCCCGGGCCATGAAAGCGGTCAGGGGAGGGGAGAAGGCGGGCACGGTCAGGATGCGGAAAGGCCTCCCTTCCGGCGCGGGGGGGATCCGGTGCAACTCTTCGAGCGGGCCCGCGTGCAGCCCCACCAGGGCGACGGGGCGGCCTTCCGCCAGCGCCTCCAGGTAATGCTCCATCCCTTCCACCTTGGTCCCCGGCGCGGCATCGCGGCCATGGGCCCTCAGTCCTTCCAGCAGCAGCCGCAGGCGGGCGGCATAATATCCGGGCACGTCCAGGCGGTCCGCGAACGGGCTGGCGGCGAAACAGGCGCGCAGGCGCGAGACGTGCCGCGGCCTGAACCGGGGATAGAGCAGCAGGGCCGGGCGCAGACAACGGGCCGCGATCTCCGGGGGCAAGGCCCGCAACATGGACAGGAGGGCCACGCAGGCATGGCCGGCCGCCAGCACGGCGGGATGGGGACGGCGCAGGATCAGGGGAGGCCCCGGAACGCAAGGCTCGCGGCCAATCTGCCCACCACTCCCAGGCTGTGTGCGGAGCATTTATCCGGCGTGTCTCCCTGGGTGTGCCAGGCGGGGTATTCGAAATCGATGACGTCGATGGCCGGGATGCCTTTCGCCTGCAACGGCATGTGATCGTCCAGGACGGAAGGGCCGGGCCGCTGTTCGAACTGGGTGAGCCCCAGGCTCTTCGCCCGCGCCCAGATCCGGGTCGTGATGCCCGGGCTTTGCTTCAGGGAGTTCCGTTCCATGGGCAGGCGCAGGTCCTTGTCCCCGACCATGTCGAAGAGCAGCGCGTATTCCAGGTTGGCCGCCGGCAGGTTGTCCGCGAACCAGCGCGCGCCCAGGAAGTACTCTTCGATATTGCCTTCGCGGCCGTAGTCCTCCCCGTCGAACAGGACCAGGTAGACGGTCTGCAGGGGCGCTTTCTTCTTCATCAGGTTGGCCAATTCCATCAGGACGGCGACCCCGGAGGCGCCGTCGTTGGCGCCCAGGATGGGGCGGCTGCTCAGCATTTCGCTGGCCTCTTGATCCGCGCGCGGACGGGAATCCCAATGGGCGCAGAACACGACGGGCTTGCGCTTGGGGTCCCTCCCGGGAACGGTGACGATGAAGTTGGTGAGCGGGACCTTCTTGCCCGTGGCCATGTCCGTATGCACGAAAGGCTGCCGGACCGCGGGCAGCCCCAACCCCTGGAAATGAGCGGTGAAATAAGCGATGGCGCGGCGATGCCCTTCGCTTCCGGGATCGCGGGGACCCAGGGCGCATTGCTCTTTGAGATACCGGTAGGCCCGGACGGAGTCGAACGCCGGATCGGCTCCGCCGGACTTGGCGGCCGCGGGGGCCGCCGAAAGCAGGGAACCCGCTAGGAACAAGGCCTGGATCATGGGGCTAATGTAAAAACAATCCAGGCTCCCGCCGATCCGGGAATCCTACAGGATCAGGTTGGCGTCCCCGAATTCGTGCCAGAGATACTTCCCGCGGAGCGCCGCCTCGTAGACGGGCCGCAACCGTTCCGGCGGCAGAAAGGCCGTCAGCAGATCCAGATGGCTGGCGGTGGGCTCGTGGAATCCCGTCAGCAAGCCGTCCGCCGCCTTGAGCCGGTATCCGGGGGTGATGCGCAGGCGGGTCTGGCCCGCTTCCGCGCGCACGCGCCCCTGCGCGTCGGCGACGCTTTCCAGGGCGCGCACCACCGTGGTGCCCACCGCGATCACGCGTCCGCCCCGCGCCTTGGCCGCGTTGATGCGTTCCGCGGCCGGCCCGTCCAGGTGGAAGGGTTCCACCGAGGCCGGATGCCCCGCGTCGAACTCCTCGTCCATGTAGGAGGACAATCCCGCGTGCAGCACCAGGAAGGCGGTCCCGATCCCCTTGCGGCGCAGGTCCATCAGCAGCTTCCAGGTGAAGGCCCGGCCCGCCGAGGGCATTTCCACCGATCCCGGTTCGCGCGCGTACACGGTCTGGTAATATTCCAGGTCCCACGGCGCGGAGGCGTACCAGTACCGCACGGGATCCCCCAGGCGGGACAGGCTTTCCATCAGCCTCGGGCCCACCTGGGAGAAACGGATCTTCCAGAGCCGGTCCACCCAGGGGTCCCGCCCCAACACCTCGGCGGAGAGGTCGACTCCCGCCGGCCCGCCCGCGGCCAGGATCAGGCGCGAACCCAGCAAGTCCCCTTGCCAGGGTTCATCGTTCCCGGAAAGGGCCAGCACGGACCAGACGCCGTCCTCCCAGCGCCGGGCCAACCGCATTTGCAGGCGATGGCCTTCCCCCGATCCCCTGCCGTCGGCGCGCTCGGCCAGGGCCTGCAGGACCGCGGGCAAGGTGCGGCTGGCGTTGAAGACCAGGCAATCGCCGGGGCGGAGGAAATCGGCGATGCGGTTGAAGCGCGTGTGGGTCAAGGCGCCGGTGCGGCGGTCGGCGGCCAGGAGGCGCACGCCGTCGCGGGACAGCCCGCGCTTCTCCGGCGGCTCCCGGGCCGATAGATCATCCGGCAGTTCGAATCGGAAAGGCGCCTGCACCACCATGGGTCACGCCTCCCGTCCGGGGAGGCCGCCGCTTCCGCGCGCCGGCTCCGTTTCCAGCGCGCGCCAATCCCCCTGGGCCTTGAAGCGCCGGCCGGACACGGCCGCGGATTCGTCCGAGGCGAGATAGAGGAACACCTCGGTCACGGCGGCGGGGTCGGCCCATTGCGAGGGATCTTCGCCCGGCTCCGCGGCCCGGTGCATGTCCGTGTCCATGTTGCCCGGATCCACCCAGTTCACGCGGATGCCGGCGCCGTCCAGCTCCGCCGCCCAGGTCTGGGAAAGCCCTTCCAGCCCGAACTTGGAGATGCCATAGGCGCCCCAGCCCGGATAGCCGGTGATCCCGGCGTCGCTGGTGACGTTGATCACGGACCCGCCGTTCTCGAGCATGGCGGGCAGCAGCTTCTTGGCCAGAAGGAAGGGGGCGATGAGGTTGGTGTCCAGCACCCGGCGGAACTCCTCCAGGGGATAGTCCAGCAGGTAGGGCATGGGGGAGGGGCCAAGGGCCGAAGCGTTGTTGACGAGCGCGTCCAGCCGCCCGTGGAACTCCGCCAGGGCGGCGGCGGCCACGCGCTCGACGGCCTTGGAATGGCGCAGGTCCGCCGGCAGGGCCAGCACCTTGGTGCGCGGCGACAGATCGCGGATCTCTTCGCGGACCTTGTACAGGAGATCCGCATGGCGGGCGACGAGGCCGATGGCGGCGGCGCCTTCGCGGGCGAAGTCCAGGGCCAACTGCCGGCCCAGGCCTTTGGAGGCCCCGGTAATCAATATGTTCTTGCCTTCCATTCTTCTCATTTCGGGCCTCCGGATGGTTTGCCTTTGAACGCCTTGGATGGTAACGCCTTGGAGGGTTCGCGCCCCTTCGCCGGCGAGATCGAATACACGCAACGGCGCGAGCCCGAAAGCAGATGTTCCTCGCGGGCCACCTGCGCGCCGGGCCCCATCACCCTGGAGAATACCTGCCATTCGCTCTGGCAGAATCCCTGGCAGGTCCTGGCCGCCGTGCAGATGGGGCAATGGTTCTCGATGAGCCGGAAACCGCCCCCGGGCCCGGCTTCCACCTCGGTCATATAGCCTTCGCGATCCCGCAGGCGCGCCAGCGCCGCCACCTTCTCCTTGAGGGAGGCTTGCGCGGGGACGGCGCGCAGGTATTCCTCTTCCTGCCGGCGCGTGCGCGCGTCGAGCAGTTTCCGCATCCCCCGTTCTCCGTAGATGTCCTGGAGGGAACCGAGCAGGTCCGCGGTCAGGAGCGCGTGGGCGTCCGGGAACACCCTGTTGGCGGCTTCGGTCAGGGCCCAGCGGTGCACGGGCCGGCCGCGCTTTCCCGGCCGCGCCGGTTCCGGCTCCGCGGCCACCAGTTTCTCTTCCACCAGGGAGGCCAATTGCAGGCCGACGGCCATGGGCGTAATGCCCAGGGCGGCGGCCAGGGATTTCGCATCCTGGGCGCCTTCGCGTTTCAGGATTTCCAGCAGGGCGTGGCGGGTGCTTTTAGGGGCGGGGAGAGGGGCGGAGAGCGGCCGGGAAAGGGTCTGCTTCATGATCGGAATATACCATGGACCGCTTATTTAGTAAAGGAAAAACTTTATTAAAATTGCGGCCCATCGCTTTCCGGAAGCCCGGTCCGGGGGCGGGAAGGAGATCCGCCCCGGAAACCCGCGGATTCAGGGCCGGGAAGCGGGCCCGGTTTCCGTGGGCCGCCCGGCCGCGGAAAAAGCGATGAGCAGGGAGGCGGAAAGGAGGATCGCGGCCAGCAGGAACGGGGCCCCCGGCATGGGCCGCGGGGCCCCGGGCCCGATGGACCAGGCGAATACGGCGGTGAAGACGGCGGGCCCGATCATGCCGGAAACGCCGCGCAAACCGGCCAGGGCTCCCTGGAGGCGGCCCTGCTCGGTGGGATCGACGCGCTGGGACATGATGGCCTGCGCCGAAGGTCCCGCGAAACCCCACAGGGCCCCGAAGGGAATGCCCAGGAAGAAAATCGCCGGGGTCGGGGCCAGGCCGTAGACGGCGAAACCGGCGGCGCCGCAGAACAGGCCGAGCAACAAGGCGCGGCGCTCGCCCAGGTAGGCGACGCCTTTGCGGATCAATCCGCCTTGCACCAAAGCGCTGAAGACGCCCACCACGGCCAAGGTCAGGCCCACCGTCTTCGCGCTCCAATGGTAGCGATAATCCGTGTACAGGACCCACATGCTGGGAAGCACCTCATGGGCGAGGTAGGAGAAGAAGGCCACCACCGCGACGATCCGCACTTCCGGGTATTTCCGCAAGAGCAGGAAGGATCCGGCGGGGTTGGCGCGCGCCCAGCCGAAGGCCGCGCGTTTTTCCGGAGGCAGGGACTCCGGCAGGATGAAGAGGCCGTACAGCGCGTTGGCCAGGCTCAGGCCCGCGGCCACCCAGAAAGGCAAGCGCGGGTCCATGTCCCCGAGCAGGCCGCCGAAGGCGGGACCGATCACGAAGCCCAGGCCGAAAGCCGCGCCCATCAGGCCGTATCCGGCGGCGCGTTTCTCCGGCGTGGTGACGTCCGCGATGTAAGCGCTGGGGATGCTGAAGCTGGCCGCGCAGATGCCGGAAATGGCCCTGCCCACGAAGAGCCAGGCCAGGGAAGGGGCCAGGGCCATCAGGATATAGTCGAGCCCCAGGCCGAAATTGGAAAACAGGATGGCGGGCCGGCGCCCGAACCGGTCCGAGACCGCGCCCAGGACGGGAGCGAAGAAGAATTGCATGGCCGCGAAGAGGGTGCCGAAGGCCCCGAACACGGCGGCCGCCTGGGCGCTGTCCCGGCCCTTGAACTCCAGGATCAGCTTGGGGAGCACGGGGATGGTGATGCCCAGGGCGAGCATATCCAGCACCACGGTGACGAAGATGAACGCGAGCGCCGCTTTCCGCACGGGCGTGGCCATGCGGTCAGGACACGTGGACGATGGGATTTCCGAGCTGGGAGCGGATCAGGGCGGTGTTGATGCCCTCGCCCCCGTAAGAGGCGAGCGGCGAGATTTCCACCAGCTTGCCCTTGAGCTCCTCTTCGCCGACGCCGGCGGCCACCGCCCACTTGTGGTGGAGTTCCAGCAGCAGCGCGCGCGCGGAAGCGGGGCTGTCCACCCCGTCCTTGTTCTTGACCGGGGCGAACTCTTCCTCGCGGCGCACCAGCAGGCCCGCCATGGAACCCGCCATGGGGAAGAGGTCGAACATGAAAAGTTCGAACTTGTAGGCGTTGGGGGCCGCTGGCGTGATCGTTTCCCCGGAAGGGGCCACGTAGGCGATTTTCTTGTGGGCCGGGTGGAAGGGAAGGGAAGCTCCGGCATAGGCCTCCAGGAAGGCGCGCGTGAACAGATGCATGGCCACGTTCGCCGAGTCGTACAGGTAGCGGCCGTCCGCGGTCTTGGAGTGGATCATCTCCTCGGTCATCTCGGAATATTCGATCACGGACGGCTTGCCGTCGCGGAGGCACAGCACGCCTACTTTCTCCTCGGGCCGGGCCTTGACCACCGCTTTGCTGGCGGCGGGCATGCCTTCGTGCATGGCGAACCCGACGAAATGCGGATCGCAGACGCGCACCAGGGCGTTGTCCACGCTGTAGAAGAAGACGTGCTCGATGCCGCGCCGCTTCATGTCCGCCAGGGCGCCGCTCTTGGCCAGGGCCGGGAAGCAGCCGCCGTTGCCGTTGGGGCCCATGGACAAGCGTCCTTTGGCGGCCAGCAGGATCTTCCCTTCCGCGTCCACCACGGGCATCTCGCCCTGCTTGAAGAAGAACACGTCCCGCTCCGAGAGGCCGAAGAAGCGGCGATCCTTGAAGAAGCCGGTGGTCTCCGCGTGGTTCTCCCCGCTGGTCATGATGTACCAGGGAATGGTCTTGCCGGCCTGGCGGGAAAGCCTGAGGATGCGCTCGGCCTGGAGCTGGAACAGGGACTTGCGGGACGGGAGGCCGATGTCGAAAGCGCCCTTGGGCCCGTCGTGCCCCAGGCGCGTCCCCTGTCCGCCGGCGACCAGGAAGGCGGCCACCTTGCCTTCGCGCAGGGCGCGCATGCCCTGGTTCGCGAGCGCGGCGCGTTCGCCCAGGGAGAAAGCCTCCCAGGCCTTGGTGCGGAGAGGCTCGATGCGTTCCGGCGGGGCCGAGGCGCCTTGGTTCTTCACCAGGTCCGCGTGCAGGCGCGCTATCTGATCGAAATCGACGGAGAGGATCTGATCCACCAGGGCATCCCGCCCGACTGGGTCCAGGCCGTCGTAGAATCGGAACAGGTGGGTCTGGCCGTGCCGGGCGGCGGCTTGGCGCGCTTCTTCCAGTCTGGTTTTATCAGGCATCAGGCCTTCGTTCCCCCCCGGCGACGGTCCCTGCATCCCCCGCGGATGCCGCCGGACCGGTCAGGGAAAGATAAGATTTTTAAAAACCCCGATCACCGTACCTTGAAGAAAATCAGGCTTCCGATGATCAAGGCCAGGATCGAGACCAGGTGGAAACGCCAGATGATCTTGGAGTTCAGGGAGGACCCGGACTCGAAGCGCTCCTTCCATTTGATCTGGTAATGGTGGTGCAACGGCGCGCGCAGGAACAGCCTCCTGCCCACCTTGTCCCGGCTGAACTGCTTGGTGATCTTGAATCCGGTGATCTGGAGCAGCACCGACGTGGCCTCGGCCAGGAACACCACGCCCACTACGGGCAGGAACAGCTCGATCTTGAGCAGGACGAACATCATTCCGATGGCGCCCCCGAACCCGATGGAGCCGGCATCGCCCATGTAGATCTCCGCCGGCGGGCTGTTGTACCAGAGATAGGCCAGCATGGATCCGATGATGGCCGTGCAGATGGGGAAGAGCTCGTCGCCGCCGGGGATGTGGGGGATGAGGAAGTATTTGGCCAGGATGGCGTTCCCGGAGATGTAGGCCACCACTCCGGCGAACAGGGAGGTGGTGATGATGGGGACCGATACCAGGGAGTCCAGGCCGTCCGTGAAGTTGGCGCCGTTGGCGCTGGAGGTGGTGACGATGCAGATGAGCACTATGAAGGCCCAGTTGGGCAGGCGCGGGAACCAGACCTCGGGCTTCACGAAGGGCATGGTGAGATGGCCGGACAGGCCGGGGATGAACTTGTAGGCGAAGACGGCCACGATCATGGAGAACAGGAAATACAGGAACAGGCGCAGGCGGGCGGAGATGCCGTCGGCCTTGAGCTGGTAGTCCGCTTTGGAGATCCTGCCCCGGGCCACCAGCTTCTTGTTGTGGACCTTCATCACGTCATCGATGCCGCCGATGGTGGCGTAGGCCAGCAGGATCACCAGGGCCGAGATGGAGTAGGCGTTCAGCTTGACGAAGCACAGGGACGCGATCAGGACCGACGAGACCAGGAGCATGCCGCCCATGATGGGGGGCGACTTGCGCTTCCCGTGATCGAAATCGGAGGTGGCGTCCATGCGGTTGAGCATCGCGATGTACCGGGGCATGAGCAGGAAGACGAGCAGGGACGCGAAAAGCGACGCGGCGCCCGCGCGGAAAAGCCGGTCCTCGAAGAGGTTGATGCCGGTGATTCCGAAGAGGAGATGGGAGAGCATGCGACTAGGCTGTCCTTTTCAAGTCAAAGTGCAAAGTGCAAAATTCAAAGTGAAGAGATCCCCGTCTGCACCGGGGTTTTCGAGCCGATTGCGGGGATATTCCCAATTCTTGCATTAAATTTTGCACTTTGCACTTTGACTTTTGCACTTTGAATTTTTTGCCGCTCCGGCCTCACGCCGGGCTCCGTTTCCCCTGCAACCGCAGCTTGATCTCCGAATACAGATCCTTCAGGCTGTCCTCGATGGAGATGATAGGCTTCCAGCCCGTCAGGGTCATGATCTTCTCCGGGGAGCCCACCAGCAGGGGGATGTCGATGGCCCTTTCCAGGGCGGGGTCTATCCGGGTCTCGATGGGGCAGCCGGAAAGGCCGATCAGGTAATGCACCAGGTCCCGGATGGTCCTGGCCTTGCCCGAGCAGACGTTGTAGACCTCGCCCGTGTCGGCGCGCTTGGCCAGCATGGCGATGGCCCGGGCCTGGTCGCGCACGTCCAGGTAGTCGCGGGACACGTCCAGGTTGCCGGTGTAGATGGCGGTTTCGCCGTCGTACATCTCGATGGAGGCGATCTGGGCGGCCACGGAAGGCAGGACGAATTTCCGCTCCTGGTAGGGGCCCGTGGAGCTGAAGGGCCGCACCGTGACGATGTCCAGGTTGTGGGCCATGATGTATTGCTTGGCCAGGAGTTCGCAGGCGGCCATGGCGGTCGCGTAAGGAGTGAACGGGATGGGCGGATCGGTCTCGCGGTGGATCACGTCCACCACGCCGCGCCCGGCCCCGTAGATTTCGGAACTGCTCACCAGGAGCACCCGGGCCTTGGGGACGGTGAGCCGCACCGCTTCGAACAGGTTCTGGGTGCCCAGGATGAGGAATTGCAGGATGGCGTTCGGCTTGACCTGGGAGGTGCCCAGGGAGAAGCCCTGGGAGACCATGTGGTAGATCTCCACGGGGCGGTGCTCGCCCAGGACCTGCACCAGGTTCTTGAAGTCCAGCAGATCCCCGGTGATGTAGGTGACGTGCTGGAGGGTGGCGTTGGGCTCCGGATCGTCCCCGGAGTAGGAAACCAGATCGCCTTTGCCGTGGGAAAGCAGGCTGAGCAGGTGGTAGCCGAGGCAGCAGGTGCCTCCGCTCAGGAAAATGCTCACGGGCCCTTGCTCTCCTTGGCGATGGCCAGGGCCTGCAAGACGGTCTCCCTGGGCACGTCCCGCACCGGGACCACTTCGCCGATGCGCTTGGGCAGGATATAGACCCGGCTGCCGGCATCCACCTTCTTGTCCAGCCCCATGGCTTCCCAGGCCTTGTTCTCGTCCAGCTTCCCGGGGAAGCGCCTGGGCATGCCCAGCTTGTCGAGCAGATCGTTGTGGCGCCGTTCCGAGTCCGCGTCCAGCATCCCCAGGGACGCCGCCAGCCGCGCGGCCACGCGCATGCCCAGGGCAACCGCCAATCCGTGGGCCATGGCCCCGTAGCCTCCCAGCACCTCGAAGGCATGCCCGAAGGTATGCCCGTAGTTCAGGACGGCGCGGCCGCCCTCCGCGGTCTCCCGTTCGTCCTTGCCCACCACCTCCGCCTTGATGGCGCAGGACCGCAGCACCACCTCGCGCAGCAGGTCCGGCCGCTTGGCCAGGATGCCGTCCGCATTCGCTTCCAGGAAGGCGAAGAATCCCGGATCCCGGATCACCCCGTACTTGACCACCTCGGCCAGGCCGGAGAGGAATTCCTCCGGGGGAAGGGTGGCCAGCGCCTCCAGGCTGATGGCCACGGCCTTGGGCTGGTGGAAGGCGCCGATCATGTTCTTGCCCAGGGGATGGTTGACCGCGGTCTTGCCGCCCACGCTGCTGTCCACCATGGAAAGGAGGGTGGTGGGGACCTGGATGAAATCGATGCCGCGCAGGTATACGGCCGCGGCGAAGCCGACCATGTCCCCGGTGACCCCGCCGCCGAAAGCCACCAAGGTGGTCTTGCGCGGATACGCGTGGCGCAGCATGAAGGTGAACAGCTTGTTCAGCGACTTGAGGCTCTTCTCCTCTTCGCCCGACTTGAAGAAGAAGATGCGGCAATCGCCCAGGCAGCCGCGGAGCCGCTCCAGCATGCGCTTCTGGTGCGCCTTCAGGTTCTGATCGGTCACGATCAGGAAGCGCGGGGGGCAGCCCGCCTTGGCCGCGATGGAGTCCAGGTGCCCGGAGAGATTCTCCTCCACGTAGATGGGATAGCTGCGTTCCGCCAGGTCCACCTTGAGGGGCCTGAGTTCGTCGACCTGGAGGCGATGGATGATGCGGCGCGTCAGCACGTGGTGCGGGATCTTCTCGTCGGATTCGAATTGCAGGTCCGCCAGATCGTACAAGGGCTTGCGCAGGGCCAGCATTTCCTTGATCTTGGCCATCTTGGCCTCGTCGTCCAGGTTGGCCAGGAGGGGGCGCGACTCCTTCTTGCGGTTCACGCGCTCCAGGATCACTTCCGGGGACGCGTGCAGGCCCACCAGCACGCCGTTGCTGCGGATGAGGCCGATGGCTTCCGGGTTGAGGAGGGTGCCGCCTCCCAGGGAGGCCACCATGGGCCCCTGGCCGCCCACGTCCCGCAGGGCTTCCACCTCCATGCGGCGGAAGGCGGGCTCGCCGTCCTCGGCGAAAATCCGGGGGATGGTCTTGCCGGTCCTTTCCTCGATCAGCTTGTCGATATCGAAGAACTTCCAGCCGAGCGAAGCGGCCGTGAGCGAGCCGATGCGGCTCTTTCCCGACGCCATGAAGCCGGTGAAATAGATGTTGCGGGCCAGGGGAAGGGTCATGCGCCGTTCACCGCAGGCGGGGTTCCCCGATGCCGCGCGCCAGCTTCTCCCGGGCGGAACCGTAGAACATTTTCGCATCGGGTTTGATGCCGGTCCAGAACTCGAAGGATGCCCGCCCCTGGTGCACCAGCATCCCCAGGCCGCCCACGGTCTCCAGGCCCTTGGCCCGGGCGTCCCGCATCAGGCGCGTCCGCTCGGGGGCGTAGACGATATCGTAGATGATCTGACCGGCCTCCAGATCGGACGGATCGAGGGGGCTCGCATCCGTGTTGGGGTGCATGCCCACGGGCGTGGCGTTGACCACCACCTGGACTTCCCTGCGCACGGACGGGTATTCCCGGAACGTGATGGCCTCCGGAGCGGGCAGGGCGCCCGATCCGCCGTGCAGATCCAGTCGATCGGCGATCTCCGCGGCCAGGCGCTTGGATTTTTCCGGGTCCCGGCCGACCAGGATCACCCGGCTGGGCCGGTCCTGCATGAGCAGGGCATAGGCGATGGTGCGCGCCGATCCCCCGTTCCCGATGATGGCGACGGACTTGCCGATGAAGCTATGGCCGCTTTCGCGGTAGCATTCCAGGAACCCTTCCGGATCCGTGGTGGTGCCCACCAGGCGCCCGCCTTCGTTCAGGATGGTGTTGACCGCGCCTATCCTGCGGGAGATTTCCGTGACGTCGTCCAGGAACGGGATGACGGCTTGCTTGTGCGGCAGGGTGACGTTGGCGCCGCGGAAATCGAATACCCGCAAGGCGTCCATGGCGGTTCCCAGCTTCCCGGCGGGAACGCGCAAGGGCACGTAGGCGAAATCCAGGCCGTAATGCCCGAAGGCCGGATTGTGCATGGCGGGAGACAGGGAATGGGCGACGGGATCCCCCAAGAGAGCGATGAGACGGGTGGTACCTAGGATTTCCATGGCTAGAGGGTGTTATGCACGATTCCTGCGTTTCGAGGGCGAGCCCGGGGCCTCCAAGGCGTCTCCAAGACGCCTTGGGGTGGAAGCAGCGGGCCGCGGCCAAGGAAGGCGAAGGAGCGATACTTGGAAAGTATCGTGACTGAGCCTGACGCAGGCCCCGGCCCGCGCAGCC
>DATENA010000106.1:0-16648 GCA_035275285.1 Fibrobacteria bacterium | reverse complement strand
GCACGGCCCCGCCCATGCTGCCCTGGATCTCCACCATATATTCTCCCGGGCAGCACGGCCCCGCCCATGCTGCCCTGGATCTCCACCATATATTCTCCCGGGTCCAGGGAGTCCACCCGGTAGCGGCCCTGGGAATCGGTGACCGCATCCGGCGCCCGCCGGGGACGGTCGAAGTCGGCGGTGTCCTTGAGGTAGTCGACCGGCCGGATGAACACGGAGGCGCCGGCCGCCGGCCTGTGATCCGGATAGACCACCTGGCCCGACAGGGACGTGTTGGTATCCTCGGAGGCGCTGCCCCCGCCGACCAGGCAGCCCGCCAGGCAAAGCAGGACGCCTGCGCCAAGCGCCAGGGGACGGAATGGGACAGGCATGCGTTTTACCCTGCTCATCCGTTCGCCTCCTTGGCTTCCCCGCGCTTTCGCGAGAGGGGGAAGAACTGCAAGTTCATGCGGTAAACGCGATCCGGGTCCTGGTCCCGCTGCGCGATTTCGATCAGGTCGCGGCGGCATTCCCGCAGGCGCGCCTTGATCCTCTCCGCGCCCTGCGCCGAAAGGCTGAAGGTGATGCCGGAGATATCCCGCTCCGGGGCCGGCACGTCGTCCAAGGCCCGGCAGGCCAGCTCCGCCATGGTACGCTGCGCGTTCTTGAGAGACAGGGAGCGGATGCCTTCCCCGGAGGTGATGGTCTTGTCCGTAAGGCGAAGGCCGTCTTCGGCGTCCTTTTCCACCAGGCCGACGTCCAGCAAAACCTGCAAGGCGCTTTTGGCCTCCGCGGGGGAGATGGCCGGCTGCAACATGCGGCCCAGGGCCTGGTAATCGCCGTCGAACGGGTGGAAGTTGAGCAGCTCGCGCATGGCCATATGATACCATGCACGGTAATATTCATGTTGCCGCTCCTCCAGGGTCTTCACCTTCAGGTCGCGCAGGCGGAACAGCTTTTCCAGGAAGTGGTTTTTTTCCGCTTGGCTGCGCGCTTGTCCGAACAGGACCAGGATTTCGAAAAAAATCCTTTCTCTGTTGTTAAGGCCGAAGACCCGGGCCAGCTTGCCCGCCAGCGCCGGGTTCAGGTTCCTTTCACCCTTGAACAGATGCCTCACGGTGCCGCCGTCCAAGTCCACCTTTTTCCCTATGTAGCGGAAGGAGAAGGATGCATTGGCCCGCTTGCGGGCCTGGTAGCTGTCCTTTAGGAAGGCCCGGTAATCCAGATAGTCGAAGATGCGGATGGCGGAAGGCTGGGTTGCGGAGGGATGTTGGGCGGCGGGAGGGGACATGGGATATCCTTTCAAATATAGCGCAAGCGTCCTGGCTTGGGGCGAGGAAATTCGTGGCGGATTCCGCCACGAATTTTTTTGGCGGTCGCAACCCCGGTTTCCGGACCGGCCCTATCTTAATTCCGATCCGGGCGGCAAATTAATTCCAGTCCGGGAGGCAAACTCAAATGACCCTAATTCGATTCTACCCGGTTCTGTCCGGAAAGTTCACCGTTTGGATGGTGCTCATGCTGGCGCTTTCCGCGGCCATTTCTTCCCCGTGCGCATCGCCGGCGGGGGCTTGGACTTTCACCTGGAGCGACGAGTTCAACGGAGCCGCCGTGGATGCCGCTGTATGGGGGTTCGAGAACGGCTATGTCCGCAACAACGAGGCGCAATATTATTCCAACCGCAGCGAGAACTCGCGCATCGAAGACGGCAAGCTGCTGATTCGCGCCCTGAAGGACAATTGGAGCGGCCACGAATATACCTCCGCCAGCCGCATCACCCGCGGCAAGAAGTCCTGGCGTTACGGCCGTTTCGAGATACGCGCCAAGATAGATATCCGGTCCGGGAGCTGGCCCGCTTGGTGGTGGAAGGGCGATAACGCCGGCTGGCCCAAGGGCGGTGAGATCGACATGATGGAGTATTACCAGAACAAATGCCTGTTCAACGTCATGGACGGCAACAAGGGGTGGACCAGCCCCACTCGCAGCATCACCTCCCTGGGAGGCCCGCGCTGGGCCGAGGAATACCATACCTGGACCATGGAATGGGATTCCACGCGCATCGATCTCTCCCTGGACGGCGTCCTCATCAACCATTATGAGGTGGACAAAGCCAACGGAACCGGGCCTGGCGGCAGTAATCCCTTACGGCAGCCGGGCTTCATGATCCTCAACCAAGCCCTGGGCGGCAACCAGGGTGGCGATCATACCAAGACCGCCTATCCCGTGGATTTTCGCGTCGATTGGATCCGGGAGCATACCTGGGACCCCAACGCCCAGGCGGTACAGGTAACGGTGCAGGAGGGTTCGGGTTCCGGACCCTATGCCCAGGGCACCAAGGCTTCCCTGGCGGCGAATATGCCGCCCCTTGGCCAGGTATTCGCGCGCTGGGAAGTGGTGGCCGGCACGGCCGTCATCGACGATCCGGGTTCGCCATCTGCCCTCGTCACCGTGCCCCAGGCTCCCGTCACGGTGAAAGCCACCTATAGGCCGCAAGGCAGCCATGTCCTCTTCCATAACAAGCCCGGTCTTCTCATAGGGGAAGCATTTTCCCAAGGGATGTTCTTCAACGTTCTTGGACGCCGGTTGACGGGAACCGCTCCGCTTGCGCCGCAAATCCGCATCCTTCCCCTGGAAACGCCCGTCCCGTCGTCTCCTTGATGGGGCCGAAAAGGGGTGCCGGTATGGGATGTCCTGCGCGCATTTTGTTGGGAATGGCTTGCGGCTTCCTCTGGCTTCTCCCCAAGGCGGGACATGCGATCAACACCACCTATTATGTGAGCTCCACGGGGGGCAAGGACGCGCAAAGCGGCACCCGTCCCGATTTGGCTTGGCAGACCTTGAACAAGGTAAATGCCATGACATTCGAGGCCGGGGACCGCATCCTGTTCAAAGCGGGCGATAGCTGGACCGGGCAATTGAAGTTGCACGGGTCAGGGGTCAAAGGAAGTCCCATCGTCATCGATTCCTTCGGCATCGGTGACCTTCCCGCCGTCGATGGGAACGGAGTCACGGGCCCCAGCGGCGGCAATCCACAGGGGGTGGTCCATTTCGAGAACGTCCAGTATTGGGAAGTTTCCCATCTCGACCTCACCAACAAGTATGGAACCGAAACCTGGAGCTGCGGCGTCCTGGCCAATAATTCCGGTTCCAGAGGCAGCCACATCTACACGAAGAACTGCGTTATCCATGAAATAACCATCGGGGGCGCCGCCGGCGCCGGGGCCGCTGAGAAGAAGCTCGGGGGCATCTACTACAACGGTGCTTTCGACGACATTCTCATCGAGGGCAACGTGGTTTCCTATGCGGGAAGGACGGGCATTTCCACGGGCAGCGGGGATCCCTCGCGCATTACCGGCCTCGTGATCCGGAACAACTCGGTTTCATACAGCGCCGGGGATGCGATTGTACTCCGGGGCGCACTCGGAGCCAAGGTTGAGCATAATGTCGTCCATCATTGCGGGTATGGCAAAAACGGAACCCAGACGGAATGGTCGGCCGGCATTTGGGGTGGATGGAGAACCCGGGACGCCGTCTACCAGTACAATGAAGCCTATAACCATTTTTACCCCAAGGGGGATGGAGAGGGATATGATATCGATACCTACTCCTACCGGACTATTTTCCAATACAATTACAGCCATGATAATGAAGGCGGTTTCATGCTGACCATGGGCGGAGACACGGACAGCTCGATGATGCGGTATAACGTGTCCCTGAATGAAGTCGTCGGCGATTTCCGGGGAGGCAAGGATATCTGGGTATACAACAACGTCTGGGCGCGGACCGATGGGATCACCTCCGCTCTTCACAATCGCTACAAGGTGAACGCCACCTATGTCTATAACAACATCTTTTATAATCCGGCCGGCAGCGTGTATTCCATCGAAGGGGCAAAAGAGCACGACTACAACCTTTTTTACCCGTCAGGCCCCGCGGAACCGCATGGGATCCAGATGGATCCGTTGTTCGTGAATCCGCCGTCCAAGGCGCCGCTGGGCAGGATGAATATTACCGGGCTGAAGCTGAAACCGAACTCCCCGGCCATCGATAAGGGGAAAGAGATTCCCGGCAACGGAGGACTCGACTATTGGGGAAACAAAGTCCCGAATGGAAAGCCGGACATCGGCGCCCATGAGTTTTACGATGGAACGGGTGATCCTATCCGTTCCACTTTCCGTTCGCCCGGGTTTTTACCCGCTACCTTCACCAGCATGGCGGATTTGAGAGCCTATTTGGATGCGGCCGATCAAACGCTATCCATCGGCGTATATGATTTGAGGGGCGTCCCGCTTTTCACCGGAACGGCGGGAAATTTCAAGCAGTGGCGGCACCGCCTGGAAGGACGCGGCGCTTTAAGGTCGACCGGCATGCGCGTTATACGGATCAGCCCGACCCGGTGATACAGACCAGCCCATGAGATGAACATAAGGGGTTTGTTTCCAGCGGGCCTGATTACGCTGCAAACTCTTGCCCTGGTATGGTCTTTTTCCCGGCACGGGGTTCACGCACATTTCAATTCCCAAGACGGCGTCGAGTCCGTTGTCGCGTCGGTGAATGGGGAACCCATTTCCAGAAGCGAGGTCGACCTGCAGGTGAGCCTGTTGAGGAGCCGGGTATTCCGCTACTTCAGGCAAAAGCACGGGGATGGAATAACGAACGATAAGGGATTCTGGACGACAAGTCATGACGGGGAAATTCCCGCGGAAGTGGCTCAAGCGTGGGCGTTGGAAAACCTCAAGCGGATTAAGCTGGAGCAGACGCTGGCGCGCGAAAGGGGTATCGTATCGGATATCCGGTACCGCGCGATTCAGGAGAATCGGATCCAGGAGAACAAACGTCGTGAGGAGGTTCTGCGTTCCGGGGGCGTTATTTACGGCCCCGAGCGCTTCAATGAACAGGCTTGGTTCGACTATTGTCATTCGCATATGGTCGAAGCGCTGAAAAAGGCGCTGGCCCGGGACGAACTCCGGGTGTCCGAGGACGAGTTGAAAAAGCATTACCTGGATATCCGGGAGCGGCATTTCAAAAGGACCGATTCCGTAAAAGCCATTGTAGTTCGGATCCCCTATGACCCCGGGGGCCGATCCGATCGAGGGGATGCGCTTGCCTCCATAAAGGCCGCTCAGGAATGGCTGCGGAATGGCGAGGCTGTCCGGAACGCCTCCCTTCGCGTAAAGGGTACCGTAGCGGAGAAGGTTTTCGGCGAAGCCACCGAACGGAAGGATGCGATGGAAGAGCCGGATCTTATCGAGGCTGCTCGGGCATTGAAACCGGGCAGCATAAGCGATATCCATGATGATGGGAGATCATTCTTCATCATAAAATGCCAAGAGAGAAAAGACCAAGGGTACCGGCCCTACCCGGAAGTCTCTTCGATTGTCCGGGAAAAATTGGTCGATATGTTGTATGACAACTATATCGATAGCCTCGCACGGGAGTGTAAAATGCTCCGTGTAAATGGTCACAGGCTATGAGCCAACCTTTCCTCGAAAGGGAATGGACGACCATCGAAGCGAACAGCTCGAACGTGCAGCGTCGGATTGGAATCGGTCGGATTGGAATCGAAAACCTTATTCGCGTGGCTTTCCGTCATAGGGCTTTCGACCACAGCTTTGTCTTTCGAATGGGATTTTCCCCGTGGCAGCCGTTGCCACGGAAAGTGATCCCAGGCCCATTCTTCCCGCCCTCCCTTAGGACTACCCGCCTATATTAGGACTTCCTGATATGTAGTCTCGGAGCGAAGAACGGCCTAAAATCGGGGGAAATGAACATGTTTACATACACTGGAACCGTTTGGCTGCCGGCCCGTTCAATGGATGGGCGTTTCCACGGCTTGGCCCGGACTTTTCGGAAAACCGCCTGCTTGGCCTTAAGCCTGGCCGCCTTGGCTACGGCCCAATGGACCTATCCCGGATGCCCCGACGTGACCAATGCCGATTTCCGTTACGAGGTCTTGGCCCAGCGCGGGAAGCCTTCCGATCCGACCATGTCGGAACCCGTTAAGATGGCTTTCGACTTCCACGACGGGGTCACCGACGTTTACTACGTGGAGATGAAAGGCAACCTCAAGATGTGGAGCGCCACTACCAAGACCTCCAAGGTGGTGGGGCATTTGTGGGTGAAAGACTCCGCCAAGGGGTCGGAGGAAGGCCTCCTGGGCCTGGCCTTGGATCCGAAGTTCAAGGAGAACCATTTTGTCTACCTTTTCTGGACCCCGGCCGCCCCCCTCGTACCGCCTCAATGGGAATTCGAGTACCGCCTCTCCCGCTTCACCTTGGCCGGCGACCGCATGGACATGGCCAGCGAAAAAATCCTCTTCCGCTTCCCTCATGAGCCCCTCGCCTGCTGCCACAGCGGCGGCAGCATGCAATTCGACGCCTACGGGGATCTGTGGATCGCCATCGGAGGGAACGGCCCCAAACGCGATCCCATGACCGAAGACTTCTCCTATTCCACCGAGGAGGACGGCGCCTCCAGCACGGCGGACCTCCGGGGCGGCGTCGTACGTATCCATCCCGATGATAGCCCCCGCGGCTATTCCATCCCCAAGGGCAACTTCGGCGCCTACTTCGCCGACAAGGCCGACAAGGCCGGCAAACCCGACTTGGCGGCCCAATACCGCGACACCGCCTTGGTGAAGCCCGAGGTCTACGTCAAGGGAATGCGCAATGCCTATACCATGACCATAGACCCGGTGCGGCGTTGGATCACCGTCGGGGACGTGGGGCCGGACAACCATGCGCAGATGGAGGAGCATAACCTCTTCAAGACGCCGGCCTTCGCGGGCTGGCCCTATTTCGCGGGCAAGAACCTCATGTTCCTCGGCAACAAGGATCCCAATGCCTCGACCAATAATTCCAAGTGGAACAAGGGCATGAAGGTGTTGCCGCCGGCCACCCCGTCCATCCGGAGTTACGCCACCTCCACGGCGATAACGGGGCCGATCTACCGCTATGACGGCGATCTCCAGAGCCCGGGCAAATTCCCGCCGCATTTCAACCGCAAATGGTTCATCGCCGAATTCACCCAGCAATGGGTCCGTGTGGTGACCTTGGACACGTCCGGCACCCGCATTGAGAAAGACGAACAGATTTTCAAGGACCACAACTTCTCCAACCCCGTGGAACTCCAGATGGGGCCGGACGGGTCGCTTTATGTGATTAATTACGCGGGCCATTTCGGCCCCTCGTCCGATACCCGCATCGAGCGCGTCACCTATGCCGGACCCTGCCGCCCGGATCTCCCCAAGGTGGAGAAGGCTCCTCCGGATAGTACCAGTTCGGTGGTCCGCTTGGGAGGCCCGGCGGGGCGTGCCTTGGAGTCCGGCACGGTGCTGATTGGTTTTGACCGCACCTTGCATCTCGCCCCGGGCGGCGGCCGAAGCGGCCGCTTCGAACTGTTCGACATGCAGGGCCACCGGGTCCATTCCGGAGAGGTACCCGCCGGGGAAAGTCTCGTCTCCATTCCCGCCTCGGTGGGACGCGGATTGTTCCTCCTTCGCATGTCACCTTCCCAAGGGAACCAACCATGAACGCATTCGCATCCACGCCCATGCTGACCTTGGCCGCCTTGCTGGCCCTTCCGGCGCCCGGGCCGGCCCAGACCGTGAACTACCGCGGCCGTGTCGTCGACAAGGTGGGCATGGCTGCGGTTGTCGGGGCCACGGTAAAGGCCGGGTCCCTGACCGCCACTACCGGAGCCGACGGGCGCTTCACCCTCCAAGGGGATCCCGGTCCCACCGCCATCGGCTCGCAAGGGTCGGTCCGGTCGGAAACCCCCGTCTTCGCCTTGCAGGGCCGTTCCCTGCGAGTGCAGAACCGCCAGGCCGGCCAAAGCCTCCGCCTCGAGTGGGTGGACGGCAATGGCCGCCAGGTGGGGGGTTCGTCACGGCGGCTGGAAACGGTCGAGGCCTTCACCGTGGACCTGGGGTCCGCGGGGGCGGACTTTGCAGGCTTCCTGCGGGTGACCCTGGCCGGGGAGACCCGTACCTTCCGCGTGACCTCGGTGGCGGGAGTGGCCGTAGGGTCCATCCCCGGAGGCGGCAACGAATCCGGGCTTGCAACCTCCGCCAGGGCGGCGGCCAAGGGCGCGGCAGTGGAAGTGTCGGTGACCATGGCCAAGCTTCTGCCCAAGAGCGTGACTCCGGCCGCCAATGACGCGGACCTGGGGGATATCGTCCTCGACTACCCTCCGCGCAAGCTCGGCTTGGATTCCCCTCCCATCTACGGCGCCGACGTGCTTTTCCCCATGGCGGCGGGCGATTCCGCCGCGACCCGCACCCTTTTCGAGAACCTCTGGGTCCATAAGATGAATTCCTGGCGGACCAGCAAGGGCATGGGCAACACCCCAGTGCTCTGGAAGGTGGTTCAGGAGCCTCTGGTCGCGGCCGGCTCTCCTTTCAAAGCGACCCTGTCCCCTTGCTGCGAGCCTCGCAACGGCAGCCCGAATTGGGGCTACGATGATATCATCACCAAGAAGGAATACGGGGATTTCCAATTGCACCTGGAATTCAACATGATGGGCCCCAACAACGGGAACACGGACGCTTCGGGCTATTGCAATAGCGGTGTGTATGTGAAGAACGGCCTGGAGCTGCAGATCGAGACCCCCAAGAACAACAGCAACACCGACCTGCACGGCTTGGCCACCTTGCTCAATATCAAGCTTCCCGATAAGAACATGTATCCGGGGCCGGGCAAATGGCAAAGCTACGACGTCACCCTCCGCGCTCCGCGGGCCGACAGTCCCGCCAAGGTGACCGTATTCTGGAACGGCGAGCTGGTGCATAACAACCAGAGTTGGAAGGCGGCGGGGGCGGTGCCCAAGGTGGGTTTCGCCCTGCAGAACGAACTGGGGAGCGACGTGCGTTACCGCAATGTGTGGCTCAAGGAGCTCGACATCAAGGAGCCCCTGACCAATTTCGGCTACTGAATGTGGCCCCGACCTCCCGAAGGCCGCGCAAGCGGCCGGGCGCCTGTCCCACCTCCCCTGGGACGGCGCCTAGGGACCACTTGGGTCGGTACTGGATTTCGGGTGGGAGTTTGGTTTTTTCGAAGGAGAATTGTCATGGTGTATTTTATGCTTGAAACCCGCTGCTTCGCGGTAGCCGCGGCCTTGGCCGTCGGGTTCGCTACCGGTGCGCGTGCCCAGAGCTGCGAGTCCGATTTCAACGCGACCGATTTTTCCAAGAAGGAGGTGGCCACCAACCTCACCTCTCCCGTCAAGATGAAGATCGCCGCGGACAGCAGCATCTTCTTCATCCAGCGCACGGGCGTGGTCCAACTGCTGGCTCCGGGTTCCAGCACTCCCAAGCAGATCCTCAAGCTCAACGTACCGGGAGGCTCCCAAAACGAGGACGGCCTTATCGGCATCGCCCTGGATCCCCAGTTCGCCTCCAACAAGTGGATCTACCTCTACTACACCCCCACCGGCCCCATGGGCTACCGGGTCTCCCGCTTCACCTTCACCGGCACCGAGGTCGATCCTGCTTCCGAGAAGGTCCTGCTCACCATCCCCCATGCCTTCTCCGCCTACGGCGCCCTGATCATACACGGCGCCGGCGCCATGGCCTTCGATCTGTCCGGCAACCTGCTCGTCGCCACCGGCGATCTCTGCATCACCAACGGCGGCTTCCCGGTGCCGGTCAACGAGAACACCAACAACTTCGACGCCCAGCGCTCTTCGGCCAACTCCAATAACCTCCTGGGCAAGATCCTTCGCATCCATCCCGAGGACAACGGCACCTACACCGTGCCTGCGCGCAATCTCTTCGAAAAGGGCATGGCCGGCACCATGCCCGAGATCTACGCCATGGGCGTGCGCAACCCCTATACCATGACCGTGGACCCCCAGACCGGATGGATCTACAGCGGCGAGGTGGGCCCGGACGGAGTCGACGGCCCCATCAAGAGCCAGGACGAAATCAACCAGATCAAGGAAGCCGGCAACTTCGGCTGGCCCTACCTCACCGGTGACAACCAGGCCTATTCCGACATGAAGGGGACCAAATACAGCGCGGACAACCTGGTCAACAACTCCAAGAACAACACGGGCATCAAGAACTTGCCGGCTCCGGTCAAGTCCTTTTTCTGGACGTCCAACGTGAGCTCCTGGCCCATCACGGGAATCACCCCCAAGGCGGGCAGGCGCTGCATCAAGGTGGGCGGCTTCTACCGCTGGAACGCCCAGGGCACCAACGCCAAGCGCCTGCCCCTGGCCTTCGACAACGGCTTTTTCATGGCCAACCACGACGACGGCGAGACCATGCGCTTCTTCAAGCTCAACGCCACCGGCAACCTCGTCTCGGTCAAGACTTTCATGACCAACCTGGCCCGCCCCATGTCCTTCGAGGTGGGCCCGGACGGCGCCCTGTACGTGATGGAATGGGGCGGTGACAACGGCCACTGGTTCAACGCCAACAACGGCAAGATCTCCCGCATCGAGTACACCGGCAATTGCAATGCCGTCGGCATCCGGCACGACTTCTCCAAGGAGGCCCTCTATTCCCAGGGCATCACTACCGTGCTGCCCGGCAGCCGCATCGTCTTCCCCAAGGGCGCGGCCCGCGTGGACCTCTACGACCTGAAGGGCGCGAAGCGCTGGTCGGCCCCGGCCGCCGGCTCCATCTATGCCTTGGTGCCCGCCGATTTCGAGGCAGGTCTCATGTATGTCAAGTTCAGCGCCATTTAGGGGCCTGCATATATCATGATTATGGACCGGACCGTAACGAACGTGTTACCCAAAGGGGAGGCGCATCGTCGGACCAAACAAAAAGGGGTTTCCATGTCGCATCCGTATTCCGCCGCCGCCCGATTCTTCGCCGCGTCCTGCCTGGCCATGGCCGTTACAGCCGCCGCCCAAGACGCGAACAGATGGATGCGTCTTTTCAACACCAAGGATTTGGCCGGCTGGCAGGGCCGCATCAAGGATAACTATTGGAAGGTGACCGATAGCGCCGGCATCGTGGGTACCCATCCCGCGGGCAGTTCCGACATGCGTGGGGTGAACACGTTTCTCTTCACCGATTCCACGTATAGCGATTTCGTTTTGCGCCTGGAAGGGCGCATGCCGGGGACGTTCGGGGTCGGCTACCGCAACAGCGGCGTCATGTACCGCAGCACCATCAAGAACAAAACGGACTACGGGGCCGTCGGCTACCAATTGGAGATTTCGGACCGCCACACCGGCGGCTTCTACCACGAGCAAGGCAGCGAGCTGTCCTTCCAGGGCGGCACCTGCGTGGAACCGGCCGACCATACGATATGGAGGAAATTGGAGATCATCGCCAACAAATCCGTCGTGGAGCACCGTGTGGACGGCAACCCCTGCTTCTCCTACCCCACTTTCAAGATCACGGCCAAGGGGTACATCGGACTGCAACTGCACGCCCCCGGCGATTTCTACGTAAACTTCCGAAACATTTTCATCCGGCCGCTGAACGACAGCTTCAAGATACCGGACGACAACGCGTGGGATTCCACCGGGCATCAGATCCCCCCCGGCGGCACCCGCATCGTGCCCAAGGCGGCCCGCCTGGATCCGGTGGCGGTGCTGGAGGGCAGGGCCCTGCTGATCGACGCCCGCGGCCGCGTCCTGGCCATTCCCGCGGCCGCGGAGGCCTCCCGGCCCCGCGGGACCCTGATCATCGTGCCCTGAGGCCCCCGTTGGCGGGCGGGGGAGGCCGACCGGCCTCGCGAATCCCCTCCCCGCCATGCGAACATTTCCATCCCCCCTTCGACACCTTGTTGGAAACCTCATGTGCGGCCCATCGCGCGGGGCAAGGCCGGGTGGCCTTCTTCGGCCTCTTGGAGCAAGGCCGCCCGGATTCCCTCCAGATGCGCCGACTCGATCTTGGACTTCATCCGTTCCTGCGATTTGCGAATGTCCTCCTCATCGGCCAAGGCCATAAGGTGCGCGCGCAGGCGCGGTCGTACCGCTGCGTAAGGCAGGAGTCCCCGGCCCGGCTTGCGGCCCAGGATGACGAAGCTCCACACGCCGTATTCGAGCTGCACGGG
Organism: Fibrobacteria bacterium; assembly: GCA_035275285.1. Taxonomy (GTDB): domain Bacteria; phylum Fibrobacterota; class Fibrobacteria; order UBA11236; family UBA11236; genus Chersky-265. Next base: position 4,655 of record DATENA010000106.1, on the reverse strand, counting down.
CCCGATGGAATCGATCCCGGCCCTCCCGAAGCCGGCTTCCACGAAGGCTGCGATGGAAGGCGGAAGCTTGTCGGAAGTCAAATGCAAGGGCGCAACATGGCCCAAGCCGGCTGCCGCATCTTTCGCCGCAGGTTGAAGCGCTTCCGCCCGCGGCCGGGAAGAGATGAAGCCTTTTGGCTTGCGCATAGCCGGGAGGCGGCTTGCTGAGGCTGACCGAAAGAAAGCCGAAGGCCGCTTTCCGGATGGGCGACCACCCTCCCCGGGAGAGATCGGCCAGATCGCTCAGCGCGCTTTCGGGCACGGCGGGCACGGGAAAAGTGGTCAACAGCGAACGCCCTGCTCCGCTCCTAAGCAAAGAGTCCAAGAACAGGGAATCGGTGGAAGCCAGGATCTTCACGCGGATGGCAGGAATCTCCCGCCGGCCGGATGCGGAACCGATCCAGCAGATCGGCTTTTTTTTGCTCCCTCTGTTGGACAAGGAGATGGGATTGGCGCGAAGCCTGTGCCTGTTCGTCCAGATAGCGCCGCTCTTCCGCTTCCGACCTTTCCTTTTTCGGAGGCGGGGACGCATATTGGGAGCGGGCGGTTTGGGCCAAGGCCATGAAACATAGGACGAGGATCGCGCGGCGCATTCCCATATTTCCTTTTCCATGAAGAGTGAATAGGTCCGATCGCCGAGGCGGCCGGCCCGGCCCCAGGTCACCTCGGATTGTAAGGATTTCCTCCGTTCAAGCCGACCTCATAGTAGGGAACCCCGGTTCGCCGGCAAGACTGGGAGGTGATGGTGGCCCCGCCCACGGCGTGAATTTTCTGGATGACGATCCGGTTTCCCTCATCGGTTCCCGATTGAAAAAAAGGGGAGATGCGCGCTTGAGCCCATGAAAACCGCGGGATAAAGATCCTCGCCTTGAATTGGCTGGGTGCGCTGGTGTCGGTCCTGTTGTCGTCCGCCAGTTTCACCCAGGATCCCGCGTCATCATTCTTTTGGGACAGGGATTGCCGATGGTATGTCGACTTCGCCTCCAGCACCGCTGCCGGGCATTTCTCAGAACCCAAGGCGCATCGGAGGCCGTCACCGATACACGCATCTGGTTCTTCCCTCTCAGCGGCGGTTCCGATGTAAGCCTGAAGACGATACGGAAGGGACCCTATACTCCGCGTTGAGGGTCTATCTCGAAGGACCGGACGCGGTCGTATTCCTGTCCATAGCCTCGTACAGCACGATCCCGGCCAATAATCAGGGTCATTTCCTTGTCAATGTGAATCGGCTTCTCCTCGGCGAATCCGCTTGCGCCGACGGCCAAAGCCTCGCTAGGGTCAAGCACAAGCAGTCTCCATTGGGGGAGGTTACCGAGACTTGGCAGCCCCGCTGAAGCTCATCTTCGCAAGCGCCTATCCTGGTAAAGGGAATGGACATGCGTCCCGTCATGGAGGCATATGAGCGCGAACGCGCCGAGGCCGAGCGCAAGGCCGCCGCCGCGCGCGAACTCCGCGAGCGGATGCTGCGGGAATTGCTTCTCGATGCGCCCGGTTCCGAATGCGTGGCCTACGATCCCGCGCCCGGATCCTGCCTGGTCACGGTGCGACAATTCAACCGCAGCTTGGAGAAACGGGAATTCCCGGCGAACGATTCCGGGTACGGCCATTCCGGCCCGGGAGAGGTGGAGACGCTCCGGGGTGCAGTGCTCCGGAAAATCCTGATGGACCGTTACGCGGGCGCACCCGGAATACCGTTCCCATGACCGCAAAGGCGCTTTCTCGGGCCCGATCGGCTCGGATCTGGGGACCTGGTATTTGCAGGTCGTGGACATCCGGCCGGGAGGCCGGATCCTCTCCTTGTCGGAAGCCCGGCCGCGCATCCTGGAACGCCTGCGCGGATCCACGGAAGCGGACGGGCCCGCCCTGGCGCGGGAAGAGGCCGCTTCCAAAGACCGGGAGCTTTGGAAATCCCTGGCCGCCCCTTATCTGATGGATGCCCAGGCCCAGGACGCCCGGAACGAGTGGATGCGCAAGCGGCTGAGCATCCGCTTCGTCCAGCTTCCCCATGCCGATGCGCCGGGCACGGGCAGTCCTTAGACACTTGGAATGATCTGAACCGAAGGTTCGCCAAAGCAGCTCATGCCGGGGGAAATTGCGGTTGCGAGGGCTCGCCCCGGTGAGGATGGAGGCGAGCCGCGGTGGATCCGGGAATTTGGGTTTCGCGAAGAATGACCTGGGTCGCTGGTGCCGGAAGCCAGCGCCCAGGAATCGGCAAAGCCCGGCGTTAAGGGGCCGGGAAATGCGGGCTTCGATGCGCTTTGGCGGGCCGGGCGCGCCCGGAGGCGTCGTAAGGGTCGGCCTTCCCGACGGCATGGGCTCGGGTTCCCCTTGCGCCGGCAAGCGGCCCACCTCCATGCTTTCCCGTGCCTACTTCCGTCGAAGGCAGTGGAATGCTTTGGCCGGCGGCCACCAGGTCGTACACGTATATACCATGGCCCTCGCCCGCGAGGCCGCCGGAATGGCCTTCCTGGAAGGCGAAGAATTTGCCGTCGTCGTACACCACCGGATTGGTGGCCTTGTAGCCGGAAACCTTGGCGAAATTGGTGAGACGCAACCCACTTTCGGAACCATCGTGTTTGAAACGGTAGAGGTCGATGTGGGAGGTGCCGGTGCCGTCCCCGCAAATGTGCTGATTCCCTTCCACCAGGGAGTAGCCGCCGTCGGGGAAAATGCCCTCGGCCTCGTCGTAGCACTTGTCCTTGGAGGTGAAGTCCGTGAATTTGCCTGTCTGCGTATCGAGCAACAACGCATCGCCGTTGTTATAACCGTATGCGGTAAGGGTCAATTTCGTCTCGTCGATGGCTACGAAGTTCTGCGGTTCTATTTCGAATGTGTTTATTTTGGTTCCGTTTACCGTCACATTGTTGCGGTCGGCGACCAGCTTCGCATTGGCGAAAGCGGGTACGCCGTTGGTGTAGACGATGTCGGCGACGTAAATTTTACCCATATCGCTGGTATAGGCGATCTTGAGACTCTTGCGCGAAAGGCAAGGTCCTTCCCTGATGAGGGTGTTGATGCGCGTGGGCGGCCGGACCCGCCCCGAGTCGAGGATGTAAGCGTAGGCCCCGTCCCGGCCCTTCCTGCCCGCGGAGGTGCTCCCCATGCTGTAGAAATAATCCCCGTTGGAAAGGTACAAGGCACGCCAACACCCCATACCGCTTTGGGCCTTGGTGATTAAGCGCACTTTCTTGGTCGCCACCTCCACTTCGTATAGATCGCCGCCGGAGCGATTGAGGAAGAGGATGCGCTTCCCGTCGGGCGACCAATCCGGCCTTTCACCGCTGTCGGTGACGGGCTTTATGTAATCAGGCAACTGGGCCTCCGGGAAGGTACGGGCTGCAAATGAGGAGTGGACAGCCCCCAAAAGCCCCAAGACGATGAATAGTTTCCGGTTCATGTTAGTCATTCCTTTTTCAATAACGGTGAGCAAAAAAGAGCAGGCCGGCCTCACCATGCCGTGCCCATCTTCCGAAGTGACCGGAGTGGACTCCACCCCGGGAAACCTCGAATCATCCTCTCGATCATCGGCACATCGAAACACTTTTGCAAAATCAGTAACCGAAATTAGTCTGCGGAGTCGCGATGTTCAGATGCTTGATCCACACATTGCGGAAGCGCACGTCGCGGCCCTCGCTTTGGAGCTTGAGGCCGTATAGGGTTGCGTTCATATCCTCGCCACTGTGGCCGCCCAAGCCGGTGGCCGGCGCCTTGGCTTCGCGGTTGTCGTGCACGACCGTTCCGTTCCACCACACCGTGATCCGCGCATGTTCGGTGCGGGAACCGGAGGCGTTGTAACGCGCGGCGCGGAAGGTGATGTCGTAGGCCTGCCACTTGCCGTTGGGGCGGTTCGGGGCCCAAGTGGTGGGAGCATAATCGTTAACCAGGGAGGCCATGTCATGGTTCGGGTTCGAGTTCCCCTGGGACTCGATCTGGATCTCGTACCGGCTCTGAACGTAGACTCCGCTGTTGACGTAGCCGGGGCTCTTGTTCGAGGACCCGGTGTCCGGATTCTCGGTCTCATCGTATTGCCCCATGGCGATCCATTCCACGTGGAGCTGGGCGTCGCCGTGGACCTCCTTGGCCTGGATATCGTCATAGCCCCAGACCTTATTGCAGCAGCTCTGTACCGTGGCATGGTTGGTGTCGTTCGGGAACTCCGGGTCCTTGGCCAGCTTGAACTTGATCTCCGAGGGGGTGAAGCGCGGCCAGTCCTGCCACTTGGAATTGAGCTCGGCCTGCAGGGCGGCTCTGCCCTTGCTGCCGTCGAGGAGCACCGAAGCCCCGTAAATGGGCGGGGCCCCCACGTCCAGCTTGCGGGGCGGATACTCGAGGACGATGTCGCCGAGATCGGCGGCGGCGTTGTAGGGCACGGTCTTGGTGACCAGCTTGGCCATGCTCACCTCGACATTGCCGGCGGCGACCTTCGCCAGGCGCGCGGCGGCGGCGGAGTTTCCCGGCGCCGCCGGGAAGCCGGGCTCGGCATCGGCCTGCATGCGGCCGGCCACGTTCAGGACGCGCTTGATCCAGCTCTCGGTGCCCACCGTGACGCGCGCGAAGCCGAGAAAATCCCGTCCCTGGAGGGGAACCGCCTGGAACCGGTTCCAGCCGGCCTCCAG
>DATENA010000105.1:0-4093 GCA_035275285.1 Fibrobacteria bacterium | reverse complement strand
CATGGCATGCTCCCGCAAACGCGCCTTTTCGCTTCGGCGCGGGCAGCCGGGTTCCGGCCGGGTTGGGTCGGGTGCGACGGCCCAGGGAAAATAGCTTCCGGCGCGCCGGGAAGGGAGGAAATGTGGAGGCCGGAAGCGGACCCGCGGCCGAAGCTGCGACCCTGCCGATGACAATCCGGCAATCGGCGGCCTACCTGTTTCCGATGAGCCTGACGGGATCGAACAGGGTGTTCAGTTCGTCCGCCTTGAGGAGGCCCTTCTCCTGGGCCGCCTGCCGCACGGTCTTGCCCGTGATCCAGGCTTCCTTGGCCAGCGCGGCCGCATTGTCATAGCCGATCTTGGGGACCAGCGAGGTGGCCATCGCCAGGCTGCGGTCGATCAGGGAGCGGCAGCGTTCCGCGTCCGCTTCGATGCCGAGGACGCATTTCTCCCCGAAGGCGGCCACGGCATTGGTCATGATCTGCAGGGACTGCAGCAGGTTGTTGGCCAGGAGGGGCATCATGACGTTGAGCTCGAAATTGCCGGAGGCGCCGGCGAAGGTGATGGCCGCATCGTTGCCGATCACCTGCACGCAGGCCTGCAACAGGGTCTCCGCCATCACGGGGTTGACCTTGCCGGGCATGATGGAGGAACCGGGCTGCATGGCGGGGAGCCTGATCTCGCCCAGGCCGCAGCGCGGGCCGGACCCCAGCCAGCGGATGTCGTTGGCGATCTTGATGAGCGAAACGGCCACGGTCTTGAGCGCGCCGCTGGCCTCCACCACGGCGTCCCGCGATCCTTGCGCTTCGAAATGGTTCTCGGCCTCGCGGAACTCCAGGCCGGAGAGATCGTTCAGGCGCTCGATGACCTTGCGCGCGAACTCCGGCGGCGCGTTGATGCCGGTGCCCACGGCGGTCCCGCCCAGGGCCAGCTCCCCCAGGTGCCAGCGCACGTTGCCCAGCCGGCCGATGCCGTGGGCCACCATGGCGGCGTAACCGGAGAACTCCTGGCCCAGGCTGATGGGCGTGGCGTCCTGCAAGTGCGTGCGCCCGATCTTGAGCACGTCCTTGAAGTCCCCGGCTTTCCCGTCCAGGGCGGCCCGCAGGCGGTCGAGGGCGGGGAGCAGATCCTTTTCCAGCGAGACCAGGGCGGCGATGTGGATGCAGGTGGGAATGACGTCGTTGCTGCTCTGGGACATGTTCACGTGGTCGTTGGGGTGCACGCGCCCCGCCACGCCGCCGGTCGCCTCCGAGGCGCGCTGCTTGCCCGCCAGGATCTCGTTGGCGCGGTGCGCGATCACCTCGTTGGCGTTCATATTGGTGGACGTGCCCGATCCGGTCTGGAACACGTCCAGGGGGAATTGCTCGTCCCATTGCCCTTCGGTGACCTCCATGGCCGCCTGGGAGATGCCCGCGGCCATGGCGCTGTCCATCAGTCCCAGGTCCCGGTTCACCTGGCAGGCCAGGTATTTGATCATCCCCAAGGCGCCGATGAAATCCCGCGGGAAACGCTGTCCGCTGATCTGGAAATTGTCCAGGGCCCGCTGGGTCTGGGCGCCCCACAAAGCGCCTTCCGGGACCCGCACTTCGCCCATCGAGTCCGTTTCCGTCCGGTAGCCGTCCGCCATGCCTGCTCCTAGGGAGCCCCGGAACCCGCTTCCGCATCGGCCGCCCTCAAGGGATGTATCACGTTGAAGGGACTGTCCTATCCCTACCGGGGTAAATCTAAATCCGGCGGGGCGGGCCAGCATGGCAATCCCGAAAATGCGGCGCTCACCCCCGAAAACGGAAGGGAAACCGGGATAATCTCCGCTTCCAGAGTCGGGAACGGGCATGCGTCCGCGAGTCGGGAACACCGCATCCGGACCAGGACCCCGGCCTCCGTCCCTGGCAAGGGGGGGGCCGGATTGTTATTTTGCTGCTCCAATCACTCCGGAAGAACATCTCGGAATCGGGCGGCGGGCCAGGTTTGGGAAAAGCCCCGCAAGGACTTTGGGCCTCTCCGCCGCGGTCGCGGTAGCCGCGATCGTTTTCCGCGGAAAAGCAAGGTTTTTATGATCAGCGCAAACGAAGTCTCCCTGGCCCATGGCAAACGCGTCCTCTTCAAGGACGTGGACATCAAATTCACCCCCGGCAATTGCTATGGCATCATCGGCGCCAACGGCGCGGGAAAGTCCACCTTCCTCAAGATCCTCTCGGGCGAGATAGAGCCGGATTCCGGAAGCGTCCACGTCGATCCGGGCATCCGCATGGGCGTGCTCAAGCAGAACCAGTTCGAGTTCGACGAGGTCACCGTGCTGCAGACCGTCATCATGGGGCATAAGCACCTGTACGACGTGATCCAGGAGAAGGACGCGCTCTACGCCAAGCCGGATTTCTCCGAGGCCGACGGCGTGCGCGCTTCCGAGCTGGAAGGCGAGTTCGCCGATCTCAACGGCTGGAACGCCGAGTCCGAGGCCGCCTCCATGCTGAGCGGCCTGGGGGTGCGCGAAGAGAAGCATTCCCTGCTCATGAAGGAGCTGACCGGCGGCGAGAAGGTGCGCGTGCTCCTGTGCCAGGCCCTGTTCGGCAACCCCGGCATCCTGCTGCTGGACGAGCCCACCAACAACCTGGACATCGACTCCGTGATCTGGCTGGAGGAATTCCTCTACCAGTTCGAGAACACCGTCATCGTGGTCTCGCATGATCGCCATTTCCTGGACAAGGTTTGCACGCACGTGTGCGACATCGATTTCCAGAAAATCTCGACCTATACCGGCAACTACAGCTTCTGGTACGAGTCGAGCCAATTGGCCCTGGCCCAGAAGCGCGATCAGAACAAGAAGAAAGAAGACAAGATCAAGGACCTGCAGACCTTCATCCAGCGCTTCTCCGCCAACGCGTCCAAGTCCAAGCAGGCCACCTCGCGCCGCAAGCTCCTGGACAAGATCACCCTGGACGACATCCGCCCCTCCACGCGCCAATACCCCTTCATCGTGTTCAAGTCCGAGAAGGAAGCCGGCAAGATCATCCTCGAGATCGAAGGCCTGTCCAAAGCCGTGGAAGGCAAGCCCCTGTTCAAGGGGTTCGAGCTGAACGTGCGCGCGGGGGACAAGATCGCCTTCGTGGGCCGCGACGACACTCCCGCGTCCACCCTGTTCAAGATCCTGATGGAAGAGGCCAAGCCCGATGCGGGCATGTTCCGTTGGGGCGGTTCCACCTCCCGGGCCTTCTTTCCCCGGGACAACGCCTCCTATTTCAACACCGACATGAACCTGGTGGACTGGCTGCGCCAGTACTCCAAGGAAAAGGAGAAGGACGATCAGTTCATCCGCGGCTGGCTGGGCAAGATGCTGTTCTCCGGCGAGGAGTCCCTGAAGAGCGCCAACGTGCTTTCCGGCGGCGAGAAGGTGCGCTGCATGCTGGCGCGCATGATGCTGCTGCAGGCCAACGTGCTGGTGCTGGACGAGCCCACGGGCCACCTGGACCTGGAAGCCATCACCTCTCTCAACAACGGCCTCAAGGACTTCACCGGCACCGTCCTCTTCGCCTCCCAGGACCACCAGTTCGTGCAGACCATCGCCAACCGCATCATCGAGCTGACCCCCAAGGGCTTCATCGACAGGTCCATGACCTACGATGAATACCTGGCCAACGAGGACGTGAAGAAGCTGCGCGAGAAGCTCTACAAGTAAGCCGCCGGAACATCCGCTTCAGGCGGCTTTGAGCCGCCTCTGCGCATGGTAAAGGTCCCAGGCATTCTGGAGGTTCATCCAGAACTCCGGACTGGTCCCGAACTCACCGCTCAACAGGAGGGCCGTTTCGGCGGTCACTCCCCGTTTCCCATGGATAAGGGTATTGATCCTTTGGACGGGGATGCGGAGTTTTTGGGCCAAGGCCATTTGGCTCAGATCCTTGGGTATGAGGAACTCATGCAGGAGAATCTCACCAGGATGAATGGGGGCGCGATGTCTTGGTATCATGGCTTCGTTCCTTTAAGAGTAAGCAACCCCGGCACGGCGGGATTGCCTAAACTAACTTTTTTGGCTTCCACCCTGGCAGGGAGTACAACCGATATAGGATTGGAGGCATTTTGACCCCGTCTAAGAGTATGGTGGTGGCAGAGGGCATGAATT
>DATENA010000104.1:0-4329 GCA_035275285.1 Fibrobacteria bacterium | reverse complement strand
TCCAACTTTTCATCCCGTCAGCATTCCCACCCTACGCTCCCCGTCAGTTCTCGCATCCCCGCCCCTGTCTATAGCTGCCGATGGAATTGGAGCGTGGGATTTTCGCCCCACTCTACGCTGCTACAGCGTGGAACGGGACAGGGGCGGGAAATACGAACACCGAAATCCTACCTTCGTGTGTGGAGGCACTCTGCGGGCCGTTCCGGCCCTTGGCCTGCGGCGCATGCAACACGCGCCGGCCGGGGCCGCGCAAGCGCGGCCGCAAATGGCTTCTCGGGGTGGCCGCGAACGTTATGCGACAGCTTACCTGGTATTTTGTTGCCCGCCAATCTTCCCAGTTGGCGGGCAAAATGAGGATTCCTTTTGGAGCGCCAAAGAAAAGGAAAAGCCCAGTGGTATCGTGAGTTCAATACCTTGCCGGCATTTCTAAAAGTTCAAGAAAATGCAGAAAGTCACTCCTGGAACTTTCCAGAGTGTCGCCCAATTTCCAACAGGAACCGATGATAACTGGAGTTTTGCAAATTCATGCCAAGGCCAACTTTTCCAGGATGGCGTCCTTGGATAGGGTTTCCTGTCTGGTCATGCGGATAACCCAGTCGATGGTTTTCCCCAGCGTCTCTTTGAGAATACCCCGACAAGCCTCACCGATGGTTCGGATGAGCTGATGTCCCCATTCACGCGCACCGCCCTGCTTGAGCTTGGCTACCAGGAGGCTGTACGCCGTCATCACGAGATAAAGGTGCCTGTTCTGGCCCTCCCCGCTACGAAGCTGGCAGTCTCCCAGTCCCAACTCTTGCTTGCCGTCCCGATGAAAGGTCTCCGTCCCCGTCCAACGCTTCCGGTAAACCTCGGTGATGCGATGGGCTTCCCATTGCACCTTGTTCGTCAAAAGAATCGTCTTCGGCTCCGCCCCATTTTTCCGGTCCCACAGAATCAGAATCCGCACGGGGTGATCCGCTCCCTCCATGCGCACCGTCTTGGTAAAGTACCACTGCCCGCCTTCTTCCTCGGACAGTTGCTTCCGATCGTCCGGGGGAATGCGCGCCGCCACCCCTGAAGCCTTGAGTTCCTCGCCCTTGAACCACACCTTCCGGTTGAACTTCAAGTCGGCCACGTAGGTCCGTCCCAGTTTATGGATGAAATTCATGTTGGCGGCGCTGGAAAAGTAGCTGTCAAAGGTGATATCGCCCGGAATGTTCTCGCGCGCAGTCCATTTGACCACATTGTAGCCTTGGAAATAGGAGCTGGGACAACCGCCGCCGCGATTGTCCCGCCATGGAGCACCTTCAGTCGTCGAAGTGGAAGGCTTGGTTCGCCGACTGGCTGTTGCAAGTGTACTGGACGAACTGGGTCCCATTGGCCGTGCTGGACCCGGGGACGTCCAGGCATTTCCCGCTATGCTTGAACTTGAACGAATGGCTCCCATTGGGGTTGTTGATCAGTTGCACCAACTGGTTGTCGCTCCCGCTGCACGGATATTGGATGGCGGTCGCGCTATTGTTCATGGACGCACCGTTGATGTCCACGCAATACCCGCTATGCTCGAATTTCAGGGACACGTACCCGCCGGGTTGCGGCATCATGGCGAAGCGCACGTTAGAAGGTTCGTCGCCGAAGGTGCAGGTCTGCTGCACCACCGGCGCCGTGGCATCCGTGCGGGAGTTCAGGGCGCCCATACACTTTTGGCTATGGTTGTAGACAGCCGTGTAGATATCGAACGGCAGGCCGAAAGTCAGGGCATATCCCATGGTCGCGCCGGTGCCGGTTGCAAACGCTTTGCTGCGTACCGTGAATCCCTGGTGCGAGCCGTTAAAAGGGATGAGATCGGCCAGATACCGCGGCCCTCCGCTGGTCGACGGCGTGTAGCCGCCGATGCTGCCGTTGACATCGAAATCCGGGACCAACAGTGTGGACGTTCCATAGCCCGAGGTCGACGCGGACGAAACCGAACGGATAGTCGGATAGTTGATGCAGTTCGGGTAGATTTCCGCCGGGCAGGGATCCATGAAAATGCTGTACGATTTCATCGCTTCCTCGGTGGCGGGGATTTGGTGGTGGCGGGCAACGGCTCTCCATGCCCTGCCGTTCGCTCCGTCCACTGGATAGGACCCTACCAAGTAAGCCTCGGTGGCCGTGGCCTGGTTGAGATTGCCGTCTCCCTTGAAAATATAGGCCCCCCCGCCGATGAGATATAAGCCGCCACTGGTTTCTTCCGGGCTGTCTTTGCTGGTGTACATGGGCGGGTTTGAGATAGACGTCACGTTATCTGTCCCTGGCGATACAGGAGGCCTGAACCACTTCCCGTCATTGCCCAGCATGCGTATTCCGATGACATAGGCTTGCAATTGGTGATTGGCTCCGGATGCTCTCACCACCCAGGTACTCATGTTATCGATGCCCGATCTCTCGGCCGGATTGCCCGCCGGTCCTTTGCAGCCATGGGCGTCGGCCTGGGTGAAAAAGTTCGGATCCGGATAGGATGCCTGCAGCATGGCGCCCACGCTGGCCTCTCCCAGGATCTGCCCGCCGCCGCCGATGCGCGCATAGCCCTCGTCGACCATGCAATAGGCGCAGTTGGTGGCCGCCGCGGCGGTGGGATCGCAGGTCTTGATCTTGATCTCGATCCGGCCTGTCGCATCCTTGAACGACGTGGTGACGATGGACGCGGCAGTGGCCAATTGCGTGCGCTCATCCGCCGGCGCATTGTCGTTCAGCTGACAGCCGGTGATCAGGCCCGCCAGCAGGAAGGCGGCTCTGCCCATCCGCCCTAAACCGCCGGTCCTGCGGAAATATCTTGTGTTCTTTTCCATGTCCCATCTCCTTTATTTTTTGGATTTCATCGCCTGTTCACCGGGATGAGATCCAAGACCCTCTTGCCGGATCCTCCAGCTAGTGCTTACGGGAAAGCGGCCTTCATTCGCCCTATCCCGTCCTAAGCTTGGATGCTTCACGGAGGGGATATGTTGCAGGGATACGGGAAGAAAATCCCGCGTTCCACGATCGGGGGCGAGGTCCAGAAGGTAGACCCCCAGTTGCTCTGGGAGCGATTCACCACCTGGAATTCCGGGCGCTTAGGGCTCGTAAGAAATTAACTGAGCGGTTTTCTTCGGTTTGAGCGGGGAGTAATCTTATAGTTCCAATCCCCGTGGAAATCATCCATTTTGATACTCAAGTCCGCCATTTGCTCATCCGTGACCTTCTCCCCCTTGGGGTATCGCCCCCGATCGAGTTCGCAGCGTTCCTGAAGGCCCGACTTTGTCTTCGTTCCGGCAATCAGGTTCACGATGACGGCCAAGCTCGTCAGCGGACGGCCCCCCCAGTTCTGGCTGATGAAGGAAAACAAGCGGTGCTCGATTTTGTTCCACTTGCTGGTTCCCGGCGGCAAGTGGCGCACCAGGATCGTCAGGCCGCACTCGTCCGCTAGGTTTTGCAGTTCCCACTTCCATAGCCGAGTGCGCGCTCCGTTGCTCCCTCCAGAATCCGCCGTGATCAGCAAAGAGCGGGCTTTGGGATACGCCCGGCGACCCAGCGTCTTCCACCATCTCCGGATGCTCTCAACCGCAAACGTGGCCGTGTCATGGTCAATCCCCACGTTGACCCACCCTTCGTCCCGGGTCAGGTCGTACACCTCGTATGGAATGGCCTTGCCCTTGCTGCGAATCAGGAAGTCATGGACCTTCACCCGACGGGGCTCCCCTTTTGGAAGCCATTCCCGGCCCCCATTCTTGAAGCTTCCGACGAGTTTCACCTTGGCTTTTCGTGGCGCACCCCACCACGAATACCATCCTACGCACCCTGTCCGATCCCGCATATCCGCCCCTGCCCATGGCAGCCGCTGGAAGATCAGCGTGGGATTTTCGCCCCCGCCTACGCTGCTACAGCGTGGGACGGGACACATGGCCAGGCCGGAACTGATTCCCACCCTGAAAAAAGCCGTTATCTATGCCCGCGTTTCCTCCAAGGAACAGGAACGCGAAGGCTTTTCCATCCCCGCCCAGCTCAAGCTGCTCCGGGAATATGCCGAACGGAAGGGCCTCGCCGTCCTGGCGGAATATACCGACGTGGAAACCGCCAAGCGCAGCGGGCGCGGGCAGTTTACCGAGATGGTGAAGTTTTTCAAGGGTGAACGCCGCAAGAAGGACGGTGCTTGCCGGGCTCTCCTGGTGGAGAAAACGGATCGACTCTATCGCAACTTTAAGGATTACGTCACCCTGGATGAATTGGAGTTGGACGTTCACTTGGTCAAGGAGAACGACATCCTTTCCCCGGACTCGAAATCCCATCAAAAGCTGTTGCACGGAATCAAGGTCGTCATGGCCAAGAACTACA
>DATENA010000103.1:0-10478 GCA_035275285.1 Fibrobacteria bacterium | reverse complement strand
AATTCATGCCCTCTGCCACCACCATACTCTTAGACGGGGTCAAAATGCCTCCAATCCTATATCGGTTGTACTCCCTGCCAGGGTGGAAGCCAAAAAAGTTAGTTTAGGCAATCCCGCCGTGCCGGGGTTGCTTACTCTTAGAGCATGATCCAGTGACGTATTTAACGAGTCCGAAACCAATCTCAATGCATCGAGGAAATTGCTTTTTCCGGAACCGTTCGCTCCAACTAGAAACGTGAGGGGTTTAAGAGTAACATCACATTTTGCAATGCTTTTGTAGTTGTTTAAAACTACCCGCTTAATGAATGTTGAGTCTGCCATGGATACCACTTTTCAATGAATTTGGTCAATTTTTTTGCCAAATTGAAGACTTGTCCTGCAACAATGGAAATTAATTAAAGCAGGAAGGTTGGGAATGGGAATTTCTTTATTTCGCCTTTTTCTCTTTATCCAGGCTCTTGTCCCGTTCGATCATGGCGTACGCCGAATGGTTGTGGATGGACTCGAAGTTCTCCGACTCCACCACGTACCGGGCGATGCGCTTGTCCAGGTTGAGCAGATGGGCCGTGTCCCGCACCATGTCTTCCACGAACTTGGGATTGTCGTAGGCGCGCTCGGTCACGTATTTCTCGTCCGGGCGCTTCAGCAGGCCGTACAGCTGGCAGGAGGCCACCGATTCCACCAGATCGATGATGTCCTCGATCCACAGGAAGTGCGGGCCCTCCGCGATGCGCACCTGCACGGTGACGTGGGAACGCTGGTTGTGGGCCCCGTAGTCGGAAATCTTCTTGGAGCAGGGGCAGAGGCTGGTCACCGGCACCACCACCTTGAGGGTCATGCAGGCCTTGCCGTTCCGGATTTCCCCGGTGAAGGTCACGTCGTAGTCCATCAGGCTCTTGACGCCCGAGACCGGGGCGGCCTTGTTGACGAAATAGGGGAAGGTCATCTCGATGTTACCGGCTTCCGAGTTGAGCTTCTCGATCATCTCGGGCAGCATGCCCTTGAAGGACTCCACGGTGATCTCGGTTTCCCGCGCGTTGAGGATCTCGACGAAGCGGGACATGTGGGTGCCCTTGAAGTTGTGGGGCAGGTACACGTACATGTTGAAATTGGCGATGGTGTGCTGTTCGCCGCCGGACCTGTCCTTCACCCGGACCGGATGGCGGATGGACTTGATGCCCACCTTGTCGATGTCGATGCGCCTGGTGTCTTCCAGGTTCTGCACGTCGGCGATGGACGCGATCGGATCTTTCACTGTCTTGGACGGCTTGACCATTGGATTCTCCCGGAGGCCCGCCGGGCCCGTGTTGAGGGCCGCCGGAGGGGATGACGACGAAGAGTTAAAATAACAACGCCCGGGGGGAAATCCATGCGGTTACCCGGCAGTGACCGGACGGGCCGTCCGGCAATGACCGGACGGGGCCGCGTCCTTGGGGATTTGGGGAGTCGCCCACCTCCCCGGCGGGTTTAACTGCTATATTGGTCCCCTTCCAGGAAACGGCACGACGATGAATTCTTCCCTGCTTTGGTTCGGTTTTCTGCCCGTGGTGGCGTTCCTGGTCATGGATACGTTCGCCGGAAAGCGCCGGGCCCTCTGGGGCGCGCTGATCCTGGGCGCCGTGGAGGTGGGCTATACCATCGCCGTCTTCGGGGCCCTGGACTACCTGAGCCTTCTGGCCTTCGTGGTCCTGGCGGTTTTTGTGGCCGCTTCCCTGCGCTCCCAGGACGATTTCTTCTTCAAGATCCAGGGCGCCGTCGTCAACGTCATCTTCGCCGCGGCCATGCTGATCGCCTTCTATTTCTTCCACCGCGCCCTGTTGGTGGACGCGGCCGCCAAGTACATGGACCTGGACAAGCTGGCGGCCATGAACCCGCAATTGGACAAGGAAACCATGGTGGAAACCTTCCGCCTCCTGAGCTTCCAGCTTCCGTGGTGGATGATCCTCCACTCCCTGCTGACCGTCTACGCCGCCGCCAATTGGGGGAAATGGGCCTGGGCCTTCATCCGCATCCCGGGGTTCATCCTCATGCTGATGCTGGCCTCGGGCTTCGCCCAGGCGACGGTCCTGCGGGGGAACTAGTGCTGTGACATTCCAATTGCGGGACGAAGGCGGCGAGGGATGGGGGTTCAGGGCAAGGCGTCGCCGACGGGAGGCGCAACGCAGCCCTGGACCCGGCGAAAGCGGCCCGCAATTGGAATGTCACAGCACTAGGGTCGGACGCCCGTTCCGGTTCATGGAACCGTGAACGGAACGGGTTGCCCGGCGGCGTCTCCGCCGTTCTCCCCTTCCCGTCCCGCCTGGCTCACCACCCGCACTGCATAAAAGACCCGGGTCCCGGAAGCGAGGGCCGAGACGTCGTCCACGTAGGTCGCGGCGGTCAGGACGGCGGAGCGGGCCGTTTCCGCCCCCGAGGCGTCCAATCGCAAGACGCGGTACCCGGCGAGCACGGGATACCCGGCCACGGCGGTCCAGGTCAGGGACGCGGCCGCGCGCGAACCCTCTTTGAGGCTCAGGGTCGCGATTTTCGGAGGCGGGGCGCCGGGATTGTAGCGGGCCTTGACGGTATCGGGCAACTCCGTGGCCGCGCCGGCGGTGATCGTCACGGCCAGGGTGTCCGGCAGGAAATAGCCCTCCGGTCCGGCGTGGACGACCAGCTTATAGTCGCCGGCGGGCACCTCCAGGAGCCGGAAGGACCTGCCTTTGGGCGAAGCCTGGTAATCCGTGAAGCCGGCATAGGGCGTTCCGGAAAGGCTCACGGAAATGCCCTCGTCGCCTTTGAAAGGAGCCGAGACCCACAGGGCGCCGCGCGCGGCCTTGCCCGTCAGGGAGCCGGTGGGGGCGGGAACCAGGGTGTCCGTGGCGGAGGCGCCGGCGCGCGGCCTGAGTCCGATGCGGATGGCGACCTGGCCTCCCGTCACGGCGATCACGGTGTACGTGGCGCCGCGCAGGTCCCGGAATCCATAGCGGCCGTCGGCGCCGGTCAAGGCGCTGTCGAGGGCTTCCAGGGGGCGCGGCAACGAATCGCGCGATCCGGCCGAAGCGGGCGCGGCGTAGATCCGCACCCGGGCGCCCGCCACGGGAGCGTTCCCGGAGACCACCATTCCGGCCAGCATGCCGGCCGCGGGGACGGAGGAGTCCGGCGGCACCGGCACGGTCACCGGCGGCGCGTCCGGCGCGCTGCGGTTGCCCAGGGCGTTCACGGCCGCCACCCGGTAGGCGAGCTTGCGTCCCTCCGGCAGCGCCGCCACCGTATCGGTGAACACCGTGTCCTTCACCGCCCAGATCCTGTCGTTGCCCGGATCCAGGCTGTCCGCGCGCGATACCTCGTAATGGTCCAGGTTCGCCAGCTTCACGGCGCGCCAGGCCAGGCGGACGGTCCCGCCCGCCGTATCCGCCGAAACGGCCAGCCCGGCGGGGGCCGGAGGCGCCTGGAACCGGCTCCAGTCCAGCTCCGTCACGGGTATCGTGGAGGTTACCCCGGACGCCGCCGCCACGCCGTCCAGGAACTTCGGTTCATAATGCCCGTCGGGCGCGGCGAAGGCGAGGCGGTAGCTGCCCGCCGGCACGTTGTCCAGGACAAAGGCCCCGGCCGCGTCCGAATACGCGTAGCGATCGGCTCCTCCCAGGCGGACCAGGATGCCCCGGTTGTCGGCGACTCCCGCCGGAAGGGCGTTGGGCCCGCGGGTGACCGTGCCCGCGATCCGCGCCGGCGGGCCCAAGGTCACGATCCGCTTCAGGGTATCTTCCGCCGTCGCCAACCGGAGGCCCGGCACCAGGCCGATGTTCCGGCCGGCCGCGTCCGCGCCTTCCAGGGCGTACAGCGCAGCGGGCAAGGAGTCGAAGCGGTACGCGCCGTCGGCGCCCACCGCCAGGGTCCGGATCAAGGTCGGCGCGACCAGGGCGGACTGGTCCGCCGTGTCCCCGGGAGCCTTGACCGCCACCCGGAAAAGCTTGACGGTGCCGGCTGCGGGATTGCCCTGGAGGTCCCGCAGGGTCCCCTGCAGGTTGGGATTGCCCGTTTCCGTGGACGGACCGTCGGACATGCAGGATACCGCGAAGCACACCGGGCCCGCGGACAACAGGGCGGACAACAGGGTGGATGCCAAGGTGGAAAGAAGAGCGGAAAAAGCGCGCGGCCGGCGGCCGGGGACGTGCGGAAGAGCGGGTTTCATGGGGCCCCCTGGTGCCGCGTCAGCGGGATCAGATGAAGGTTCAATTGGTAGACCATGTCTTCCCCCGCGTCCGAAGAGGCTATCGACTGGATCTTCTTGCGGAAGGCGCGCAGCTCCGCCTTGATGCGGCGGAACCCTTCCTGGGAAATGCTCATGGTGATGCCGCTGATGTCCCGGGCGGCCGGGGGGTGGCGATCGATGGAGCGTTTGGCCAGCTCCATGGTGGCGCGGTGGAATCCCGCCACTCCCAGGGAGGCCACCTCATCTCCCGTGGACAAAGCCGCCTCGGCCACGGCGTACTTTCCCTTCGCATCCCTCTGCAACAGGCCCAGGCGCAGCAACAGGTCCACCGAATCGCGCGCCTGTTTTCCCGTAATGGGCGGGTCCAGGAGTTTCGCCACCTTCTCCCAATCCTCCTGGCCGCCGGCGCCCGCCAACGCTTTGAGGTCGAGCACGGGCAGCAGCGATCGGAGCGCGCTATGGTACCAGGCGGTGAGGTATTCGAACTGATCCTGGCGCAGCCTCTGGTGGGCCCCGTATTTGCGGATCTCGGACATGCGCAGGAAGCACCGCTCTTTTTCCGAGGTCGTGGGGGCTTGGTTGAACTGCACCAGCAGGCGGAAATATTCGGCCTGTTTTTCCGAAAATCGGAAAAACACAGACAACTTATCGATGCCTTCCAGGGAGAGGTTCCGATCGCCGCGCATGACGCGCATCAAATAGTCACGAGCCTTGAACCCGGAGCGTTCCGCCAGCATGCGCAAGGAGAAATGCTTGTTGAGACGCTTGCGTTCCTCAAAAAAGTCCGCCAGGTAACGGCGGTATTCGGTGTAGGCGAAGATGGATTCCATGGCGGGGCCTGGGCAAAGAATAGGCGGGCCGGACGGATTGCACAAGGGAAAATTTGGAAAAGGAGCATTTTACGGACAACAACCTGCGAATCCGCATCAATTCCGGGTTTTCGGGCGCGAGAAAATTATATTGAGGGAATTGCGAGCAAAGGATGGGGACGTTGGCCAAAGCAAAGATTCTGGTGATGGACGATGAAGATCTAGTCCGCACCGTGGCCGGAAAAATGCTGGAATTCCTGGGCTATGAGGCCATTCTCGCCCGGAACGGCGAAGAGGCCCTGCACCTGTACCAGACGCACAGGGACCTGGGCCGGCCCTTCGACGCCGCCATCCTCGATTGGCTCGTGCCCGACGGCATGGACGGCTTCCGGACCATGGAGCAATTGCGCCGCCTGGATCCGGACGCCAAAGGCATCCTTTCCAGCGGTTTCTCGGAACAGGACCAGGACGCTTCCAAGGCCGCCGCGGGCTTCACGGCCGTCATCGGCAAACCGTATGAATTGAAGACGCTGCGGGAAACCATCGAGCAGGTCCTGGGCAAGCCCCAGGAACAGGCCTGAACCGCCGGGGCGGGCGCGTCAGAGCTTTTCCGGGGCCGGTTTCACCGTCAAATCCACGATCAGCAAATCTTCCGCCAGGCCGTCCTTGTCCGGTTCGAGGATGGCGCGCATCTGGGTCGCGCGTTCCAGCACCTTCAGCTTGTACTCCACGTTTTTCTCCGTGCGGTTGGAGAGCTTCACCACCAGTTTGTTGATGCCCACGTCCTTGACCTGCAGCAAGCGGTTTCCGTTGTAGGACGCTTCCGCCTGGTTGCCGGCCTGGAAATCCGCCTGGAGCACGTCGCTCAAGGGCCCGATTTGCAGGGAATCCAGGCGGTAGAGTTTTTCGCAGGTGGCGGCGTTGGCGCGGAAGAAGATCTCCCGGCCGAATTTGCGGAAGATCAGCACTTGGCTCTTGTAGCGCGGGGATTTGTCCAGTTGGCGCTCGATCTCGCGGCAGGAACGCTGGGAGAAGAGTTCGGACCCGCCCCGCTTGGCCGTCTGCAGGTTGTGCGTCAGGAAGTACCCGACCAGGCCCGACAGGGCCACCAGGCACGCGCCGATGATGAAGATCTGCGGGAAGGCGGACTTCTCCTGCAGGCTCATCAGCCGCGCCAGCCGTTCGTCCTTGGCCGCCTTGTCATGCAGTTGGTTCTGCAGGCTGGTGAGGTTGATTTTGGCCGTGGAGAGCTCCCGGCGGGTCTCCACCAGGGTGCGCGTGGCTTTGAGCACTTCCATTTCCAGGCGGATCTTCTCGTAAATGGCGTCCAGGGAGGCCAGGGAATTCTCCATCTGCCGGATGTACATGGACGGGCCGTCGTACGAGCAGACGATGGAGCGGAAGGTCATGAACAGGGCCAGGAGCCTCTGCAGGTTGCGGTCCACGGTGGGGGAAATGGCGCGCGCCAGGCGCATCTCCGCCAGGGCGGCCGCGTCCATCCATTCCTCCACGGAATGGTAGATGCGCGAACCCGTCTTGGTGGGGGATTCATGATTGATGATGAAACGGCACAGGGCGATCTTGAGATCGTTCAGCTTGATCTTGGCGCGGTGCAATTCCACCAGGCTGCCTTGCGCCTTGGCCTTGAGCTCCGCATATTCGGCTTCCAGTTCCCGATCGAATCCCTTGGGTTTGGTCTGCTCCAATTGGAACTGGAAATCGCCCATGCCTTCCAGGGTCTGGAAGGAGTCGCCCAGGGAGGAATCCAGGTAATGATTGACATTGGCGAAGTTGTTCGCCTTCTCCTGCCCCAGGGAGGTGAGAAGGGAAAGGACGAAATTGCCGGCCTGCAAGCGTGGTTCGAGGAAAAGACGGATGACATCCGGGGTGGGCTGGATGACCTCGACCAGATTCATGTGTGCGTAACCCCTACGGTTGGAAATGTGCGCCGTAATTCCGGTCTCAGGGGCCCCCGCCACACCCTTGCTATCTCCATATAATAGATTACTTTCCCCGGATTCACGTACCGTTTGTAGGCCGCTTTCTGACCTTTCCGAAAATAGGGAATATCAGGGAAAATCGGAGAGGGCGCGCGCCCGGAACCCCCGGGTCCTAGAACCTGTAGGTTACGCCCGGCACCCGGAAACGCAGGTAGAATTCCCTGTCCCGCGACGCCGGTTCCGGCATGGGGACCAGGTTCACGGCCAGGCGATCGCTCCAACCGGCAGGGCGCAGGCCGGTGCGGTCCTCCATCCCGTCGGTGAGCAGGTTGGTGGCGCAGTAGCCCAGCCAGGCGCCGCCCACCAGCAGGCCGGTGATGAGGTTCTTGTTCCGGTAGTCGGATTTTTCCCCGTCATAGAAAAGGAATGCGAATCCGCCGCCCATCAGGGCCCCGGCCGCCAGCCCCAGGGAGTTGTACAGGCCGCGTTCCTTGCTGTCGTAGCTGTCGCGGTAGTAGTAGAGGCCTTCCATGAAGCCGAGGGTTCCGCCCAGGAGGGCCGCGCCCAGCCAGGGACGCACCGAGGAGGCGTCGCCGATGGCCGCGATCTCGAATCCCGCCGCCGCGCCCAGCACGGTATGGTCCAGGATGCCCGTGTTCACGCCGTCCGGGATGTTCTCGCCGCTGCGGTATTGATCCGCCAGGAAATGGCCCGCGGTGGCCAGGACCACGGATTGGCCCAGCCCCAGGCGCAGGATGGCCTCGCTATGCTTGTTCACGTTCGTGTAATACAGCCAGGGGGAGAAGAAGCCCATGGCGCCGAAGCCCAGGGCGAACTTGGCTTCCGTATCGATGCGGCCGGGCCGGTCCACGTACTTGTCGCCCAGCAGATAACCTCCCCAGATCCCCAGGGGATAGGCGGCCATGGAAAGGAAGCTCGCGTATTTGTAGGGCTCTTCGTCCCAATCGATCAGGGAGAAGGGGACGGCATGGGAGGCGTAGAGCGACGCGATGCTCAGGTAGGTGGTTCCCTTGAGATGCGAGTCCTCGAAAGGGTGGTTCTTGGCGACCCAGAAATTGGCCCCGAAGGCGAAGGGCGCCACGATCATGGGCGTGGCGATGCGCGCCTTGACGCTCACGGATTCATAGGCGTTGGGGATGGCCACGCCATAGACGTAGGTGCCCAAGAGGGTCTGGGTCCCCATGTACCACATGCGGTTCTTGCGCTCGGAGGCCAGGCTGCGGGCGGACCTGGGCCGGGCGGGAGCGGCGGGCGGGGGCTCCGCCACCGTAGCCGGCGGGTTACCCGCCTTGCCGGAAGGGATCGGCTCCTCCGTCCCGGACCCGGGGCTTTCCCCGGGCGGGGACCAGTGGATGGTCTTGAGGCCCAGATCGTTGGACTCGATGAGGAGCTTTTCCATGGGCTTGGCGCCCACTTCCTCTTTCAGGGTGCGGGTCAGCCCGGTGGCGGGATCCGCCACGGTGATCATCAGCAGGGTCGCGGATTTCTGTTCCAGCGCCACCACGGAATCCTGCGGCTCCATCTCGAAGAACACGGAGAGATGGTCCTTGAGCTTGTCCCCATGCGCGTACGCGGCCAGGATGGCCAGCGCCGCCAGGCTCGATCGAACCAGGTTCATTGCACGCTCCTTATGGGGAACCCCGGTCCCGGATCCCCGGCGGGGACGGCGGGGCGGGATCCCTCCGGTCCTATTGGAAGTCCACCAGCTCTACGTCGAATACGAGCGTCGCGTTCTGGGGGATGACCGGCGGGCGGCCGTCGGGGCCGTAGGCCAGGTTGGGAGGGATGATCAGGGTGCGCTTCTCGCCCTTCTGCATGAGCATGATGCCCTCGTCCCATCCGGGGATGACCATGCCGGTGCCGACCTTGAAGTCGATGGGCTGGCCGCGCTTGTAGGAGTTGTCGAACTCCTTGCCGTCCGTCAGGCGGCCGGCGTAATGCACCTTCACCGAGGCTCCGGAAGCCGGCTTGGCCCCGGTCCCGGGGCGCGTGATGATGTACTTGAGGCCGGACGGGGTCGCCGTGGCCTTCTTGATCAGTTCATTGGTCGCCGCTTCCATCTTCTTCCTTTCGGTTTCCTCTTTTTTCTTCTTGGCCGCGGTCACGTCCGCGCTCTTCTTCGACTGGGCCTGGAAGGCCGCTTCATCGCCCTTGAATTTCCTGGCCTTGGGGCCGACGCGCAGGATGCGCACGCTGTCCATGACGGTGCCCACCACCACGGCGTTCACCACGTCCTGCCCCTCCACCACGTGGCCGAACACGGAGTGGCGCCCGTCCAGGTGCGGCGTGGGCACGTGGGTGATGAAGAACTGGCTGCCGTTGGTCCCGGGGCCGGAGTTGGCCATGGACAGGACGCCGGGCTTGTCATGCTTCAGGGTGGAATCGAACTCGTCCTGGAACTGGTAGCCGGGTCCTCCCGTGCCGTTGCCCTGCGGATCCCCGCCCTGGATCATGAACTCCGGGACCACCCGATGGAAGGTGAGGCCGTCGTAGAAACGGGTTCCCGCGGGCTTGTTGGAGAGCTTGGTGCCTTCGGCCAATCCCACGAAGTTGATGACGGTCAGGGGCGCCTTCTCATATTCGAGTACGGTCACGATTTTGCCCTTTGGCGTATAGAATTCGGCGTACAGGCCCGGGGCCCGCGCGCCTTGGACGGGTGCGGCCGCCGCTTTCGCGGGCGAACCCGCGCTTTTCGCGGGCGAACCCGTGCTTTGCGCGGGCGCATCGGCGCTCCAGGCCGCCGACAGGCCGAGGGTGAAGATAATATGCGTAGCTGCGACGGAAAAGCGGGACTTGCCTGTGGCCAAGGGATGCTCCTTTGGTTGTAAAAGGGACGACTGCGTCAGCAGCGGAGGAATTTAGCAATTGTAAGGCGATGTCAAACCGCCGATCCGGAGGGGGTCCGGCACGGCAACGGGAGGCGGGACTTGGGCTTACGCTGAATTCACCTTGGCAGAGCGCATTATTTGTTTGCTACACTATAGGCCAAGGGCATTTCCGGATCCCCGGTTCCGGAAACCCTGCGTCTTTTTCGGGGCGTCCCGTGAGGCTCCCGATGGCATGCTTGTGAAAGGGCTGGCCGATGAAGCTGAACGAATTCGAAGAAAAGCTGGCCACGGTTTCCGATGCCAAGTTGCGGCAAATGCTGGCCTCGAGCCGGGCCAACGGCCCGGAAGTGGCCGTGAAACTGATCCTGGCCGAAGGCAGGCGCCGGGGCATGGACGGCCTGGAGCCGGCGTCCCCCGCCGCCGCAGGCCTCTCCGATGCGCCGCGCGCTCCCGGAGCCGAGACCGCGGCCTATCCCCAGGAACATGCCGGTTACGCCGGCGCGGACGCTCCTCCCGTCCCTCCCGCGGAAGCGGCCGGGGACGCCTCGGAAGCTCCCGCCACCGCCCCCAATTGGCTCAACGAAGAGACCAAATCGGGGATGCCCGTGATCGCCAAGGTCCTGATCCTGCTGGTGGGGCTGGGGGCCATCCTGGCCGTGGCCTGGAAATACGCCCACTGAATCGA
>DATENA010000102.1:0-5363 GCA_035275285.1 Fibrobacteria bacterium | reverse complement strand
CCCCCCACCCTCCTCTTCAAAACCCTCGGCGCCACCGGCGCTTTTCCCCGTCTTGCCACCGCGATGTTCCGGCTCACCGCCAGCCTCCGCCGCGCGGTGACGAAGGATTCGCCTTCGCCGGAGTCCCGCTCTGGATAAAAGGCCATCCGCAATTGCAGGCTCGTGAATTCGGGGCGGGATTGGGAGTCCCCGAACACCCGGTCCAACCGGCGCTGGCCCTGGAACGTCTGGTTGCCTCCAATCCGCTGGGGTGGAAAGGGGCTCGCATCCGCCTGCATGGCCGTGCGATCCAAATCCAGGACCAGGGTGCTTCCCGAAAGGGTCGCCCGGGGCGGCACCTGGCAATCCAGGTAGAGGACGGAATCCGAGGGGTTCACGAAGGTGAAGGCGTATTGGAGCACGCCCCGATCCGGATTGTAGACGGCGGTATCGGCCTTGAGGGTGGGCGGCGCGGACATTCCGGGAGACAGATCGTTGAAGGGCCCGTCTCCGGCCGCCAGGGAGGCGAGCAGGCACAGGAGGATGGGAAGACGGGGGGATTCGGTGCCGGTCATGTTCAACCTCTCGGAACGCATTGGAACGTTGCGGGACGGGAATCTCCCGCGTCCCTCCATTTTCCGACTCCACGGGTACCCTAGCGCAAGAGGTTTTCCAGCGCCGCGGCCAGGTCCGGGTACCGGAAAACATACCCTTTCGCCAGCTTGGACGCATCCGTTTTCTGGCCTGCCAGCAAGGTGCCGGCCATTTCGCCCAGGCCCAATCGCAAGGCGAAGGCGGGCACCTTCCACAAGAGCGGCCGCCGCAGCGCGCCGGCCAGGGCGCGGGCGAAGTCCCGTTGCGTCACCGGATTCGGGGCGCAGCCGTTCACGGCCCCCTCCAACTCCGGGTTGCCCAGGGCATGGGCGAAAATCCCCGCCGTATCCTCCACGTGGACCCAGCTCCACCATTGCTTTCCCGACCCCAGCACGGCGCCCCCGCCCAGCTTGAACGCCGGCGCCAGTTTCCCCAGGGCGCCTCCCCGGCCCAGCACCAGGCCGTTGCGGACCGCCACGGTGCGGAGGCCCAGATCGCGGGCCTGGAAGATCTCCCGCTCCCAGGCCATGCAGACTTCCGCCAGGAATCCCTTTCCGGGGGCGTGGGTTTCCGCGAGGGCCTCCCCGCCTCCATCCCCGTAATATCCCACCGCTGAGGCCGCCGCGAAAACGGATGGCCGCAGCGGATTCCCTTCCCTGGCGCACCGTTCCCGGCGCAGGCCCATCGCTTCCACCAGGGACCGCGTGCCCCGGACGCGCGATTCCAGGATGCGCCGCTTGCGCTCCGGCGACCAGGGCCAGGCGCCGATGTTTTCCCCCGCCAGGTGGACCACCGCTTCCGCCCCGTCCAGGGCCTCTTCGGGCACGGGACCGCCGGAAGGCCAGGGATAGGCCCGCGCGCCCGGGGGCAGGCCGGATCGGGATGGGGTAAGGTTCGGGTTACGGGTGAGGACGCGGAGGGAATGGCCCTCCGCCGCCAACCGGGCCGACAGGGCCCTTCCGATGAAGCCCGTGGCGCCGGTGATCAGGACGATCATTTTGCCGGAGGGGTTTTGGCCTTCGCGGCCTTCTCGGACTTTTCCGCCCGGGCGGGCTTTCCGGGAACGTCCTCCCGGGGAGGCATGATGGAGTATTCCGCCACGCTCACTTCCAGCGCGCCGTTGTCGATGACCAGGCGGCGCTCCGGCTTGAACCAGATTTCCTTTTCCAGCTCCTTGTCCGGGATCAGCACGTAGGCCTTGGAGGCCGGGCACTTGGTCTTGAGGAACTGGCCCAGGGATTTGTAGAACTCCTGCAAGCCTTCCTGCGTGTCCTCCAGGCGCACGCCGTAGGGCGGATTGGCGACCACGGTGCGGTCCGGATAGGGGCCTTCCAGCTTGGCGAAATCCTTCTGCACCAGCTTGACCGCGTCCAGCCACGGGGTGCGCGCGAGGTTCGCACGGGTGGCGGCCATGGCGCGGGCGCTGATGTCCACCCCGGTGATGAGGCCTTTGGGCAGGGGCAGGATGGCCTTGGTGAATTCGCTCTTGACCTTGGCCCAGAGCGACTCGGAGAAGTCCGGCAGCGTCTCGAAACCCTGGGTCTCGCGGAAGAACCCGGCGGGCGTATGCGTGGCGATCATGGCGCCTTCGATGAGGAAGGTGCCGCTGCCGCAGAACAGGTCCACCAGCGGGCGATCGCCCTTCCATTCGGAGAAGAGCAGCACGGCGGCGGCCAGGTTCTCCTTGAGCGGGGCGTCCACCGCCTGGATGCGGTAACCGCGGCGATGCATGATGCCGTCCGAATAATACAGGCTGATGGTGGCCTGGTCCCGGCGCAGGAACAGATCGAGGCGCACGTCCGGGGTCTCGCGATCGATGGAAGGGCGGGCGCCGGTGCGCTCGCGCAGGCTGTCGACCACGGCGTCCTTCAGCTTGAGGGCGGCGTATTGGCTGTGGGTGATGGCCGAATCCGAAACCGAGGCGGACACCTTCAGGGTCTGGCCTTCCTTCAGGATGCGGGCCCAGTTGAACTTGACCGCATGCTCGTACAATTCGTCGGGATTGCGGCAGGGAAACGTGGCCAGGGGACGGAGCACCCGGGAAGCCAGCCGCGAGGCGTATACCACCCGGTACACTTCTTCGCGGGAAAGCTTGGCTTCCACTCCCAGGTACGCTTGTTTCACGTCGGCGATCCCGAGGTCGCGCAACTCCTCCTCCAGCAGCGGCTCCAGATTGCGGGGAGTGCTGATGAAGAAAGCGTGACGCGCCGGACCTTTACGCCCGGCTTCCGGCTGGGTTTCCTCCAGAACGGAAAGGGGATCGGCGGTAGTCATCTGGGAAACATAAAAATTCGCAACGCCCTTTGCCCAACCAAATCGGCTTATTCTGCCCTCATAAGGGCCAAAAACCTTATAAAACAGGAACGAATCGGGAATTTGCGGGGGAGGGGGGGTCGAAAGGTGCGGCGGAGCGCCGGAAAACAAAAAGGAATCGGCGGCCGGGCGCACCCGGCCGTCGGAGGCAGCAGGACCGCGGAGACGACACAGCGTCCCGCAACGGATGCTTAGTAAGTGCCCCGGTTGGTGCTCTGGGTATTGGGACGGCTATCGCGGCGGAATCCGCCTTGACCGCCGCCGGGACCCTCTTCGCGGGGACGGGCTTCGCGGGCGTTGATCTTGCGACCCGTCAGTTCGGCTCCATTCATACCTTCGAGGGCGGCGCGGGCTTCGTCATCGTTGCCCATTTCCACGAACCCGAAACCCCGGGATTTGCCGGTCAGCTTGTCTTTGATGATGCGAGCCGAACTTACGTTGCCGAACGCCGCAAACGCGTCCCGGAGCTCATCCTCGGTGGTCTGGTAGGGTATGTTGCTGACATAAATATTCATCTGAGATTCCTTCTTTGAGAACACGTCAGCCACCCGGTAAAACCCTGGCGTCATGCGCCTTAACCTGCATGATACCGATCCTACCCGAACGCCAAGTAACTGATTGAGGCTAAATATAATACGGGTTATTCCAACGGGGGCCGTGATTTTTTGCGTTTCGGGAGGGAAAGAGCCGAAAAACCCGAGGTTTTCTCGTAATCCCGTTCCGCCCCATAAGTTCCGGCATTCTCATCCGCTGGCGCTCATTGATCCGGAACGGCCCTGCACCCAGGGGTTACCCCCTCGCCGCACCCGGCGCCGGCCGCCCGGGCCGGCGCGTTCGGAACGATTAGTTTCGGAACAGGTCGTGACGGACGGGATTTCCCTCCCGGAACCGGCGGTTACGGGCCCATCATGGGCGCGGTCCAGGCCGGCCGCGCGACCAGGGTGTCCCGTTTCAGGATCGCGTCGGTCCATTCCTCGTCGGTATAGCGTTTCAGGTCCCCCTTGCGCGTCACCTCGTAGAACGAACCGACCGGTCCCACGTACAAGGCCACGCAGGAATCCTCCTGCACCGCCACCGCGGCCAGGTGGATCTCGCCGGAAGCCTCGTGCAGGACCATGTCGGGGCCGGCATCGTCCTTGAGATGGGTGTGCACGTCGGCGATGGTGTAATCCGTGCCGGTTTCCAGGGAAGCTTTGGGGTTGTAGTTCAGGGCCAGGTACCATCCGTCATATATCCTGACCTGGGTGCATCCTTGCGGCACGGCCGTGGAGCTGAGCGCCGTGGTCAGCCAGGCCCCCTGGGCTCCCGTCGGCCCCAGGCCCTGGGCGGAGCGGAGCGCGACCTCGGCCAGTTTCCCGGAAATCTCCTCCAGCTTGGCGAAGTAGGCCGCCACGGCGGGCCTTCCCGCCTTGAAGGTGGCCGCGCCCACGCGGGCATAGGCCGCCACGGCCCGGAAGAACTCCGGGTACGGTTCCACGTAGGCCTTGGGGAACGAGCACCCGAGGCCGCCGGTATAGGACTGCTTGGCGTAGAGGATGGTGTTGTGGCGGAGCTGCGCCCAGGAGGCCAGCTGGGTATTGCGCATCTTCTTGCGCCAGACGGCGGTGCGGAACGCGGGGGAAACCTTGAGGTTACCCTGGGGCGGATTCAGCTCGCGGAGGAATCCCAGCCACGAGGTGTACATGTTGGATTGCCAGCCCTCCGCGCTGATGCGGTCGTACAAGGCGCGCTGGGCCCCCAGCACGCCGTAGACCCGGTTCCCCCTGGCCGCGGGCAGGTCCGCCAGGGCGGAATTGTCGCCCAAGGCGAACGCGATCTGCTGGGAGGAGGGCATCAGTTCCTCGGTGAGGGGAAAGACCGCCTGGGAGAAGGTATAGGAATCCAGGATGAAGCGCTGGGGCATGAAGTTGCAGATGGGGGAAAGGTCGGGATCGTCCGCGCCTCCGGGCGCGTATTCCTTGGCCTGGGAGAGGATGGCCTGCGCGCCGAACTTCCCCGCGGCCACCACCGAATCGAAGCGCGCTTCCGGGAAGGCCTCCAGGTATTCGGGAACGCTCCGGACGCCCAGGTTCTGGGCCACGGCGCCCATGCCCCGCAGGTTGAGGCCGTCGCTCATGCCCACCAGGTATTCCACGTACCCGTTGATCTCCAGCCAGGCGGGATAGGATCCGGAATTGACCACGCAATCCCACAGCGTGAGGGCGTCCTTCTTCATGCGCGTGAAGGCCGGGACGTTCTTGCCCTTCTCCTGGGGCCGCAGGTCGAAGGCCAGGTCGGCGCGCGACAGCCACATCATGGCCTGGAAGTAGGTCTTGAGCCGGGGCGTCCGGGTGTAATGCCCGCGGGGCTTGAACTGCGAGAAATCCACCGTGGTATCCCGGCCGAAGAGCTTGATCCGCCCCGCCGATTCCGCGTCCACGGACTCGAGATGCGCCTTCACTTCGGCGGTGGCCGTCACGTCGCCGCGGGAGCGGTTC